>JAUNMP010000212.1 GCA_030537465.1 bacterium
GCCTCCTGCTCGAGCTCCTTGTCGTGGACGTCCTGCAGGTAGGCGTACCAGGTGGAATAGAGCGGATCGCGGGCGGCCGCCGGCACTGGTGCCGCCTTGAACCCGTTCCGTGCGATGATCCAGTCGGAACAATCGCGCACCGTGTCGGCAAAAGGCCCGTTGCGCCGGTCAAGCATCACCGACACCGTGTAGGACTTCCGCGCGGCGGTCGGCTTGGTGAAGAACTCGCATCGACCGACGATCTCGCACGTCCGGTCATCGGCGTAGAGTCCGAACACAAGCTGGTTGAAGGCGTCTGAACAAGCCAACGCCACGGGCGCGCGCTCCTGGGAGTTGAAGCCCACGGCAATGGGCGTCTCCTTCGCGAGCTCGGAGGTGTAGCGCGACACCCACCCCCACCAGAGCTGCGGCCAGAGATGGAATCCGTCACGGGAGTGGTCGCTCGTCCAGACGTTCTGCACCCCTGCGCCGGGCACGCGGAAGAACACGCCGAACTGCGGCGGCTTCACGTCGTTCGGCGCCGTGCAGGTGATGGTCACCACGTCGCGCCCCGCGTCTTCGGACGCCTTGAGGTCGAAGGACCACATCCCCACGTCGTTGCACGTGAGTTCCGCCACTCCGGCATGCGCCGTCTTGACCGTGGCAATCACCTTGCCCTTGTGGTCCATGTCGGTCGCCGCGGATGCGGCCACCGCGGCGACAAGGGACAGCATGAATAAAAGCCTTTGCATCTTTCCACTCCTCCTCGTTCTTCCCGCGTTCAGCGGATTTCGAAGACGGCCGCCTCGTTCGGCTCAAGACGGATCGAATCGGCCGTCACGGCGCCGCGCCAGACCGTGCCGAGCGAACCGGAGATCGTGATCGTGTCGGTCAGCGCCGCCGGCGAGTAGTTGACGGCAACGACGATCGTGTGTCCATCCGCCGTCGGATGCTCCGTGACGCCAAGGAGCGGATTCGTGCGCGTGACCTTGCGGACCACCCCGGCGACTTTCGCCGCATGGGCGTACACCGGCCAGGCATCCAACGGGGCCGCCCGCTCGATCGCCGCATTGAAGTAGACGACCTTGCCCTTCCCGAGCGTGTTGACGGTCAGCATCGGGTTGCCGGACCCGTCCTTTGCGACGACCTGGGCCGTTTCCGCCGTCAGAATGCGCCGATAGGGTTCCCACACGCTGAACTCACGTCCACCGATCTTGACGACCGCCGTGTTCTGGGACCGGTAGTGGTTCTCGGTCTTGACGCCGACCGTCTCGCGCAGACCGGAAAGAACAGCCCCCGACCCCAGCGTCACCAGCACCGTCGCACCCGCCTTCGCCTTCTCCACCACACGCTCGAACGCGGCGCGCGTATAGGTCTCGTACCCCGTTCCGGAAGGCAGTATGTAGAATTTCGCCTCGGGGAGAGGATCCTCCGCCCGGGCGTAGCGGACGTCGAAGCCGGCCTTGCGCGCCAGCAGCCATGCCCCCTGGGCCACCGGCCAGCAGTCCTCACGCTCCGTCACCACAACAACGGCGTCCACCTGGCGGGCGGGAAGCCTCTTGAACGGCAGCGTCTTCAGGAAGGCGGCAAAGTCCTTCAGGACGAGCGCCGTCGGCTTCGGCTGTCCATTGTCCTTGAAGAGCCCCAGCTCGCGTTCGATCGCCGTCCAGTCATACGGAGCAAAGGCCAGCTTGTTCTGGTCATACGCGCACCACCAGCAATAGCCCGGCAGACCCGCCGCCCAGCAGCTGTAGAGCGCCATGCGCATCGACGCGGCGGCGCGTTCCTCCGAGACGATGCCGGGGCCCATCGACCCGGCCTCTTCGACGAAGCAGGTCCGCCCCGCCAGATCAGCGTACATCGTCGACTCGCAGGCTGCGTGGCAGCCATTGCGGATCGTGTCGAACGGCTCTGTGTTGCAGTTCGGCGTCCACAGCGGATAGGGATGCGTCGTCAGGATGTCCATCAGTTCGCCCTGCTGGCGCATGTTCGCCTGGGCGTTGGTCGTCTTCAGCGAGTGCATGCCGCTCACGACGGGACGCGTCGGATCCGCCAGGCGGATCTCGGACGAGACCTGGTGCATCCAGCACCAGAACTCCGCCGCAGAGGCCCCGCCCATGCAGTTGCACTCGTTGCCGAGGTCCCATCCCGCGATTGCGGGATGGTCCTTCAACGCGTTGACGAAGTACCGCACGAAGCGAACCTGCCACATGACCGCCTCGGCGTCCGTCAACACGTTCTTGCGCTCCAGCGCCGGTGGCACGAAAAGGCGTCCGCTCATCCAGCCTGTCACCAGTCCGACGACGAGCTTGATGCCCCTTTTCTCCGCCGCGTCGCACAGGAAACGGAAACGTTCGATCATCACGTCGTCCACGGCCGCCTCGTTCTTCAGCGGACCACCCGCCTGCGCGAACCCGCGGAAGGATCCACCCCCGCCGAATTCCCCGGTCAACGGCTGGAAATCCGGCCACAGCGGAAACACGCGCAGCACCGTCATGCCGCAGGACGCGAGATCGTCCAGGTCCCGCTCGACCTGCTTCCCGTCCCAGTTCCGCCACATGTACATGCCCGCATGGCTCGCCCAGTAGTTGCAGCCGACGAAGAACCCTCCCTCGTCGAACACCGCGCTCTTCGGCGCGGCCGGCCGTGCCATCGCCGGCTCCACCAGGCAGAACGCGCCCGCCAGCAGCATCAATGAAAATGTTGCCTTCTTCATGCCAACCACCTCTTCCCTTATTTGAAAAGTTCGGCGACGGGGAGCTTGCGGGTCTTGACGTCGGCAATGAAGAGCTCGGCAAAGCGCTTCGCGCCGGCCTTGTTCGGATGGCAGGTGTCGAAGATCGGCTTCTCGACGCCCTTGTCGTCCTTCTTCGTCGTGTCGCCCGTGAAGAGCGCGAGCGCCTCGTCCTTGCCGCGCTTCTCGAGCTCCGCGCCCGTCAGGGCCGTCATGTCGACGAAGGCGAGCTTCTTCTCGTCCGCGACCTGCTTCGTGTAGTCCGCATAGGTGCGGCGGCTCTTGGTCTGGACAAACTTCGCATCTGGCTTCGCCTTCTTGGTATAGCCGCCGTTCGAGACGGGACCGCAGAGGATCGGCGTCGCGCCCTTCGCGACGACGTCGTCCACGAACTGGACGAGCGTCTTCTTGAATTCGGCCTCTTCGACCAGTTTCCGGGGCGAGGCGTCGTTGATGCCGAACTGGATGATCACGTAGTCGCCCTTCTGGACCTTCCCCAGGTAGTCCTTCCACTTCGGCAGCGTCGTCCGAACCGTACGCCCGCCAACTGCGCAGTTCACGACGCCGTTGCCGTCGACCATCGACGCCTTCAGCGCATCACCCCAGCTGCCGAGCTTCACCTTGTCGGTGCGCGGCGCCAGCGTCGAGTCGCCGATCAGGACAATGTTCGCGGCGAACGTGGACACCGCGCATGCGAGCGAAAACAGAAGAACGGGAAACTTCATCGTCAATGACCTCTTTGTTGTTGAAAATTGCTTGGGGACAGTTTACCACAAACAACTGGTGTCGGTCCGTGTTTAAATGTCCGTATGGATGTCTTTCAGCGGAACAGCATCAGCGTTCCGCGGGCGGGCAGCCAGAGACGTCCCTCGACATCCCAGGCGATCTTCAGCGCGGATGTCTCGCCGTTGACCCGGACCTGCCACTGAGTCAGCGATCCCGCCGTGACCGAGTTCTCAAATCGGAACGGAAGCACGTAGTTGGACAGGCTGGCCGCGGAAGGCACATTCCGCAGATCCATCGTTCCTGTTTCGGTCAGCGCGACGTTCACAAACGTGCCACCGCCAAGGTTCAGGTCCAGCACCAGATTCGACAACTGCTGGTGTTCCGCCATCAGCGAGCAATCCAGCACGGAATTCGCATCAACTGGACAGGAGTTTCAGGCAATACGCCCTTCGCACCACTCCAGGGACCAAGTTTCAAAACGAACGGCTCACCATTGTTGTGCCACTCGTAGTTGCCGCTTGAGAACGATGGAATGGCGACACCATCCCGATCGTCCGCAACGATCCAGTCCACACCATTCGCACTCGTCTCCAGCAACCAGCTAGTCGGCGTGTTGTTGCGGCTCCAGTAGTTGTTGAAGAATGAATAGGTCCGGACGCATGGTCTGTCAGTGGCCAGGCGGAAGGTCCAGGTAAGCCAGGAGGACGGATTTCCCTGTGTCGGCGCCGTTTCCTTGCTCTCGAAGACATGCGCCCCCAGTGCGCCGTCGAAGATGATCCTGGAATCGCCCCAGATTCGGCCATTCGTTCCTTCCGTCCACCTTGAGTTCGCCGTGAAGGAGAAGCGTCCCTTCTGCAAATTTCGGGCGTCAGTCGAAGTGCGATAGACATAATTGGTGAACCCGGTGGTCAAAATGTCGACCTGCGTCTTCTCGTCCTGCGGCAGGAGTCCCTTGTTCTGCGGCGAATCGTCTTTCGGATAGGAATTGATCGGCAGCTTGTTCGTAGAGGAGAACAATGCGAATTCACCAAATCCCGTTGCATACTGCGATCTACGGACGGTCAATCGCCAATAGGCATTGGTACAAACATCTCCCACGAACGTCAACCGGCCACCGGCCACGTGGATGGGGGCGGATGAGACCTCAGACACCTCCATCAGCATCTCTCCATCGCCCGATTTGAGTACCTGCAACGAACCACCATTACGATATTCAACGGATCCGCCCAAATTGCCAAGCGACTCGCAGCGCGCCGCCACCCCGTCGATCACCAACGTGGCGCCGGCTTTCAGACGGAGCATTCCCAACGCATTGTCCCCTTCTTTGACGAGGACCGTCCCCTGGCGGATTTCGAAGACCTGGGGAATGACTGTATTCGACACGACAAGCGTACCTGCACCCATCTTGACTACGTCGATATTGCCCGTGATCTTCGCCGACAGCACGCCATCGTCGTCGTGGGAGCCAAAGGTCAGTGTGCTTTTCACCGAATTGGCGAAGTTCGTGACCTGACCGACCGAAATGAGTCCATTCAAACGCGACGAATACCCATTCATGTCGAGACGTGAACCCGGCGCCGTCCCAGATGGCTTCTGTTCCAGACAGATGATTCCTGTCTGCGGGCCATGCGGCAGGCAATCTGTCTGTCCCAAACGAAGCCAGCCATTCTTCTGGACACGGAGATTGCCAGAATGGCCCCAGCGGACATCCCCCGCCACCCGCAGCCAGGGTAGGTTGGGATTGTTCGTCGCACCCGTCGACACTTCGGCGTCCGGCATCTGCGTACTAGGCGCAGGAACCGCATCGCGTTCTCCCAACCCCGTGAAGACGACATCGCACGCACCGGTCATCACCAGCGTTCCCTCGCCCGACAGTAGCGTGGGCTTGCAGTAGGTCGCACCCAGGGTGATCGGGCACTCTTCCGAACCTTCGAAAATCGCCGTCGCGCCAGCAGCACAGGTTGCAAAAGCGCTACTGGCTCTGTAGTGCTTCCACAGCTGTCCGCCCCGGAAGAGAAAACGCGTCGGCGTTGCCGTATTGTTGATGGCGGTGGTGTTGAGGACGGCGACACCGCCCGGCTCCAGGGCGAACACATCCAACGTGTCCGCCCCCGCCGGAGGCGTTGCGGTCTGCGGAACCGTCAGACGATTCAGCCAAAAGCCTGCCGAGTCTTCGGATTTCGCATCCTGCGTTTTCGTCTGATCCGAGACGAGGAACTTCGCACAGCCGCCCGAAGCGCCAATCGTCACCGAGGCCGTCGATCCCGTTACGACAAAGCGACCCGCGTCAGCGGCCGTCACAACGGCACCTTCGCCCAGGGCTACGGGGCCGGGAACAAGCGTCACCCCGGAAGAGATGGTCAGGGAGCCATTGATCGCCGCCGCCGTGAACACGCCATCCGTCGCCCGCGTTTCCGTTGCTCCACTGGGGACGGACAACGTTGCCGCCGAAGCACCTTCCAGAACCAAACACGCAAAAATGGCCGTTAAAGTCCGGTTGTTCATATGAGCACCCCTTTCGCCATCATTGGCGGACATTGCCCCATTTGTCGACGGACTTGACCGCATAATGCGACTCGTCCGCGTCGACGGGCAGGCTTGTCGCCACCGTCGAGGCGATCTGCCTCCCGTCCTTGTAGACACGGTAATAGCAATGCTCCGGATCCTCGTTCGCCGCCCACCCGAGACGCCCATTGATCACGCGGATCTTCGTGATGGCGGAGGGAACCCGATCCCGATAGTCGGTCGTCAGGAAGAGCATCGCCCGCGCGGGGATGTAGACCTTGACCACGCCCTTCTCCGCGGCAACAGTTCCCCGCGGCGGCTGGAGATCGTTGAACGCGTTGTACGGCGGTTTCGCCGAATCATACTCGTAGACCCGCAGCGGCTGCGTGAGCGGATGCGGAATGACAAGCTCGACCGTCTTCGCCTCGCCCCAGTTGACGACCGCGAAGGACGCCGAGCCGTCGGGGTTCGTCACGCCGCCCGCCCGCAGCATCTGGTCGGACGTCGTCCAGGGCAGCACCCGCGCCCCTTTCCGGAAGAGCTTCATCAGATAGCCCATCGTATAGAGATCGGGATAGGACGAGTAATCGCGTTCCTCGTCGCACCAGCGGAAGAGTCCGTTCTTGTTGTAGCGCACGTCCAGCCCGAACCCCGAGAACCGCGCCACCTCATAGCGGCCTTTCTCCGCCGGCGTGTCGCCGTCTTCACGGAGGAAGGGATCCGGATAGTCCACCATCGTCCAGGAGACGGCCGAGACCGCCCCCGCGTTCAACGCCGCAAGCCCCATCTCCGCACGGGAAATCGCCGCGCCGCGGGCGAACGGTCCATCGGGATGACGGAAACCGTCGTGCGCGTCGTCGCGCATCGTGCCCTTGTGGTAGGGCGTGTTCTTGCCCGTGAACCCGAACTCGCCCAGCGAAAGGCGCTTTTCCTTTCGCAGGCACTTGCTGACGAGATTGGTGAGGGCCGTAGAGAGTTCCTGATAAAGCGCAAGGTCGCCTGGCACGTGCTGCCGATCGTAGTAGTGCCAGCAGTAGACCTCCGTCTGTTCGTTGATGTTCGTGATCGCCCAGTCGATGTCCTGCATGCGGGTAAAGCCGGACGAGTCGGGCGTCTGGAGACCGACGTCGAGACCCTTCGCCGCAAAGGCACGCTGCATCGCCCGGTTGAGTTCAGCATACTTGTCCCAGTGCTGGGAGAACCAGGCATAGGTCGGCCCCACGGACAGTTCGTTGGAGAGGCAGTAGTAGCGGAGCTTTGTGCATTTTCGCTTGTTGATGAGATAGTCGAGACGGTCGGCGACCTTCCTGCAGTAGTCCTCGACGTCGAAATCCTCCGTGATCACCGGCATGCGCCCCGGCACGACGTAGAGCGTCGTGCCCGCACCGCGGAAGGTCATGTCGTAGTAGTCCGCGAAGTGGTCCATCGCCTCCTGCGTCCAGTCGGCGAATCCCGCGAACACACGCGAATACGTCGGCGAAATCTCACGGAACGTCTTCAGCACGCGCTGGTCGCGGAATTCCTCCGACATCATCGGCAGCATTGTCGTTTCCGAGTTGTGGAAACCGAATCCGCCCCACAGCCACCGCTGCGCCGGTTTCGAGAACTCGATGCGGCTCGTCGCCGCCCCAGCTGCAAGCGACAGAATCGCAAAGGCAGACAAAACGTATTTTCCCCAATACATCATTCAACCTCCTAACATCATTTCATCAGTCGACCGTGATCACTCGCGGCAGAGCTCGACCTTGTCCTTGTAGTAGGCGAGGCCGATCTTCTCGATGTTGACGACACCCTCCGCGCGGAAGGTCGCGTCGTACTTCTTGCCGTCGATCTGCGCCCGCGCCGCGCGGGCGAGCGCCTTGAGGTCGTCGCCCGAGCCATCCGCCTTCTTCACCTCGATGATGAACGCCGGAAATCCGTCGACGAGCGGCTTCAGCGCGATGTCGAAGCGGCCTTCGCCCGATTCGATGTTGGAAAGCACGCGGAAGCGCCTGCGCAGGGCTGCGAGGAATCCGAGCGTGAGCCCGTGGAAGAACCCCTCCGCCGCCGCGTCGAAGTAGCTGACGC
>JAUNMP010000436.1 GCA_030537465.1 bacterium
GGCGATGAGGGGTACATGAAAAGAATTTTTTGTACTGTCGCTTTCTGCTGCCTGTCCGCGTTCGGGGGCTATCCCTGGCGGGGCCTGATGCTGGACGAGGGGCGGTTTTTCTTCGGCAAGCAGGTGGTCAAGGAGACGCTGGACCGTATGGCGGTCTGCGGCTTGAACGTCTTTCACTGGCATCTGACGGAGGACCAGGGGTGGCGTCTGGAAATCAAGCGCTTCCCCGAACTGACGCGTATTGGCGCTGTGCGCCCGGGGTCTCCAAAGGTCCATACCGAGAACGACTCCGACGGCAAGACCTATGGGCCGTTTTTCTACACGCAGGATGATGTCCGCGAGATCCTGCAGTACGCGGCCGCGCGGAACATCGCCGTTGTCCCCGAAATCGAGTTGCCAGGACACATCAAGGCTCTGCTCGCGGCCCATCCTGAATTCTCCTGTACGGGCAAGGTCGAGCCGACGGATCTGATTCCCATGGGCGTTCAGGACGACGTGCTTTGCGCGGGCAATGATGCGGCCATCCGTTTCCTGGAACAGGTCTTCGATGAAGTCTGCGCGCTGTTCCCGGGCGAGGTCATCCACATTGGCGGAGACGAGTGCCCGAAGAAGCGGTGGAAGGCGTGTCCCAAGTGCCAGGCACGTATTCAGTCGCTCGGGCTCAAGGGCGAGAAGGATCTTCAGGCGTGGGTGACGCATCATTTCGCGAACTATCTTGCCGCCAAGGGACGCCGTGCCATGGGCTGGGACGAGATCCTCGAGGGAGAAGGCTGCCCGACGAACGTCATTGTGCAGAGCTGGCGGACCGTCTCCAGCCACAGGCGTGAGGGCGTGGCCGAGCCGCCGGCGATTGCGGCCGCCCGCAGGGGATTCGACGTCGTCGTCTCGCCGATCGATCGTACCTACTTCTCCATTCCTGCTGGGCCGGACGATCCGGGCGAATATCGCCGTCCCGTCTCGAAGTACCAAAGCTACATCACACCGGAATCCGTCCGCGCGTTCCGCCCAGGCGCGGGATTCCCCGAGGACCTTAAGAAACATATTCTCGGCGCCGAGTGCTGTTGCTGGTCGGAAGGCACGCGGACGGGACCGATTCTGCACCAGAAGACCTGGCCGCGCGCCGCGATCTTCGCCGAGGCCGTGGGCGGAAAGACCCCGGCAGGCATGGCCCGATGACGACAGGCGCTCCGATGCCGCATTTGCGTTCCGCAAATGCGCCAGACTCGTAACAGCTTTTTTGTGATATACTAACCGTGAATTTTTCATGGCATTAGCCTTAACCCCACAAGGAGACAACATGAGCAAGGTTCAGTACGAGGCCGCGAAGAAGCAGTACGCCGCGCTGGGCGTCGACACCGAGAAGGCGATCAAGACGCTGCAGAAGATCTCGATTTCGATGCACTGCTGGCAGGGCGACGACGTCACCGGTTTCGAGAATGACGCGGGCGCCACGGGTGGCATCCAGACGACGGGCAACTATCCGGGCAAGGCTCGTACGCCGGAAGAGCTCATGAAGGACGTCGAGTTCGCGATGTCCCTGATCCCCGGCA
>JAUNMP010000213.1 GCA_030537465.1 bacterium
AGGCGACGGAGTCGCCGGAATGTTCAACTGAGGAGGGTTTTGCAATTACCTCGGCAATGAAAGAAGTGAAAGATGTGGCTGGTGCCAAGAGAGTTCTGGAGCTTGCCGAAAAGACTGAAAATACATCTCTCATTAATGAGGCAGAGCTGCTTTTGGAGAAGCAGGAACAACTAGCCCGAAAGTCTGCCGAGGAGGCCCAGAAGGCTGCCAAGCGTGCCGCATATGAAGCCATTCCTACAGAACTTGCAGTCAAGGGAATTGCGATCAGAATGTCAGGAGATGCAGCGCTTGAGGCGTGTAATAAGCTCGTTGCTACGGAGAAGGATTTGGAAGTCCTCGACTATCGCAAGGGAATTGAACGCGAAAAGGATGAGGAAACAAAGGCTGCTGAAAAGAAAGCCTGGGACGCTCTCGTGAAACAAGCCGAGACCGATATCGAATCGTTCCAGAATTGGAACAGCGTCGATGGGCATATCTATCAACCGGGTGCCAGAGACTGTGAAGGTAATATCCCTGATCCACATGCAGGTGAACTTTTTCATAAAAACGCATTTACGCCTCGATTGGATTGGGCGGGATCGCATCGGAAAGCCACAATCCCTGGACCAAGCTATACATTGGCGACCGCAATGGCCGCTTTAGCAGGTGTGTATGGGTATCAAGTGGAATGGATGTTGCCTGGAAGACGTGCGTCAAAAGCGAAATCTGATACGTCTAAAACGAGCAATAAGCAGTTGGTCACGATTGGCTCAATCTCGTCCGCTGATTTTGAAAAAATTCAAGGTTTGCGTGGTTTGGTTGAAATGTCAAGAAGAGGCGAAATGGTTTCAATTCTTGGAAATAAGGGGCTTAAACTTTCTGAGGCCTACGAAGGGCATGCTTTCTGTCGTCTCCTTTACAAAGACGATGCGGGGAAGCCAATTGAGAAAGAAGATCTAGCAACGGAAATAGCGTGTAATTTCCCAGAACTTTTCAAAAAAGACAGCACAAGAGATGAGAAAGTAAAACTCGCAGCGAATTATGTCGATGCTTTGTCGGAGTGGGTTGAAGGATGGTGTCCAGATCCAACGGTTGCGCCAAGCGCTCGAATCCCTGACGCTTCAAAGACAGGTGTTCAGTCAACGAGGAAAGCAAGAACATTTCTCGAGTACATGTTGAAAGGGGGAAGATACAACGCAAAGTACGGGAGTATGTTAGAAACTTTGGTGCAGAATTGTAAGGCTACGGTAGAATTGGCCGTGCTTGCAGAACCAGTTGAAAGATTTGAAGAAATCACCGAGACGTTTACAATCCCCGCTACGACATACGAGGCTGCATGTAAGTATGTTGAAAAGATGGACACTAATCTCGGTAAATATAGTGATAGCACCGGAGGAAGTGACCATTCCCGCAAAAGGTATTTCTTCAAGCATGATCTTGAAGACGTGAGATCTCCTGTGTGGTTCCGTCTTGTCCTGAAGAACACCAATGGAGTGGAGGTCACGAAGAACGAGGTCGTGAACAATTGGCTTAACGCGCGTGGACACTATAAGCCGAGTGACAAGGTAAAGATTCCGCCAAAGAACTTGATCAAGGTTGCAGTTAAGCAGAAGGGGGTCGCTCACGATAAATTGAAGGGGGTCTGTTTTGTTTGGACAGATGAGGCTGGAAATGTCAAAGAGACATACTTCAATGAGGAAGGGATGGGGAGATTATTCGATGCCAAGGATCTTTCGGGCGAGGAGTTCGCGAAACTTCTTGTGAAGAACTATCCTGGGCTCCCCAGCCTGAATCTGGAAGTCGAGAAAAAGGATCCCGGACGGGGAACCATTCAGGAGTGTACCTGGACTTATAGTTGTCCGAAGGGGTACCAAGTTAAGCTCTTTGAACGTTCTTATATAAACGACAATGGTGTGAAATATGATTCGAAGATGCTTGAACGTGATGCTGAGGTTGCTATGGCGTTGTCACTGTCACAGATGCTCCCTGACAAGCATTTAAGCATCACTGCCACAAAGCCGGAGTCGGCTCGTAAGTTCGATTGATAAGACTAGAATTGATTCTCTGTCCATCTAGGTTTCTACGGGCGCTTGAGTGTTGCTCGGGAAGCCTGGGTGGCGGGGACGATCAAGGTTGAATGAAAGGACGGTCGATATGGTTACTGTACGCAATTTAAATGACAACGGGAATCTAAAGATAATTGCCAAGAAGGGCTGTTTCACGGTCTTCGAGCATCAGAAGGATCTGAGTGTTGCGCCAGGCAATGCGCAGGTGGCGTTCTTCATGCATGAGATGAACTGCCGCAAGCGTCAGGTGCTGTGCGAATTGACCGGCAACACGGTCAAGACGCAGGCCGGCGCCATGCAGTGGATCTCCGGAAATGTCGAGTCCGTGACGGGTGTCAAAGGCGTCGGAGGATTCCTCAAGGGCGTCGTCAAGGGCGCACTGACGGGTGAAAGCGCAGTCAAGCCGAATTACACGGGAACTGGTTATGTGATGCTTGAACCCACGTTCCGGCACATCCTTCTTGAGAACGTCGAAGACTGGGGGCCGAGTGGGATGGTTGTGAATGACGGGATGTTTCTCGCCTGCGAGTCGACGGTGGCGGACACGGTGGTCATGAGAAAGAACCTCTCGTCCGCTTTTGCCGGGCAGGGTTTGTTCAATCTCTCGCTGGTCGGATCGGGATGCGTGGCACTGGAAAGCGCTTCTCCCCGGGATGAATTGATCGAATTCGAGCTCAAGGACGATGTCGTGAAGATCGACGGCAATATGGCCGTGGCCTGGAGCGGTTCGCTGGATTTCACGATGGAGCGTTCCTCGAAATCGCTACTGGGTTCGGTTGTGAACGGAGAGGGCCTGGTCAGCGTGTATCGTGGAACGGGGAAGATCTTGATGACACCAACCCCGGACGGCGGTACAATGGAAACCTCCAAGGCTCCAGACGAGAAGGGGACGACCAAAGGCGTCGCCGTCCTGAGCAAGTTGGCCAAATTGGCGGATTGACATAATCCATGGCTTTTCAAGAATAGGCGGCTTACATGCCTATCTTGATTACAGATGTCAATGTGTGGACGTACTCGGCAAGACGGCGCTCGAGGATGCGGGCGAGTGGCAATATCCCACGAATGCTCTCCACCGCTTCTTCAAGATCTCGGTCGAGATGCCGTAGGGCGCTTAGAGCTTTTAGCTTGGAGCTGTTAGCTTTTAGGTTAGAGTTCCTGCCTGTGGTTTTACATGTCAGTGAGACTAAAAGCTGGAAGCTAATAGCTAAAAGCTACTTCGTGGGGCTGTAGACGGAATTGCCGTTGGCGGGGTCGGGACAGGGCTGGGCCGGCATTGAGAGGTAGACGGGGATGAGGAACTTCCACGGCGCCTCCAGCGTGCCGGCCGAAGCATAGGCCTTGCGCGTCGCGCGCGCCTCGGTGATCGGCGAGCCGACGTTCTGCATATACTGGCTCCAGCGTTTGGAACTGGCCGGGCAGACGCTGTACTTCTGCAGATAGCGCGTGTGGCGGAGGGAGTCGATGTAATTCTCCTTCACCTTCTTCGTGCCGCCGGCGATGGCCTTCTCCTGGGTGTTCCAGGGTCCGCCATAGCTCTGCACGGTCGCCGCTTCGGTGGCTTCGAGATAGGCATTGTAGCGGATTTCGAAGAGTCCCGTGCCGGAGGCCTTGATGTTGAAGAAGTTGTAGTAGCCGTTGTAGGCATCCGCACCCTTGGCGACGATGGCAAGGGTGTTGGCGCTCGTCTTGGTGTACTTCGAGCCCCAGATGCTGGACGACCCCACGACGCCGTCTGCGTCGTTGTAGAGCTCCATGAGGGACGTGCCGATCGTGCCGCGGGCCTGCACGGTCCCATTCCCCTGTTCCTGCAGGAGACGCCCCGCGAGGAAGACCGGACTGGTGTTGTACTGTGCGCCGAGGCGTCGCAGCAGGGCCGCGAATGTTTCGGCGCCGCCGTCGTGGGTGGCGTTCTTCATGAACGAACCCGTGAGCGCCGTGTCGATGGCCGAGACGGTGTGTGCGGCGTCGTTGTAGCCCAGCGTCTCGAACATGAAGATCTCGGTGTCGTTCAGGAAGTTGCGCGGATCCATGAAGTAGGCGATGGCCGCACGGCTCGCCTGATAGAAGGAACCCGAGTCGTAGGCCTTCATCGACGGATCGTAGTAGGGCGTGTAGTTTGCCGTGCCAAGCGAGGTCCAGGGCTGTGCGGCCCAGGTGCTGTAGACGACGAGATTCCAGGCGGGGGTGCATTCCTTGTCCACGACGGCGTCCCAGGTCATGTCGTGGACGATGATCGGCTCGAAGGTCCAGGAGGGATGCTGGGCGTGAAGGGCGGCGAGGCGCGACGCGTAGGAGGCGGGGAAGCCGTCCTGGATGTAGCGCTGCTCGATGTCCGCAGTCGACACCTCGGCCACGCCGGTGACGAAAAGTGAAGACGGCGGCGGATCCGGAAGGGCGAGGCTCAGCGCGGCGAGCGTGTTCTCGCCGATGGCCGGCACGTCGAGGCGGACGGGCAGCTTCATCTCCGTGGCGGGATCTGTCAGGTCGGTCCGGCAGACGAGAACGAAGTCTTCGGAAGACGTGGCGCCATTTGCGGCGACGACGCGCGCCGCAAGATCCAGGGTGCCGCGTGCGGGGTCGAATGACGCAAACCGAGCCGGCTTTTCACCTCCCTGGGCGATTTTGACGCGGCCGCGTCCCACATAGCCGCCGTCTGCCGTGCCGAAACGGATGTCGGCGAAGAGATCGCGGAGGGACGTGACGTCTCCTGCGGCAAGATAATAGGCGAACGTCCGAGTGCCATTTTTCGGGATCGCCTCGGCCGCAAGCGCCGCGGCGTAGCTGCGGGAGCTGTTCGAGGGAGTCTTCGAGTTTCCGTTCTGGGGGTCGCGGCCCATCAGCAGGAAATCCGCGCCTGGACGAAAGAGGCCGATGCCGCGTCCCGTCTCCGGCGAGGTCCAGGCGCACCACGTCTCCTCGGATTCGGGGTGCAGGTAGGCATCTCCGTTGCCTCCCCAGAAGGGTGGGCTGTCCTTGACCGTCAGCGGGGCGCCGGTCCAGGCGGACGCGTCGAGGCAGCAGGTGAAGCGCGAGAGATGGGAAATCGTGTAGAAGGCGGGCAGCTCCTGGTGGCTGGCGCCATGGGTGCGGCCGGACTTGTCGGTGAACGTGCCACGGACTTCCAGGTAGTCCGCATGAAGCGTATAGATGATCTCAAGCGTGGCCTTCCCCGCGGCACCGGTTTCGGCGATGGTTGGCGTGCAACGGCAGGTGAGGGTCATTCCATCCGAGGATTTGCTCGAGGTGGCGGACGTGCCGCCGGGGACGAGCGTGCCCTCGGCGTCGCGAAAAACGGGCTGCACGGCCGACGCCTGGACCATGTTGCCGACGGAGGCGTCACCGTCGAGCTTGTCCTCAAAGTACGTGAGGACGCCGCCGCGCGTTTCGATGCCGGCCTTCAGACGGCTGTTCTCAAGGTAGACGACGGCGCCCGAGGCCGTCTGCGCCAGACAGGTCATGCCGAAAAGAAGAGACGCAAGTCCAAAATTGTTCATAGGCGGCAATAATAGCACGAAAACGGGAACGAATCAAGCGAACTGGGGCAGGGGCATTTGACATGGTGAAATCGGGAATGCTACACTACTGCGCTGAATGAATGAAGGAAGGTGGTTTGGAATGTCCTTTTCAAAACAGATGGTGTGGCTTTGGGTCACATTGGGTGTCTGCTTGACTGGTTTGGCGCAGGTCGACGTGTCGTCAAGACTGCGGACTTTCGGCGTGGCGGCGTATGGCGCGCAGGCGGACGGTTCTGTCTGCACGAAGGCGTTTGCGGCGGCGATCGACGCCGCGGCGAAAGCCGGCGGGGGACGGGTGAATGTGCCGAAAGGAACGTGGGTGACGGGACCGATTCATCTGAGGAGCAATGTCGAGCTGCATCTGGAGGAGGGTGCGACATTGTCGTTCACGGACAATCCGGCGGACTACCTGCCCGTGGTTCGGTCGTCGTGGGGCGGACTCGAGTGCATGAACTATTCGCCACTCGTCTACGCGTTCGGCTGCACGAACGTCGCCGTGACGGGGGCGGGGACGCTCGCGCCGCAGATGGGGACCTGGACGAAATGGGCGGTGAAACCGCGTACGGCGAAACACATGGCGGCGCTCTGCCAGCTGTATCAGTGGGCGGACGCTGATCTGCCGGTGGCCGAACGCGACATGACGAAGATCGAGGAGTCGAACCTGCGTCCGCAGTTGATGCTCTTCAACCAGTGCGGGAACATTCGGCTGGAAGGATTCCGCATTCGGGAGAGTCCGCTGTGGTGCGTCCACTTTCTTCAGTGCGAGAACGTGACGGTCAAGGGGCTCGACATCCAGGCGCGGGGGTTCAACAACGACGGCATCGACGTCGAGTGCTCGCGGAACGTGTTGATCGAGAACTGCCATCTTGACCAGGGGGACGATGGGTTCGTGATCAAGTCAGGACGCGACCGCGACGGTCGTCGGCGCGGCATTCCGGTTGAGAACGTCGAGGTCCGGAACTGTCATCTGGTGAATGGCCTCACGCTGTTGGGGGTGGGCAGCGAGGTGTCGGGAGGCGTGCGCAACATCCATCTCCACGACTGCACGGTCGACGAGGTGGGGCGGCTCTTCCAGATCAAGACGAGCCGACGGAAGGGGGCCTTTGTGGAAGGTGTCACATTTGACCACGTGACGTGTGGGAAGGCGAAGATCGGTTTCGAGATCGCCACCGACATCGAGTACCAGTACAAGGACATCCCGTCCCGCGAGACGAATGTCGTGACCCGGATCGAGAACGTGTCCATCTCCGATGTTCAAATAGGCGAATGCCGCGACTTCATCCGCTTTGCCGGAGATCCCCAACTGCCGCCAAGAAACATCCGGCTTGCGAACGTGACGTGTCCGCGTGTGACGGGACGCCGCGAGAAGGTCGAAAATGTCGTTCAATTTGAAAACGGGAAGTAAGATGCGGGGACTTATTGCAATTTGTCTGGGCTTTGTCTGTTCGACGCTTCTCTCCCACGACCTCGGAAAGGTCCGCGAGCAGTTCCGGGCACGCGAATCGCTGGGGGGCACTCCGACAATTGTCGGAAAGCTTTATTCCCAGAAGGACAACTCCATCCCGGCGCTCCTGGAGAGACTCGGAAAAGATGGAACCCTGGCGGGGGTCGACTATGTGACGAACGAGCGGGGGTATTGGCCGGTGGCGGTTGGCCATCTGTTGCCGTTGCGGCGATTGGCGGAGGAAATCTATCGAACGCGTGTTTCGCCCGACCCCAGGGTCGTCGAAGCCTTCCACCGCGTGCTGGGATGGTGGCTGGCACAGGATCCTCAGAACACGAACTGGTGGTGGAACGAAATTGGGGTGCCGCAGTATCTGGGCGAGGCCTGCGTTCTGTTCACGGAGCCGTTGAGTTCCAAGGAGCGGGCGGGGGTGTCACGGATTATGAAGCGAGCCGATGCGTCGAGGTGCAGGACGGGGCAGAACCACGTCTGGCTCGAACGGATTCGACTGATGCGGGCGCTCCTCGAGGACAATCCGCCGAGGCCCGCACGGCGGTGGATGCCATCGCAGGAGAGATTTTCCTCTCCGACAACGAGGGAATCAGGTCCGACTGGTGCTTCCATCAGCATGGACGCCAACCGCAGTTTGGAAACTACGGGTTGAGCTATGTGATGAACATGGTGCGCCTCGCGAACGAATTGCGGGGAACCTCCTATGCGTTCGCTCCCGAGAAGATGCGACTGCTGCGAGGCCTGCTGGAGCACGGGTTCCGCTGGGTCTGCTGGAAGGACCACTTCGACGTCTCTGCAATGGGGCGTCAGCTGATGCCGGGGGCTCAGACCTTGAAGGCGGGGGCGGCACGGGAAGCTTTGAATAGAACTTTCCCAACCCTGTAGGGTTATGCGAAAATGAATCGAAGGCCGCCG
>JAUNMP010000214.1 GCA_030537465.1 bacterium
TCCTTGCAGAGCCGACGGGATGTCCCGATTTCACCGTCGAGCAGCCTCGGCCGCATGGCGGATTGGTCGTGAAGGCGGTGGATTTCGGTTTTTCCGCCACGAACAGGGACAATGCTGCGGCAATCAATCGTGCGGTTGCCGAATGCAGGCGGGTCAAGGCTGATCGACTTGAGCTGGCTCCGGGAACCTATGCCTGCGAGGGGGCGCTCGGCGTTGAACTCGATGGTCTCGAGGACTGCGTCGTTGATGGGTGCAATGCGCTGCTCGTCTTCTGGCGGAAGCATCCCAGAGACTGGGACGCGAATGAAGGAGGTCCTGTCGGGGCTGGTCCCAGTTTCGCCGTCCGGAACTGCACGCGCGTCCGCGTCGAGAATGTCCGAATGGACTGGGACTGGGCAAAGCATCCGCTGGGGTTCTTCGCGCGGTGCGTGAACAAGCACATCGACGAACGGGACAACGAGTCCTATGTGGACTTCGAGATTCCCGACATGGATCGCTACCCGCTCTATCCGAATCCGGTGCCCATCCAACTCATTCAGCCGATGAACGAGGCTCGCGACAATGCGCGGCTTGAAGGTGGCGGAGCACGGTGCTATTGCGGTATGAGCCCAGGCCACTTCGGGTGCCGCAATGAATGGCTGTCGCCTACGCGACTGCGCGTCTGGGTCTACGTCAAGCAGCCGAATCGTCCTCAGTTCAAAGACGCCGAGGCTCGGTTCACGCCACGCGCCAATCGGGGCGTCGTTGGGGCCTTCGATGTGGGCGGCATGTTCAACGTCTGCCACTACTATTATGGCCTCGGCGGCGTCGCCCTCAGTTCGAACACGCACTTCACGCTGAAGAACTTCCACCTGTGGAGCACGCGCGGACATGGTCTCGGCGTAGGTGGTACGCAGAAGTTCACACAGCTCGAGGGGTTTCGCCTTGCGCCGCCGACGCCCGAGGAAGTACGTGCGGCAGGAGCGGGAGGGGCCTACCCACGGAGCGTCACCGCGACATCCGATGGAACCCACGTGGGGCGCTGCGGCGGGTATGTGAAGCTGCTTGGCTGCGAGTGGGCAATGCACAACGACGACTCCGTCAACTTCCATGACTGCACGACCATAGCTCGGACAATCGCCTCGAACCGTGTCCAGGTGGTGAACAACTTCGGGACCGGCTACCTTGCCGCAAGGGTCGGTGCGGAAATCGAACTCCGGCAGGAAGACTACGCCATCACCGGCTGGCGCGGAAGGATCATCGCCATGGATGCCGGCACCTTTACGTTCGATCGCCCGCTGCCGCCGCAGACAGGTCTCTTCTTCGTGCTCTACAACCGCATGTACTCAACAGAGAACCTGTTGTTCAGGGACTGCCTCTTCCACGCCACTCCATGGGCGAGAAACCTGATTCTCGCCTCGAACGTCACCTTTGAGGGCTGCACCTTCAAGGACACGCTCGGCTCGCCGCTCCGTTTCCAGACATGCTATACCTACAACGTCTGGTGCGAGGGGACGGGATGCACGAATGTGGTCGTAAGGGGAAACACCTTTTCGAACTGTGCGGACTTCTATACTGTCAATGGCGTTTCCAGTCAGATCTTCACGGGAGTGCGCGTTCCGAACCACCTCGGCTGGCCTGAAAAGGGAACCATGCCCATCCGAGATCCCCGTCTAAAGGCCGATGTTGAAGCTCGTCTCGCGAAGGGAGCCTCGGCCGATGTAATCCCCTGCAAGGACGTGGTCAACAACATTCTCGTGGAGAACAATACCTTCGTCAATCCCCGAGGCTATCTGTGGTATGCCTTCAACGGGGATCAACTGACGCTTCGGAACAACAAGGTCGTCTACGATGGGAAACCTCCCTACAAACTACTTCCAGAATCCGGAGGCTTCCGAGCAGATTCGGCAACCAACGTTCGCGAATACGGAAATAAATAAAATGAGCAAATTCTTCTGGTCCTCGCTAGCCGTCCTTTTTTCCCTGTCGGTCCAAGCAGCTCCCGGTCGCGTGACGATCCTCCACACCAATGACACGCATGCCCATGTCGACGATGGCAGCGTTGCCTTCTCCGAGATCTCGGCAGAGAAGGCCCGTCTGGTCGCCCAGGGTGAAAAAGTCATCCTCTGCGATGCGGGAGACTATGTCCAGGGTACGGCCCTGGGTGGCTTCGACGAGGGCAGGACAGTCATCGAGATTATGAACGCCGCCGGCTATGATGTGGCGACACTCGGCAACCATGAGTTCGACTACGGCATTCCTGCGATGCTGCGCAATCTTCAACTCAGCGCATTCAAGAACACGAGCTGCAATTTCCTGCAGAGGAAGTCCGCAGACGACCCTGGCAAACTGCTTCTTCAACCCTATGTCGTGGTGACAAATGGGGATGTGCGAGTCGGTTTCGTTGGAGTGACGACGCCGACGGCGCTGGTCTCGGCCAAGCCCTCGACGTTCCTGGATCCAACGGGAACATACCGTGCGTGGGATTTCATCGCGGGAAAGCGAGGCGAAGAGCTTTACGCGGCCGTGCAGAGCGCCGTCAACGATGCCGCCAAAGTCTCCGATTATGTCGTTGTGCTCGGGCATCTCGGCGTATCGCCGGAATCCGCCAACTACATGTCGACGGACGTGATTGCGCATACGACGAACTTCATCGCCTTTGTGGACGGCCATTCCCATTCCGAATATACGGGACGCCTTGTACGAAACGCGGCTGGCAGGGATGTTGTCCTCACTCAGAGCGGCAGCTATCTGGGCGTGCTGGGATTCCTCACCCTCGAGAATGGGAAGTGCGTCGCGGCGGGAACGATCTATCCACGCGGCGACAAGGACCAGAAGGTCGTCGCACTGGAGAAGAGGCTTGCCGCTGACGTCGAAAAACAGCTGGGCGTCCGCATTGCCATTGCCGACACCGCATTGTGCGCCTATGCTCCTGGCACGACGAGGCGCCTCGCCCGTTCGCAAGGCTGTGGCGCCGGCGATTTCGCCGCAGATGCCGCGCTCTGGTATGCGAACGAAAAGGCGGGACTCGCCTGCGACTTCGCGCTGATGAACGGTGGCAATGTCCGAGCGGACATCCCCGCCGGCGACGTCACACTCAAGGCGATGCGGACCGTCCAGCCGTTTGCGGGTGATGTCGGCGTCGTCGAGGCAACGGGGCGTCAGGTTCTCGAGGCGCTCGAGTTCGGGGCGCAGGTTGTCGGCGAAGGGGAAAGCGGCGGTTTTCTGCAGGTTGCCGGGCTGCGCTACGCCATCGACATCGGGGTCAAGCCCTCGTTACGCGTCGACGCTTCGGGGAGTTGGACAGCCGGTCCAACGAACGACGTCTACCGCGTCCACGACGTCAAGGTCTATGACATCAGGACCGCACAGTGGAACGAACTCGACCTCAACTCCGTCTACCGCGTGGTCGGGAACGCCTTCACGCTAGTTGAGGGTGGTGACGGCTTTTCCATGTTCCGCGGTGCAAAGGTCGTCAACAACGCAATCTGCACGGACTACCTTGTCCTTGCCGAGTACGCCAAGGCCTTCGCGGTTTCAGCCGATGGGGTCCCGCATCTGCGCTCGGGGACGTCCCCGCTTGCCTCGCTTGCAAACTATCCAGTCTCCTACGAAAAACCGGAGGGCTCTGGACGCATCTTGATTCATAACAAGTAGAGTGCTGGGATGATGGAAAATCTTAAAAAAGTCTGTTTCGGGTGCCTGGTTGTCGCATGCGCAGTCCGTCTCTCTGCTTCCGACATCTCATTGAACGGAATCTGGAAGCTTTCCTATCGTCATCAACAGGAGGGGGGGGAGTGGACCATCCTAGAGGCACCTGTCCCTGGCGACACGAACGAAGCGCTGGTCAAGGCGGGCGTACTGCCAGATCCGAAGGTGGGAACAAATGTCTTCGTCCATTTGCCGGCTGAGCAGTACGAATGGAAGTATGAGCGGACGTTCTCCGGAGTATTGCCCGAACAGGGGGGCTGCCAGATCCTTCAGTTCGACGGTGTCGACACACGGGCGGAATACTTTCTGAACGGCGAACGGCTCGGGACGTCCGACAACATGTTCATCCCTGTGTCCTTCAATGTGACGGGAAAGCTGAAATCCGAGAACAAGCTGGTCGTGCACATCAGATCGATTCTCGGCTCGGGCGAGCTGGGCGTCCTTGGTCGCAACCGCATCGGAGGGACGGATGGCGAATACGTCCGCAAGGCACAGCATTCGTTTGGCTGGGACATCATGCCACGCCTTGTTTCGAGCGGGATCTGGAAGAGTGTGACGCTACGCAATCTTCCTGCCGTCCGTTTCGATGGGTTCAACTTCTTCGTGCGACAGGTGGATGCAAAGGCGCGGACCGCCCAATATCTGGTCGACTATCAAATCACGGCTCCCTGGCGGTATCTGCATCGGGCGAAACTCCGCTTTACTCTCTCGCGCAACGGAAAGGTGGCCGATCGTTTCGAGAACGTCATCCATTTCTACCAGACACGTGCCAACTATCGTTCGGTCCGGAATGCCGACCTCTGGTGGCCGCGCGATGCGGGCGAGAGCGCACTCTACGAAGCGAAGGCCGAGTTTGTGGACGAAGACGGACGCGTGCTGGCGACCGATGTGCGGAAAGTCGGCTTGCGCACGATCCGTCTCGAACGCGAAAACTATCTCGGCGACGACCATTCGGGCACGTTCCGTTTCATCGTCAACGGCGAGCCCATCTACATGCATGGATGCGATATCACGCCGATGGATGCCCAGCACGCCCATGATCGCGAGCATGTGCGGAAGTGCTGCGAAATGCTGGTCGACTTGAACTGCAATATGGTCCGCAGCTGGGGCGGTGGCGTCTACGAGGACGACGCGTTCTTCGATTTCTGCGACGCGAACGGCATCCTCGTGTGGCAGGACTTCTCCATGGGCAACATCCAGCCGGTCCAGCGCGACGACTTCGCACAGGCGATCGAGACGGAGGCGACGGCCGTGGTGAAGCGCCTGCGGTGGCGTCCTTCGCTCGCGCTCTGGTGCGGCAACAACGAAATCGACCGCTCCATGGCGGGATCCTGGGGGGAGTGGGCGCCGAATCCCGACGAGGAGCGAATCAGCCGTGAAGTGCTTCCACGGGTCCTGCGTGAATTCGATCCCTTTACGCCGTATCTCGCTTCGTCGCCGCTCTGGGACGCGGAGGCAGCGGCCCTCGCCGCGAAGATTCCCGGCGCGAACCGCGGAAGCGAAAGACGGATTCTCTCGCAGGACCATCTCTGGGGCCCTCGCGCGCAGTACTTCAAAGGACCGTTCTGGACGAATTCCGTCTGCACTTTCGTGAGCGAAACGGGCGTTCACGGGTGCCCCAACTACGCCTCGCTCAAGCGGATGATGACGCCCGAGGGGCTCTATCCGTGGCCAGACAAGGCGGACAAGTTCAAGTTCAACGCTGAATGGCGCTGCAAGGCGGTGTCGTCCTATTTGGACCAGAACAGCTACGCAAATGGCCGCAATGCGCTGATGTCCCACCAGGTGAAGCGGTTCTTCGGTTCGATTTCGGACGATTTGGAGACCTACGTCGACCAGTCGCAGATCTACCAGGCGGAGGCTCTCAAATGCTGGGTGGCGGCGTTCCGTTGCCGCAAGGGGCGCACGTGGGGCATGCTCTGGTGGAATCTCCGAGATGGTTGGCCGATTCTCTCCGACGGCGTGGTGGACTACTATTTCGGCAAGAAGCGCGCCTACGAGACGCTCAAGTCCATCCAGCAGCCCCAGCTTGTCCATCTCTGCGACGGCTACTTGCGAGGCATCTATGCCGTCAATGACCGACTCTACCCGGTGAAGGGAAGCGTTAAGGTGATGGATGCCGAGTCGAAGAAGGTCCTTTTTGAGGGTATGGTTTCGATTGGCGCCAATGCGACGGCTCGGTTGATGGACGATCCTGCATTGGCGGGGCAGGGCGCGCTTGTCATTGAATATACGTTTGAGAATGCGCCGCGACGCAACGTCTGCCTGTACGGTGAACCACCCTTTGACTACAAGAAGGTCTCGGAATGGCTCAAATGAGCCTATTTTTGCTATACTTATGATCGTTTCCCCGCGTTGGAACAACAGTTTTAAACTTTTATGGCCCGAGGTGCAAGATGACCGACAGAATCAAGAATCTGCTGGATGAGACTTTCAACAAAGTACAGAGGAAATTCCGCCGTGACATGGATTGGAAGCCTTTGCTGGACGGCTTCATCGCGAACGGCGTGGACGACTCGACGCGTGCACGCATGGGTCTCGTCGAAATGCTCAAGGCCGAGCAGCCAGCCTTTATGGAGGGCGAGACGATCGCGTTCCTCCGCACGGTCAAGCAGATCCCCGATCTCCATTCCGATGCAGAAATCGCCGCGAACAAAGCGAAGGGCATTGCGTATGGCGAAAAGGGTGTGGTGTTCAATCTCACGGCGGATTTTGGACCGACAATCCGCGATGGCCTGATGGCGCGTCTCCGGGACATGGATGCCCGCATCGCCAAGTGTCGCTCCGAAGGAGACGACGAGGGCGTCGCGTTCATCACAAACGCCCGTCTTTCAACCATCGCCGTTATGGAACTTGCCGAGCGCTATCGAGAGGCCGCCGAGAAGCAGGGATTGACAAAGGTTGCTGAGACGCTGGCCCAGGTGCCGGCAAAGGGTGCGCGTACGTTCCACGAGGCCCTTCAGGCGCTCCGTATTCTTCACTACTGCCTGTGGTGCGAGGGCGAATACCACTGCGGCCTTGGTCGCATCGACCAGTACCTGCTACCCTATCTTGAAGCCGATCTCGCGGAGGGACGTCTCACGGAGGAAACCGCGCTCGAGGAACTCGAGGAGTTCTTCATCGCCTGCAATCGCGACAGCGACCTCTACATCGGCGTGCAGCAGGGCGACAACGGACAGTCCGTGATGCTGGGTGGCTGCACTCGGGACGGTAAGCCTGCATTCAATAGACTCTCCCGTCTTGCCATGAAGGCCTGCGGCGAGCTCAAGCTGGTCGATCCGAAGATCAACCTGCGCGTGGACAAGAACACGCCGAAGGAAATCTACGAACTCGGCACCGAGCTGACGAAGGCGGGCCTCGGCTTCCCGCAGTATGCGAACGACGACGTCGTCATCCCGGCTCTTGTGAAGTGGGGATATGAGCTTGAGGATGCCCGCGACTATTCCGTCGCCGCCTGCTGGGAGTTCCTTGTGCCAGGCTGCGGCATGGACATCAACAACATCGATGGCGTATCGATGCCGCGCTGCCTCGATACCGTTATGCGAACGGGTGCGGATTCCTTCGCCGAGCTCCAGTCAAAGATGAAGGCTGAGATCGTCCACCAGTGCGACCTTCTCCAGGAAAAGTACAAGCACGTCGAGGTCTTCCCGGGGCCATTCGTCTCGGTGATCTCCACTGGCTGCATTGAAAAGGCCCGTGACATCTGCAAGGGGGCAAAGTACAACAACTTTGGCATCCACGGAACGGGCATTGCCGTCGCTGTCGACTCGCTCGCGTCCGTGCGTGAACTCGTCTTCGAGAAGAAGCTCGTCACGATGGATGAACTCGTGAATCTGATGGACACGGACTTTGCGGGGCGTCCCGAGATTCTCGCCGCCGCGCGCAATGCGCCCAAGATGGGCAATGCCGACGCCTCTGTCGATGAACTCGCGAAATGGCTCATCACGACCTGGGCTGACGCCCTCGAGGGACGCAAGAACGACCGCGGCGGCATCTATCGTCCGGGGACCGGTTCGGCGATGTACTACATCTGGCATGCAAACGAGTTGCCTGCCTCCGCAGACGGCCGCTTGAAGGGACATCCCTTCAGCGCAAACTACGCTCCGTCGCTGGATGTTCAGGTGAAAGGACCGCTGAGCGTGATCCGTTCGTTCACCGAGCCCGATCTCGGTCGCGTGTGCAATGGCGGACCGCTCACGATCGAGGTTCACGACAGCGCGTTCCGCGAGGCGGACGG
>JAUNMP010000215.1 GCA_030537465.1 bacterium
CAGTCACTCAGTCACTCCTGCCCGCGTCACGCCGTCACGATGTCACGACGTCACGGAGTCATCGCCTCGTCTGGTCACTCAGTCACGCCGTCACGCCATCCAATCAGGCACCGTGGAGGAAGGCCTGTTCGAGGGAACGGCCGCAGGAGACGGAGAGCACGTCGACGTGGGCGATGAGCACGGGGAGGAGGGCCTTGTTGACCTTCGCGGCATCGGCCTTGGCGGCATCGTAGGAGCAGACAAGCAGGGCTTCACCATTCGGCTGATCACGCCAGGTGAAGCGGGCGTCTGGCAGCGTCGCGGAGAGCGCAGCGGCAAGAGCCGTGCGGTCTTCGGGGACCTGCGCAAGTCCATACTCCAGATGCCCCGACTCCTGGGTGAGGGAACGGACCGTCGACACGCGGGTGACGCGCCCCTTCTCGACGAAGGCGACGTGGGTACAGAGAATCTCGATGTCGTTGAGATTATGGGAGGAGACGATCAGGGTCTGACGGCCGCGGTGGGACGAGATGTACGCCCGCATCCGGTCCTGTTCGGCGGGGTCGAGTCCATTGAGGGGCTCATCCAGCAGAATGAGCTCCGGCGAGCCGATGAAGCACTGGGCGAGCATGGCGCGCTTGCGCATGCCGTGGGAGAGCGTGCGAACCGCGTCGTGCGCCCGGTCGGCGAGATTGACAGACTTGAGGACCTGCGTGGCGGATTCGCGGGCGACCGAGGCGGGAAGCCCCTGGAGGCGTCCATAGCGGAAGAGAAGATCAGCCGGTGTCGCCTCGAGGGGGAGCTCGGAATCCTGGGGAAGGATGGAGATGCGCCCCGAGTGAAGGTCGGCGTTGAAGGGCCCCCTTCCCAGCAGGTCAATTTTGCCCGAAGTCGGCTGGATGAGGCCCGCGACCGTCATCATCCAGGTGGTCTTGCCCGCGCCGTTCGCGCCCACGAGGCCCAGTACGGCACCCTGGGGGACTGACAGCGTGAAACCATCGAGGGCGGACCGGCGGCCATACCGCTTCACGAGGTCACGCGTGGAGACTGCAACGCCGATCATGCGTCCCTCCTTCTGAAGAACGCGTACCCCAGCGCGAGGTAGGCGAAGCCGAGCGACAGGAGATGGAAGGCCGCAACTGCGAGGGGGGCGAAGCTGCGGCGCCAGAGGTAGCCTTCGACGGACGAGGGGGCGAGGATGCCGAAGTTCTCGATCCAGGGGATTTCCAGCTTCAGTCCGACCCACTTGAGAATGCCGGAGAGCGAGGCGAGCGCCACCATGAGCAGGATGCCGAACACTGTCGCCCAACTGCCGGAGCGTGTGCAGTGAGAGCAGCCGAGCGCGATGCCGATCCAGGCGAGCGAGTAGATCCAGGCGCGAAGCCCCCAGTCGAGCATCGAGGGAAGAAGCGCCCAGACATCGGTGCCCGAGAGACGGCACACCGCGACGACCCACGCGCCCACGGCGCTGATCGCCAGGGCGAGCGCGATCATGAGGGTCTGACCGAGGTACTTGCCGAGCGTCCACTCGGCGCGCGTGCTGCGGACGATGGAGTAGCGCACGGCGCCGCTGCGGAGATCGTCCGCGATGCGGTTGCCGGCGACGAGCATCACCAGAAGCGGCGCGAAGAAGAAGGCGAAGAAGCCGTACATGAGCTCCACGGGGTGGCGTCCGACGATGTCATTGTAGACGAGTTCGCTGGAGACGGCGGAATGGATCATGCGCTGAAACGGCTTCGACTTCCAGAGAGTTGCGGAGACGACGCCCGTCTGGTCGCTCGCCGGCAACTGAAGAAGCTTGGCGAGCTCAACCTCCATCTTGCCGAGGATGGAAATGGTCACGTACATGCAGCCGACGGCGAAGACGAGATAGAGCGCGAGCAGAACCAGGGCGCGGCGGCTACGGACGGCGCCGGTCCACTCCATCAGCGCGTTCTGCCAAATCCGGTAGAGGGTCCTCACTTGCCGGCCCCGTTCCCGACCTGGTTCTTGAAGAGGTCCTGCACTTCGATGAGCGGTTCGGCGACGCCAGGGTCGATGAAGTCGGTCATCGGCATGTCGGCGACCGAGTCGCGCAACTCGGGGGTCGTGCAGGCACCGACCTTCTCATAGGTCTCAGCCATGATGGTGGTGGCGTCGCCGACGAGGCGGAGACCAAGTTCGGCGGTCACCTTGCCCTTCTCGGCGACCTGCTGGGCGAGTGCCTGCATCGTCTCGTGGAGGTGCTGGTTCATCTCGTCCATCGCGGCATCGAAGCGCGCCTCGTTCTCGCCGGTGACCTTGAGCTTGGACTTCCAGTTCGCGCGGGCGATCTCGACGCGGGTCTGCCAGAGCTCCTGCGCCTCCTCGATGCGCGCGCGGAGATCCTCGGAAGAGAGATTGCGGTCGAACTTGAACGGCATGTGGTGCGGACGCCCGGCCTTTTCGACGGACTGCGTGGACGCATTCGAGGCGTCGGCGGCGACCTGGGGCGGATCAGGCAGGCGGATGACCTTGTTCGTCTTCGCGCCGTCCTTCGGCGGACGCGGCCGACGGTGGCGCGGGCGCTTGGCCTCGGCCGGGATGTTGGCGAGTTCGGCGAAGGTCTTGAAGCTCGCCGCCGCCGCGTTCTTCGGGCGGGACTTCTCCTCCTGCTGGCGATTCTCCAACTCACGCAGTTCCGCACGGGGTCCCCAGGAGCCGACGAGCACGCCCGCCAGACAGGCGAAAGGTATCCAGAAATAGGCTTTCATGGACGGTAGTATAGCATAAGTTCCTTCGCGCGCTCGCGCGCGCATATGATATAATGTGTGCATGCGAAACCGCAAAGGCAAATCCGGACAGACCGCGCTCGAATACATTCTCGTGTTCGTGGCGCTGCTGGGCGTCCTTGCGGCCGCGATGCATTTCGCGCGCGCCGCGGGCAAGTCGGCGGAAAAAACGACCACGCTCGTCACCTGCGAATATCCCTGAGTCGAGTACGGACAGAAAGGAACGAACAATGAACCTGAAGAGAAAAAAGTTCAAAAAAGGCCAGACGATGGTTGAGTATATCATCATCGTCGCGCTCATCGCCATCTCGCTGATCGCCGTGTTCACCTACTTCAGCCGCGGCGTGGGCAAGAAGGTCGCCGGCGCGACGGAGGCGATCTCCGAGAGCGAGGGCAGCAACGCGAAGTCCGCCGTCGAGAACATCGACACGGACACGATCAAGAAGATCGGCGAAGACTGACGATGTCCGCACGGAGGGACAGTCCCTCCGCATCGCGGAAGGAGAGCCGCCACGGCAGGCGGAGTGGACAGGCGATGGTCGAGACGATCGTCGTCATGTTCGTTCTCTGCCTGATCTTCTTCGCGGTCTACGAATATGCGAACATTCTCACGGCGCACACGGTGCTGGACTACGCGGCGGCACGCGCCGCCCGAGCCCGAGCCGTGGGTTTCAACGACTTCATGGTGACGAAGACCGTGCGGATCGCGACGATGTCCGTGGCGGGTAAGTGCCTCACCCAGGGCGAAGACGGCGGGGAACTCTCCACGGGCACGCTCGTGAGCCGCATGGGCTCCTACCTCGAAAGCGAATACGAGGCCGACGTGCGGGGCATCCTCGACTTCGAGTTCTGGGACTCCTCCAAACTGGGGTGGTCCTGTTCCGAACCCAGCGGCGACACCTCGGACTTCAAGATGCGCGTCTGGCAGGACCGCACGCTCTACGGCTCGTCGGAGGACGGCGAAGGCGACGAGACGATCCACCGTATCAAGGGCGAAGCCGAAATCGAGGGTCACTACCCCTTCTATCTGCAATGAAGACCTCCGCGTCCAGAAAACGGGGCCAGATCGTTCTGGTGCTTGCGTTTATGCTCCTGGGGCTGCTGCTCCTGGCGCTGGTGAACGCCGACGTCTTTCTCGCCATCCGCGGCAAGAACCGTCTGCAGAACGCGGGAGACGCCGCCGCGCTCGCGGCCGCCCGCTGGCAGGGCATCACTCTCAACGCGGTTGGCGCGCTCAACCTCGCACAGGTCGACGTGGCCTGCCAGTACGCGGACGATCCGGACATGGCGACCAACCTCGTGCAGGGCATCCAGCATCTGCAGGAGCGACTGGTCTTCGCAGGTCCGCTCGCAGGACTCTACGCGGCACAGCATATCGCGAAGAAGAACGGCCTGCAGGCGGATCCCGGCATGACGCGCCTCGTGAACGACGCGATTGCGAGCGCATCGGCCTACGTGCCCAGCACACCAGGGTGGCCGGAGAAGTCGCAGGACTACGCCGAGATGCTGCGGGGTGCCGTGCAGGACGGCGTCTCCGCGGGCTGCGAGAACGCGCGCTTCTACAACTACAGCGCGAACGGCAGCCATCCCCTCTTCAACAAGGCCTTCTACTATGCCGTGGACGGCGAGGACTGGTGCTGGTTCTTCCTGCGCGACGAGATGATGGACATGCTCCAGAGCTTCTCGGGGTGGGGCGAGGTTCCCGAGGGCTCGCTCGCCTCCCCGCAGAACCCCGAGTTCTTCGGCGTGGACGTTGTACGCCACCAGGGCGCACTGCTGGACGTGGACCCCGAGCAGGACGGCGCGCGCATCCGCCAACACGTGCTCGACCTGGCGAAGCGCAACAGCTGCAGTCACGTGACCGACGAGGCCTTCGACCGGAGCGGCGTCCTCACCAACAGGGCCGGCTACTGCTGGTATCTTTACGGCGCGGACTGGCGGCCCTGGCGCGAGATGCACGTGGACGGCGAGGACCGTCTGCCACTCCGCAGCGACGTGCAGCCGCGGTATGACGTCTTCGGTGCCTCGGCGGCGACGCGCGTGACCGCCACGCTCAAGCCCTTCACGCCGAACGTCTCCGACCAGCAGAACGTCTGGACCGCCGCGGCGAAGCCCTTCGGCGAGATCGACGGACGCACCGTGACGCTCGAGGGCGAGTTCCCGCTGGTGACGCCCGCGTTCACGGCGGTACGGCTGATCATGCTCGCGGGCGCCTCGGAGGAGCGTCTCAACATGGCGGAGGACGCGTGGGTGGTCCACACGCGCGACCACGTGCGCGCCTGCGCGGAGGGGCACTATTCGGGCGGCTGCGCCTACTGCTCGACATTGAAGACCTGGGTGGACCCCGCATTCCGTTCCAAGGGCGTGCAGTGGCTCTCCGTGAACAGCCACCAGTGCCGCCGTCCCACGGGCGGCTCGGGTCCCGGAGGAGGCACGCGCCATGCACGCTAGGTCCGGACAGGCCATGATCGAATTCGCCCTCGGGCTCTTCGCGCTCACGCTCATCCTGAGCGCGCTCCTCGCCTTCGGCGCCATCATCCCGAAGACGACGCAGCTGCAGAGCGAGGTCCGCCGCGCGGCGGGGCGCGCGGCGGAGTCCGGCGAAGGGAGTGCCGACGGCGCCCTTCCCGTGCGGATCCTCGACAACCTGCCCGCGGACGCCCGCGACATTCCCGCCGTCGAGCTCGTCACCGAGCAGCGCCACGAAACGGTGGACCTCACACAGTTTGCCGCGGAATGGCTCTTCCCCGCCAACGGGGACAACGAATTCCGCATACACGAGGAGGCGTCGATGCCCGCGATGGGCGTGCCGACCTTCGAGATCAACCAGCTTGAACAGGAAGGCGGCCTGCTGTGAAGCGTTTCCTTCTGCTCACCATCCTGCCGATCGTCGTCTGCGCTCTGCTTGCGGGCGGATGGATTTTCCAGACGCAGCAAACCGTCGAGCCCACGTACTCGGGAACGGTGGCGGGCGACGCAAATGTTTCCGTGCGGTTTGAAGCGAGAACGGCGGAGGAAGCCGCCGCACGCACCGCGGAGGCCTATCGGTCGGCGGGCTGGGAGGAACTCCCCGTCTCGACGCGCACGTTCAAGCTCTTCGCCCGCGGCCGGCGCACGGCCGCCCTTCTCGTGGAGGACGTTCCCCAGGGTGGGACCCGCGTCACGGAATTCCGCAGAGGAAGCTCTCTTTAACCCGACTTGATGAAATGAGGAGACTATGAAGAACTCGAAAATCGTACTCGCCATCGCCATCGCCGCCGGTCTACTGGCCGCGTTTCTCACGCGCACCTACCTCACCAGCAAGGACTCCGAGTTCCAGAAACTGAAGAGCGAATTCAACAAGAAACACGGCACCATCGAGGCACTCTGCTTCAGCAAGGACATGCCAAGTGGAACCGTGATCCAGAAGGCTGACCTCTACGAGCGAACCGTGCCGGCGGCCGGCGTGCGTGGCCAGGCGCTCACACGGATGAACATCCCCGACATTGTAGGCCGCAAACTGGTGACGAGCCGCAACGCCAAGGAAATCCTCTTCTGGTCCGACGTCGAGGGCGGCAATCCGCTGCGCGGAGGAATCGCCGACGACATCCGCCGCAAGATGCGCGCCGTCTCGATCAACGCGTCCGGCGCCGCAGCCGTGAGCGGCATGGTCAAGCCGAACGACCACGTCGATGTGATCGGCACCTTCACGTTCCCGAAGAAGGGGCCGGACGGCAAGATGATGCAGGACCTCGTCACCTGCACGATCCTCCAGAACGTGCTCGTGCTGGCGACGGGCAAGGAGACCGCGAAGTCGGCCCCCGCGCTCAGTTTCGGCGGCTCCTCATACTCCACTGTCACGCTCGAGGTGACGCCGCGCGAGGCGGAGATGCTCGTCTTCGCCGAGCAGATCAAGGGACGCCTCTCGCTCGCGCTGCGCAACCGTAACGACACCTCCTATGAGGAGCAGCTGCCGCAGGTTGACTTCGAGAAAATCCGCGACGAGATTGAAAAGCTCAACCTGAAGCGTCAGCAGGAAATCGGCGGGAGGCGCTAACGATGGCATTCGCAATCGACATCATCAAGCCAGGCGAAGGCACGGCCACGCGTTTCCGCGTGAAGGACGGTACCTACATCATCGGACGCAGTCCCTCCTCACGCATCCACCTGCCCTTCCCGGAGATCTCCGACCGCCATGCGCTGCTGCTGCTGCGCGGCGGAGTGGCGACGATCGAGGACCTCCACAGCGCGAACGGCACGTATGTGAACGGGATGCCGATCGACGAAGCCGTCGCCCTCACTCAGGACGCGGTGGTCGAGATCGGCAACACGATGCTGCGCGTCTCCACGGTCGAGGACGAGCCCGAGTCGAACCAGCCGATTCCGCCCGCCGTGCTCGTTTCGGCACAAGAGGAGCCCATGGCCGAACCTCCACCGCCGCCTCCGCCACCCCCTCCGCCGGTGGAAAAGCGTCCTGATCCGCAGGCGGCCATCCGCCGCCAAGTAAAGGAGCAGATCCAGCAAGAGCTCATCGCGCGCCTGGACCTCAAGCGTCTCACCGTCGCGGGAGTGGACCGCGCGGGGCTCGAAAAACAGGCAACCGCGAAGATTCACGAAATCATCGAGCAGGTCCGCACGAGTGGACGACTTCCTCCGGGCATTGAGGCGGACAGACTTGAACGTGAGGTCTTCAACGAGGCGTTGCGGCTGGGTCCACTGGAAGACCTTCTCGCCGATGAATCAATAACTGAAATCATGGTGAACGGTCCACACCAGGTCTACGTGGAGCGGCACGGCAAGCTCGAACTCACCGACATGCAGTTCATGGACGACGCGAGCGTGATGGCCGTGATTGAGCGCATCGTCTCCCCGATCGGCCGCCGCATCGACGAATCGCAGCCGTACGTCGACGCCCGTCTCGTGGATGGATCGCGCGTCAACGCGATTATTCCGCCACTGTCACTCTCCGGCCCCACGATCACCATCCGGAAGTTCGCGAAGAAGACGCTCTCGGTGGAGGACTTCATCCGGTTCGGGACCTGGACGCGCAACGCTGCCGAGTTCATGAAGGCCTGCGTGATGATGCGCAAGAACGTAATCGTGGCGGGTGGCACGGGGTCAGGAAAGACCACCCTGCTCAATCTCCTCTCCGGCTTCATTCCCGAGAACGAGCGCATCGTCACGGTGGAGGACGCCGCGGA
>JAUNMP010000216.1 GCA_030537465.1 bacterium
CGAACACGTATGCCGGCGGTACGGTGCTCTCGAATGGCGTCACCCGCATTTATGACATGACGGCGCTCGGAACGTCGTCGGAATCTGTTCATCTGGCTTCGAATGGCACATCAACATACGGCAAGCTTGAAATCGGCGTGGCGGGCACGTTCGCCTATCCCATCTGGGCCGACTACAATACTGGCAATGCAAGCGCGACGAACAGTGCCAATCTCTGCGCGTTGGTGGGTGGCGTGACGTTGACGGGCGCGATTACCGGACGCCGTCTGGGGCTGCGCGCCACGGGCGGCACGCTGACGGTGGATGCGACGGTCGATCTCGAAGGGGACGACGGGCTTCTGAACCTTTTCCCCGGCAGCCAGACGATCACCTTCAGGCGTCGCGTGACCGCCGCGCGCATGGACGTCGGCAATACGACAAACGGTGGCCTTGGCACCATCAACTGGCATTCGCCGGAGAACCGCTTCACCTACTTCCATTCCGAATACAAGAACCAGATTGCCCACTGCTCTGATGCCTGGGGCACGAACGCGATCTGCTCCTTCGGCTACTGTGAAGGTGGCCGTAGCTACTACCACCTGAACAACTTCGACCAGACGATCGACCGGTTGGATTATTCGCGCAGCAGCGCCTGCGCAACGACGGAGGACTGGCGGCATCTGCAGGGACATCAGGTGTACGGAGGTCAGAGCGCGGGAGCGCGTCTGACGATGCGCGCCACGGCGGACACGGTCTGCGACGCCTACTACGATCAGAAGCTCACGCTCGTCTGGTGGCCGCAGGGCGACTACACGTATCGGACGTTCGACAACGACGGAAAGGGTTTCGGCCGCACGCCCCAGATGTCGGGCGGCATCGTCGTCTCCAATGGCACCTTCATCGTGAACGGCACGAATTCCTTCCCACGCGCCACCTTCCTGGAAGTCGCGGACGGCGCGACGTTCCGGTGGGACAGTTCGGTGGGCGGCGTCGGCTACGGACTGGGCTTCGTCACGAATCTGACGCTCGGCGCGGACGCCACGTTCGAGGTCACGGAAGGTGTGCCATATCCGCTTTCGTCCTCCTGTCGATCCCTCAGATTGACGTCCTCCTCGCATCTGTCGCTGGCGGCGGGTGTCGAGTTCGCGCCGTTGATGCTGGACTTGCAGGGCGGCGACCTGACGCCGTATCGCGGACAGTGGGTCACGGGCGCGGAGGGTGTCTCCGGCGCGGTCAAGGTGGATTGGCTGGTCGGGGCCGGCAAACTCTACGTGCCGATGTCCGCCAGCGGTCAGTCGAAGGGCGTCTGGAGCGCGGGTGCGACACCGGACGACCGCGTGTCGGTGTCCGCGAACTGGCAGAGCATCCCCGATTGGAACCTCGCGTCCGAAGTCACGTTCAAGAACGGAACGCATGCCCAGCTGGACCGGTGTCTCGTGGCGGACACGCTGGCCTTCTCGGGCGACGGGTTCACCATCGACGGCTCGGAGACGCTCAAGCTGGGGTCGGGCGGGATTTCGATCGAGTCCCCCTCGGGCGCGGTCGCGAAGCCGGAGATCCGTCTGGAGGCGCCCATCTTCCTGGACGGCAATCCGATGTGGACCGTTCCGGACGCGAGCCAGTCGCTGGTCGTGTCGGGGCCGGTCTCGTCCGTGGTGGACGGCTACGTCGTTCAGAAGGAAGGGGCCGGCCTGCTGAATCTCTGCGCGACGGGATCGACGGTCAATGCCACCTGGGACGTGAAGGAGGGTGCGCTGCGGGTTGCCGGCGACAACGCCTTTGGCGGAACCGGATCGAAGCTGCTGGCGGCGAAGGGCGTGACCGCCACGTTCGCGGGCGGTGACTACGCGGGTGGTCTGGAGGGGACGTTCAACAGCAACAATTCCCTCATCTTCGCCGCCGGCACGACGAATGTCTTCCGTGGGAACGTGAAGCTGATCGGCAGCACGCGCCTGACCGTGGGTGCCAACGCGCTGGTCGAAGTCCATGGCACGGCGGACGTCGGAGGATGGTCGTACGTCACTGGCGCCGGCAAAAATTCGAGTGTGCTGCGGTTCTGGGACAGGTTCACGATTGCGAGCGGACAGCATAGTGACGTTACTTACGACTTCCGCGCGCCGAACAACAGTTTTGGCAACGAGTACTGCCTCAAGTACGGCAGCATCCGCGTGCTGCTCAACTGCGAGAACGCCTGGAACACCTCGACGGCTTCCGTCTGGGTCTGGAACGCGAACAACATCATCGACATCTGCGGTCATACGAACCGGATTGGCTCGCTCGAGCTGAAGGACCGTACCAACTACATCACAAACTCAGGCGAGAAGGCGACGCTGTGGGTCACGCAGACGACCGAGGTCCGGCAGAACGACAACGGCGGCAGCAAGTATCCCTGCGTGCAGGCCGGTGACTTCTGCGGACCGACCACGCTCGGCAAGCTCGGTGCGAGCACGCTCACGTTCACGAACAGGATGGTGTCCTCGACGGGCGACCTGCTTGTGAATGAGGGCAAGGTGGCGTTCTGTCCGGAGTCGGGCTGGCCGAACGGCACGAACATCGTCGTGAGCGGCGCGACGGCGGCGGTGGAGATCCGCCGAAAGGACGCGTTCGGCAAGTTCGCCGACGTGAGCGTCTCCGAGGGCGGACGCCTCGTCCTCGGAGGTGCGGACGATGCCGCCTTCACGCAGCGTGTGAACTCGTTCTCCATCGACGGCGTCAAGCAGAAGAGCGGCATCTATACGTCCGCGAACTGCTCGTCCATTATGGGACCAGGTGCGCTCGCCATCGTTGGCTCGGGCACGGTGTTCGTGCTTCGCTGACGGAATTCTGCAGATGAAAATGAGGCAAGACGCCAAGGCGACCCTCGTGGTGGGGGTGGCGCTCGTTGGATGGGCCGTGTTCGGGGGGCTGGTCGATCTGGCCAATCCGTTCATGGGAACGGACAACACGAAGGACCTCTCCTGTGGAAACCTCTATCCGGCGATTGCGCGGCCGTGGGGGATGAACTGCTGGACGCCGCAGACGGGTCCCGCCGGACAGGGCTGGCTCTACGACTGGAAGGACCGCAAGATTCTCGGGTTCCACCAGACGCACCAGCCGAGTCCCTGGATCGGCGACTATGGACAGTTCTCGCTCATGCCGACGGTCGGCAGGCCGGTCTTCGCCGAAAAGGATCGCGCCAGCTGGTTCTCGCACAAGACCGAAACAGGCGCCCCGCACGACTACCGCGTCTATCTGGCCGACCACGACGTGGCGGTGGAACTCACGCCGACCGAGCGTGCCGCGCGGTTCCGCGTGACCTATCCCCAGACGAACGCGCCGAACTTCGTCGTCGATGCGCTCGACATGGGATCGTCCATCTTCGTCGACGCCGCCCACCGCCGCGTGACGGGCGTGAGCCGCAAGACCTTCGTCCGCGGCAACGAGAAGATGCTGGGCGCGAAGCCGCTCGACTGCCACTTCGTGCTGGAGTTCGATCACCCGTTCGCCGATGTCCGCGTCTGGAACGGCAAGGCGCTCGTGCCGGGCGTGTCGTTCGCCGGCAAGCACACGGGCGCCGTTCTCACCTTCCCCGCCACGAAGCGCGGCGAACAGGTCAACGTGCGCGTGGCATCCAGTTTCATCAGCGCGGAGCAGGCGCTGCGGAATCTCGAGGAGACGGGCACGGACGGCTTCGACGCGCTCCGCGCGCGTGGCGCCGCGGCGTGGAACGACGCGCTCGGCCGCCTTGCGGTCGAGGGCGGTTCGGAGACGGATCGCCGGAAGTTCTATACCTGCCTCTACCGGAGCCTCCTCTTCCCGCGCCAGCTGCATGAGTACGACGCCGAGGGGCGCCCCTACCACTGCAGCCCGTATGGCAAGGGACCGCAGCCGGGATACTACTACTGCGACACGGGCTTCTGGGACACCTTCCGCGCGCTCTTCCCGCTCATCACCTGGCTCTACCCCGAACGCGTCACGGAGATCATGGAGGGCTTTGGACACTGTCTCGACGAAAGCGGCTGGATTCCCGAGTGGTCCGCGCCCTACCATCGCAATTGCATGATCGGGCAGAACTCGGCCTCCGTGATCGCCGACGCCTTCTTCGCCGGCTGCCTGTCGACGAATCTGGCCCATCGCCTCTATGCGGGGCTCGTGAAGGCGACCGCGGCGACGAACCCCGTCTGCATCTCCGTGGGACGCGTCGGCTACGAGGAGTACAACCGGCTGGGCTATGTGGCGCGCGACGGCATCACGGGCGGACGGCAGTCCGCGGCCCGGACGCTCGAGTACGCCTATGCGGACGCCTGCATCGCTCGGATGGGCGCGGCGCTGGGACGTCCCGCCGCCGAAGTCGAACGCCACCGCGCCCGCTCGGGCAACTGGCGCAACCTCTTCCATCCGCAGCACCGCCTGGCCTGCGGCCGTGCGCTTGACGGCTCCTGGGACCCGGACTTCAGTCCCATTCGCTGGGGCTACGACTTCACCGAGGGCACACCCCTCCACTACACCTGGAGCGTCTTCCAGGACATTCCCGGCCTCTGCGCCGCGATGGGCGGCGCACGCGCCTTCGAGGACCGCCTCGATTCGGTCTTCGCCCTGCCGCCGCATTTCGACGGCTCCTTCTTCGGCGGCTGCACCCACGAGATCCGCGAGATGTTCGTGGCGGGCTTTGGACAGTATGCCCATGGCAACCAGCCCATCCAGCATATGATCTACCTCTACGACTGGTGCGGGGCGTGGCCGAAGGCGCAGACCTGGGCGCGGGCCGCGATGGATCGTCTCTATCATCCTACGCCGAACGGCTACTGCGGTGACGAGGACAATGGCCAGACCTCCGCCTGGTTCGTGTGGAGCGCATTGGGAATGTATCCCGTCTCGCCGATTTCGGGCGAGTATGCGCTGGGCGCGCCGCTCTTCGACCGCATCGACGTGAAGCTGCCGAAGGGGAAGAGGCTTGTTCTGCAGGCGAAGGGGGCGGCGGATCACGCCGTCTTCGCATCCACCGAGCGGAACGGGACGCGACTGACGCGTCCCTTCGTCCTCCGCGCCGATCTTCTCAAGGGTGGTATGCTTGTCTGGAAAGCCCATTGATTCGCAGTGCGGTGGCGGAGATGGGTGCCGTCACGCATCGTGTGGGCGCTGATCTCCATCGAAAGCCCCTATGGCACATCATCGCAGATTGTGCTACAATTCCACCCGTTCGGACGGCGGATCGAGGTCGATGCGTTCGGACAACATAGGTCAGGGGATCCCCTCGGCGAATCGCCGGATTCCGCCCCACGACCGCATCAGCTGATTTAGCATCAACGCTAACAAGTCGTTCGGTCGAAATACTACCACTATTGAAACTGTGAACGGCATGTAAGTGAAGGTGCGCCCGTCTGGGCGCATTTTCTCTTCATGTATTCACAGTTGGCCTGTGGTAGGGCTTCGACCGAGTGCATGGAAGGAAGTGCGCTCTTTTTCATGCATGTGCAGAGTGCCGCGACGATTCAGCGCAGGGAATCGGTACGCGGTTGAAGAGAACGTCAAGAACATCGGAATTGCATGCGGCGGCAGAAATGCGGCTGCATGACTACCTTGCGTCCTCGATTGGCTATTCCGGCGAAGACCTCTCGCCGGAGGTGCGGGCGGACATTTCGACAGTTGTCAATTCCGTCCGCAAGACGTACCGGTATGTGCTGTTCGTCGGGTTGCTAGTCGCCGTGACGGACAGGAGATTTCACCCGCGCTGCCTCCAGATGAAGGCGAAAACTGACCTTGCGGCGATGGACAAGGAGGCGTTTGATGCCCGTTCGCTGTGCAAGAATGTCGTCGTCCCGTTCGAGAAACTGGTCTTGAAGGGGAAGATGGGCGGGTCGGGAGATCCCTATGTCAGCAATCCGGCACGACTGCCGATGGTCGAGAAGGACAACGACGCGAAGAGCGCACTGGACAGGGATCATCTGTCGCGGCTGTATGATGTCCTCGAGCTGGCCAACGGCGCGGACATGGCTCTCAGGAAGAACCTGTTCCGCTATGCCTATGCCCAGGTGTGGGAACGGGCGGCGACCGAGACGTCAGTGGCGGAGTTCGAGACGATTGCCGACGACAAACTGACGTCGGGGCCGTTCTTCGATTTTCTGGAGTCGCATACACAAGGTGCCTCGTCAGTCGCAGTTCTGGCGGCGTTCTTCCGGCGTTTTTATGGGAAGGGAACAGAAGTCGCGGTCCATCCGCTGACGGAGTCGGGAATGAGTTCCCGAGAGGTCGGAGACATTGATCTCAAATTGAAGGATGGGCGTGTTTTCGCCGTTGAGGTTAAGGACAAGCCCTACAAGGATATCGACGTCAACCATGCCTGCGAGAAGGCGCTGAAGGCGGGAGTCCGCAGAGTTGTCTTCGCATTCGGCCCGCAGGCTGAGAAGTCCCGCCCCTCCGATGGTGTACTTGCGTCGTTCTGGCTGGAGAAGGGTGTTGAACTGACCTTCCTCTCGATCTCGTCCTCACTTGCGGTGGCAATGGCGTCTTCTGATGCGATGTTACGCTGCGAAATGGCGAACGCCATAGCCGACGCGCTCCACGAAATGAACGCGCCGGACGACGTGAAGGGCAGGTTCAGGGAATTGTTTCAGGCGAGGTCGGCATGAAAAAGACGATTCGGGCGATATCTCTCTTCAGCGGCGCGGGCGGCATGGATCTTGGATTCCGCCGTGCGGGCGTGAAGGTCGTGTGGGCGAACGACTTCAACAAGGCAGCCTGCGAGACCTATCGGCGGAATTTCGGGGATGAGATCCATTGCGGATCGATCCTCGAGGTGGACTACGGGAAGCTGCCGGCGTGCGATCTGGTGTTCGGCGGTCCACCCTGCCAGGGATTCTCCGTGGCGGGGAAGATGGATCCCGACGACCCCAGAAGCAAGCTCGTCTTCGAGTTCCAGAAGGTCGTGGCCGCGAAACGCCCGCGCTGGTTCGTGATGGAGAACGTCGCGGCGCTGGGACGGCTTGAGAAATTCGCCCCGGTTCGGCGGCGGCTTCTGGAGGGATATACGGAACTCGGGTACCAGGTCCAGTTCCAGATCCTGGACAGCCAGTTCTATTCGACTCCCCAGCGGCGGGAGCGTCTGATCATGATCGGCACCCGGGAACCTGCCGGACGGATCCATTTCCCGGAGCCTCTGCGGACGCTGATTCCCGCACGGGAAGTTCTGAAGGACATGGGCGAACCTGGCACGCAGGGCAACGAGGGAGCCTGCGAGGCGAGGATCACGTTGGCGAAGAATCCCATCCTCCGCGTCTCGCCCTACGCGGGGATGCTCTTCAACGGTCTGGGGCGTCCAATTGATCTTTCGCGGCCCTGCCAGACGCTGCCGGCCTCGATGGGAGGCAACAAGACGCCGATCATCGACACGCGGCTGCTGCGGGACGGGAATGCGGAGGACTGGCTCGTCTCGCTCCATGCGAAGATTCTTGGCGGGGCCGACACGGCGAAGCTGAAGGTCCCCGCCTTCATGCGCCGAATCACGGTGAGCGAGGCCGCGGCGCTCCAGGGGTTCCCGCCCGACTTCGTCTTCTGCGGATCCCAGTGCGAACGGTATCGGCAGATCGGGAACTCCGTACCGCCGCCGTTTGCCGAGCATGTGGCACGCGCGGTTGTTGACGGCTTCTGGAGGTAGAGGCCGGGATTCTCCGCGATGTATTCGGGTTCGTCCTCGACGGCGCGACCGACCTCTCCAACTGCCAGATGCTCTGCCGGACGCACAACTGTGCCAAGGGGAACCGATAGCGCAGACTCCTGCGAATTGCGACGGCCTGCGGTCTGCGGTCCGGTGGACTGTGGTATAATCTCCTTTGGAACTGGAAGGGAGCCAAGAGATGACAGTGAACGGATTTGCCGAGAACTTCGGTCCGGCGGTCGAGGCCGTCTGCCTCGCGCTGCTCGCCGCGCTGGGCTTGTGGCTCTGCTGC
>JAUNMP010000217.1 GCA_030537465.1 bacterium
TATTGTGTGCCTCCTGTTGTCGGGGCTGCTCTTCGCCGCCCCCGGGACGAAACATCTTTCGCTGCGCTACGGCGAACGGCGGGCCGAGCTGCCGGAAGGTGCGGAAGACGATCGTCTGCTCGACCTCTATCTTCCTTCGTCGCCCGCGCCTGAAAAGGGTTATCCCTGCCTCGTGTGGATCCATGGCGGCGGGTTCAGCAAGGGGCGGCGGACGACGGGCTATTTCGCGAAGGAACTTCTGGCGCGCGGCTACGCGGTTGTCGCGGTGGAGTACTATCTCCATCTGAAGTACAACCATGCGACCGCCGAAGAAAAGAAGGCCTATCCGAAGGGCGAGTCGTGGCTCTGGCCCGAGCAGCCCTATCCGAACATTCTGCGAAAGGGCGTCGATGCGGCGGCGGAAGATGCCGAGGTGGCGCTGGCGTGGCTTGCGGAGCATGCGAAGGACTACAAACTGGACGTCGATCGTTTTGCGCTGGGCGGCAGTTCCGCGGGAGCGATCACGAGCCTGGAGGTCGCCTACGTGCGGCGAAAGAAGACGGGCGTCAACCTGCGCGCCGTGCTGGACGTCTGTGGCGCAGTCGAGCATCTCGAGACCTTCCAGGCGCCGGCACCATGGCTCGTGACGGGGCATGGCGACAGCGACAAGGTCGTGAACGTCCGCTACGCCCATGCGCTGAAGAAGCGGATGGATGAACTGTCCGTGCCGAACCGCGTGTTCATCATGCCAGGCGTCGGACATTTCGTCGCCGACGCCTTCAAGAAGGCCCATTGCGACGAGGCGCTCGACTTCCTCGATGAGGCGATGAAGTCTCGGTGATCCGATGCTGAAACATGTTTCGATCCTGTCGCTCGCCGGCCTTGTCGCCGGCGGGACGTTTGCCCTGTCGCCACTTCCTGTGGCGCGGGCGCCTTTTGAACGGCGCGCGACCAGCGCCCGGTGTCCGGTCGAATTCAATACGCGGCCGTTTGCAATCGCCGTGAACCTGCCGCGATCGACCGTCCAGACGAATCTCTATCCCTGGGCTGAATTCCGGAGCGGCGAGAAGGTCGTGCTGGTCAACGGCTACGATGGGCGCGTGAAGTGGAACGACCAGACGGGGTTCGGCCGCGTCGTCTTCTACCAGGGACTGCCCTGCGACGAAAAACCGGGGCGCGAGCAGGTGTTCACGTTCGCCTTGCGGGTGCCCAGCGCCAAATCACCTCTGTCGCCGTGGGATGAATGGCCGGGCGACCGAATGGAAGTCGACGAGACGGCGCGGCGCGTGACCTGGCATCGCCCGTATACGCGTCCGGACGGTGCGAGGGCGGACTTCACCTATACGCTCTCCCCCTGCGACGAGGGGAAGATCGCCTTCGACTACGATCTGGGACTCCCCGACGATCCGTCCGTCGTGACGAATGCGCTGGGATTCGAATTCCGCCTCCAGCTGCCCGTTTCCGTGGTGACGAACGCCGTCTATGGATTCAACGGCCAAGGCCATCCTCTGGCGCCGAAAGAGGAGATGCGCGAATTCGAGAAGAGACGCGTCTACACGAAGTACTCGACGGATACGTTTACGGCTGACACGACCTTCTTCCTGAAGCGTCCGGGGGCGGGACGCGACTTCTCCATCCACTTCCCCAAGGGGACGCTGCGCCGCTGCATGTGGGAAGATGGTCTTCGGGCGTGGGATGACCCCAAAAAGGCGCATCGCGTGATGTCGCTTTTCTGGGGAATTGGCGGTCGCGCGAAATCCGCGGCGGAGGCCAATGTGAAGGGCCGCATCGTCTTCGATCTGGGCGAATCGCCGCTGCCGAAGCTGCCGGCGCGTCCGAAAACCGGCGGCATCGACTTCTGGGGACAGGACGCGGTCGACATTCCGCGCGACCCCACGGGCAATCTCCTGCAGAACGGCGGATTCGAACAGGGCCTTTCAGGCTGGGCGTTCGGCCACGGCGGCGCAAGCTGGTCGACGGTCGTCGCGGAAGGCGGCGCGCCATTCGAGGAGATCGTTTCCGAGGCGAAGTTCGGGCGCAAGGCGCTCCGCTTCCGGGCCAATTCGCAGGGACGCGTGCTGGAAGGACTCCAGTCCCTCCCGCTCGCCCTGGACGCTGGGGCCCCGTATGTCGTCTCGGCCTGGATCAAGGTTCCCGACGGTGGTGCGACAATCGGCATCGATCCGACGGCGGCGTCGAACGGCGGCAACATCCAGTGGCTCGGGACGAAGGCGCCGCAGCGCTGGTGGGGGACGACGAAAGGCGAATGGCGGCGCGTGCAAGTGCCGTTCCGCTCGACCCGCGGCGACTGCGTGATCCGTCTGGGCGGCCACGGCGGCGCGTTGATCGACGGCGTGCGCGTGGAGCCGGGGACCGTTGCGACGGAGTCGCAACAGCCGCCCGTCGAGGGAAATCTCGTGACGGCAGATCCCGACAACAACCTGCGTTTCGGAACGCCCCTGAAGGCGCGGCTTGAACTGGTTGGCGGCACGGGAACCGCCGGAGAGGTCGAGGTGAAGCTCCGCAACTTCTACAACGAGACGGTCTTCTCCCGAAAGACCGCATTCCGTCTGCCGCAGGATCTGGCTCTGGATCTCGATCCGGCACGCGTGGGCGAGGGCGTGTTCGTCCTCGAGACAGTCTACACGGTGGGCGGCCGCACCTGGCACGGACCCTATCAACGTCTGTCGGTGACGCGTCCGCTCGACGGCACGCATCCGACGGCGCATTTCTACGTCCATTTCCCCTGGTACGAGCAGAGCTCCCGCGGCGAAACCTACGCGCGGCTGGCGCGGGACTGGGGCATCACCACGACCACCTGGACGCAGAATCGGAAATTCACCAATTCGGCGCCAACCGCCGTGCTGGCCCGCACCTACGGCATCGCCAATCGCCTGCACTGCCTGTCGAGCGAGCTGGCCGCCCGCGATCCCGCGAATTTCGGCTGGCGGAAGCCCGGCCTCAAGGTCTACACGAATGCGACGCCCGAGGTGGTTTCCTTCATCGAGACGGCGGCCTACGAGGCGGGCCGCGTCTGCGATCCCGACGACCGCTGGTGGGCGCTCTGGAACGAGGAGGAGGCCGCGTCGCCGTTTCTGCGGGACGCTTTGGCCGCGAAAGGGGTGGGCGCGGAGGAACGGCGCAGAAACGCCTTCGAGACGTATTTCCAGTTCCAGCATGCCTGCTGGCGGGGACTCAAGAGGGCCTTCGACGAACGCGGTCTCAAGTTGATGTACGCGCCGACGCATGGCTCGTGCAACTTCAATCCCGGCGGCAACAATCGTCCGCTGATCGAGAATTTCCTCGCCACGGCGGACCGTCACAGATTCAAATACGACTACATCGCCGTCCACACCTACCATGCCATCGACGGTTCCGTGCTGGGCCGTTTCGACCGCGATGCGAACGATGCGGCGCTCATTGAACTGCTGGACCGTTTCGGCTATCCCGAGACGACGCCGATCATGCACTCGGAGGGCTTCAACATCCTGCCGTTCTACATCCCCGCGTGGAATGCGGACGGTTGGGCGGACAAGTACTACGGACAGCCCGCCAGTCAGGATCTCGGCAACCGCGAGTTCCTGCAGGCGGCGACGATGGCGCGCATCTACGTGATGGACCTTGCGCGCTGGCCGCGGGTGATGACGTGCCACACCTGGCAGCATCGTCCCGTGATCGACGCCCGGATGGCACCATACATGTGGACGAAGATCTCGAATACGCTGGGGCGCCTGTTGCCCGATCCGCGCCTGGTGGGACGGATCTATCTTCCTGGAGGTGTCCGCGGCTATTGCTTCCGTCCTTCGCCGGATTCGACCGCGGGCGTGCTGGCCCTCTGGACGACGGACAACGATGTCGAGCATGGTCTCAAACCGGGTCCCGTCCTGTCGTTGAATCTCCAGGGCGCCCAGTTCATTGATCTGATGGGCAACCTCCGCGAGCCTCCCGTGGACGGTCGAGTCCCTCTGACCTCCGCGCCGCTTTTTATCCTCGTAAAAGATGCTGCACGTCTTGACTACTTGTTCAAAGTCAACTAGAATAGGGATTCACAGGATGACAAGACGAGAATTCATAGGTTGTGGTCTGGGGGCTGCGGGAGCTGCGACACTCTCCGGTTGTGCCGGCCTTGCGGGAGAAGGGCGGAAGTTGAAACTGGCCTGCCAGATGTGGAGCGTCAAGGACATCTGGCAGAAGAATGGCGACATCACGAGCGTCTTCCCGCAGCTGGCGGACATGGGCTACGAAGGCGTGCAGTCGAAGGCGTTCTGGGACTGCGATCCCGACAAGCTTGAGAAGGCACTCGCCGCGAGCGGACTGAAGATCGCCGATATGCCAGTTGGATTCCCAGAGCTCGAAACGGAGACTGCTCTCGCGAAAACGGTGGCCTTCTGCAAACGCTTCGACATCGGTTTCGTCTACATCCCCTGGTTCAAGCCGAAGACGCTGGACGGCTGGAAGGACTTCGTCCGGAAGCTGGACGAATATGGCCGTCGCCTGGCGCCGTCCGGCATCCGGATCGGCTACCACAACCACCTCCATGAGTTCGCGGAGCCCCTCGACGGCGTCTGTCCGGGAGACGTGCTCGTCAATTGCCCGACGTTCAACTTCGAACTCGACGTCGGTCCCGTCCTTGAATCCGGTCGCGTTCCCGCGGTGGTGCTGGGACGGTTGGCAGGCCGCGTGCCCGGTCTTCACGCGAAGCCCTATCCCGGAACCTTCGTCGGTGCGACCGACGATCGGCAGGATTGGCCGGCGATTCTCGCAGCCGCACGTGCCGCAGGCACGAAATGGATAGTTGTCGAGTGCGAAAAGCGCAAGGACACCTTCGACGACGTCCGGCTCTCGGCCGCGTATTTCAACAGATCTGCATTGTGAGAAAGGATTCCCCCCATGTTATTTCCGTTTAAGATGTGTCTCGTGTTGTCCGTGTTGGCCGTGGGCGGTTCTGTTTGGGCTGCCGCGACGGTGGATGATACGGCGAAGGATCTGTCGGGCGACGTGACGGTGTCCGTGGCGAGCGGGGATACGCTCACGTGGTCGGGTCCAATCACGGGATCCGGGACGTTGAACAAGACGGGGGCGGGCACGTTGATTCTGGCCGCCGACAATTCGGCGACGTTCAGCGGTGCCATCAAGGTGGCGGCCGGCAACGTCCAGATGGACGTGGCGGGAGCCTTCGGCACGGGGCCTCTGTCCAGTTCCGCCACGGCGACGGCCGAGGGTGCCGGATTCATCTTCAATGCGGCGGGGGCGACCGTCCCCAACACGATGTCCTTCACGGCCTCGGGCGGAGGCGCGGGGCTCTACAACATCCGTTGTCTCGCAAGCACCACGTTTGAAGGAAAAATCACCTCGTCTCCGGGGACCCTCGGTCTGATCGACGCCAACGAGAAGATCGTCACGACGTTTGCCGGCCCCGTTGAAATCGGCACCGACTTCCTTTTCTACAACACGGGACGGATCGACATTCTGCCGACGAGCACGTTCAAGATCCGGACGTTGCTGGCGTACAATGCAACGACGGGGTTCCCCAAAAACGGGTCGTTCCATTTCTATGGTGATGGGTCCCGCCACACGATTTCAACCGTGACGCTGAAGGCCACGAACTTCTATGCCGAGAACGAGAATGCCTTCCCGCTCGCAAGTTTCCAGTGGAATTCGGCAGGTGCGGGAACCGCCATCCGGCTTCTCGATCTTCAAGGTTTCAATCAGCGCATCGGCCGGTTGAACTGGAATTCCGGACATCAGGCCGGTCTTGGCGTCGACGGTTGTCGGGTGTTGTCCACGGGCGGTCCAGCGACGCTGACCTTGACCAATGGCGGAAACACATACTGTCAACCGCATGGCGACGTGACGATTGTCCTGGATGCCGTGGGCAAGACGCAGTCGTTCGACAACCGGACCTGTTACATGACGGGCGACATGGTCGTCTCCAATGGCTGCGTGAAACTGCTGGAGGTTCAGTCGTTCTCGAACGTGCCGGGCGTCTTGATTGCGCCGGGCGGCAAACTGTGGCTTGCCGGTACGGCCTCCGATGCCTTTGGCGGTGCGACGAACGTGATGGTCGAGGGGCGGGGGCAGCTGGTCGTCGAGAGCAGCTCGATTTCGCCGTTCTCCGCCGAGTCGACCGTGCTTCGTGTGGCGGCGACGTCCCAGGTGTCCATTCCCGCTGGATTTGAGGTGGCGGTGGCCGAGCTTTACGTTGATGGCGTCAAGCAGGCCAATGGGACCTATACGAAAGGGGACTTTGGTTTTCTGCTGGGGGATGGAACGCTGAAGGTCCAGAAACTGACGCGCAGCGCCGGTGTTTGGAATGCTGGCGGGGGAGACGCCGACTCCATTCAGATTGTTGCCAATTGGAGCGGAGAGGCGCCGGATTTGACGAGCGGCGGTTTCGAGGCAGCCCTTGTCGCGGGGTCGCGCATGACGGTGGACGCGGACGCCGAGTTTCTCGGTCTGACATTGGACGCGTCTCTGGCGGGGTTCGATTTTGCCGGCGATCACATACTGACGATTGGTGCGTCCGGCGTCACGTGTGCGGGATCGGGAACCGCGCAGAGCTGGTCGTTCGACTGTCCGCTCGCATTGAACGGGTCGACGGCGTGGACGTTCCCGAAGACGGACGAACTGGTTTTCCGGGGTGGCATTACGGGCGCTGGCGCCATGGAGGTTTCCGCGGGATCCACGCGACTGTTCGGCGAGAATCTGTTCTCAGGCGGCCTCACGGTGAAGGAGGGCACGTTGACGCTGTTCGGCACTCTTGGTGCGCCTGAAGACACCTCTACGCTCGTGCAGTCCGCATCGACGGCGCCTCTGGTGTTCTCGAACGTTGTCGTGAACAAGGGGGCCGCGTTCGTCGGCGGAAACAACAAGAGCCTCACATTTGTCGCTGGTACGACAAACGGGAACTGAATGGCTACTTGCGGATAACAGGAAACTTCCAGCCGGTGGTCGCCCCCGATGCGAAGCTGACCATCGGTGGCGAGATCTATTTCGATCTTCAACACTACGTTCCCAATGCGAACTGCAAGGGAACGGTCGAGTTCCGTCAGGCGCCGTACACGCGCAACCAGGGCAACATGATTCGTCCGGAGGCAGGTACGCACATCTACTCGACAGGATCGAAGACCTGGTCGTGCGCAACCTTCTATGCGACCTATGGTACCGCCTGCCAGACCTTCGGCTGCGACCGTTTCCTGAAACTCGACCGAAGCGTGGGCGATGTTGGACATCGCACGGGCGAGTGGAACTTTGACAGCGATGACGGCATCTGCGATCTGGCCGGTACGGTTCAGTGGTGTTCGGCCGCCACGGGAACAAAAGGGCTGCTGACATCCGCTCGGCCGGCCACGTTTGAGGTCGTGCCCTACCAGTGGAACGATGCCAAGACCGTCATTACGACGAACAGCGTTCTGGGGGCACGGATTGAAGGCCCCGTTTCGATTCTCTTCGGCGCGCGTAAGACCTTCCCCGAGGCGATGTTGACGCTGACCAATCGGATCTTCGCGTCAACGGGCGACTTGACGGTGACGAACGGCACGCTCGTCCTGGCAAAGGACGCGAGCTGGGCGAACGGCACGAACGTGTATGTGAAGACGAAGGGCGTACTGTCGCTGACGGCGGCGTCCAATCTCAATGACAAGATCGCCACGATCTGGTTGGCGGACGAAGGGGCGCTGGCGATTGCGGATGGTGTCCAGCAACGTGTCGCAATGGTTCTTGTCTACAGCGACGAGAAAAAGGAATTTGTCCGTGTCCGGCCCGGGACCTACTCGGCTGCGGCGCCTGGCGCTCTGGCGGGACGTTTCGCTGCCTCGTCCGGAACGGGGACGCTGCTCGTCCGCGGAGGTGGAACGATGGTTGTCTTCAGAGGTAATTGCAAAACCTCGGCGTTGACGGC
>JAUNMP010000437.1 GCA_030537465.1 bacterium
TCAGCGCCATCAACTGCACGAACCTGACGCTGCGCGGCTACACGATCCGCAACACCGGCAACTGGGCGCATCGAATCGCCGATTCTCGCAATGTCCATGCGGAGAAGGTGACGGGGCTTGCCGGACACGACGGCTTCCACATCAATGGCTGCGACCAGGTCCGGATTCTGGGCTGCACGTTCAAGACGGGTGACGACTGCATCGCCGGCTTCGACAACACGGACGTCGTGGTGCGTGACTGCTTCCTGAACACGGCCTGCAGCGGTTTTCGCTTCGCCGGCACGGATGTGCTGATTGAGAAGTGCACGCTGCGCGGTCCGGGCGAATATGGTTTCCGCGGCGCGCTCTCCAAGGGGGACAAGATCGCGGGCGCGCCGTCGGGGCGCGCGAAGCGCAACAACATGCTCTCCTTCTTCACCTACTACGCCGACGGCACGCATCCGATTCGTCGTCCGGCCGGCAGGATCCGCATCGTCGACTGTACGAGTCACGGCACGGACCGCTACTTCCATTACAACTACGGAAATGAAAAGTGGCAGCGCGGCCAGCCGCTGGCGGATATCAGCTTCATCCGCGTCAAGGCGACGGGACTCAAATTGCCGCTGAGCGCGTGGGGCGATCCGGCATTGCCCCTGTCGCTCACATTCAAGGACTGCCTGCTGGGATTCGAGCGTCCGCAGAAGGAGTTGATCCGGGGCGCCCACTTGGGGACGGTTTCGATCGACAATCTGGAGGTTCAGGGCGTCGATGGCCCGCTGATCCGCCTCTGGAATGAAAAGGCCGGCAAGCCGCAGGTTTCCGCCTCCGGTCTGAAGGGCATCTCCGCAGAGGTTGTTCCCTGTTCGGATGCCTGGTCCGTGCGGGGAATTTGAATAGCGCCACATTTGGTTAAATCCTGAAGTGCCGTCCCCCTATTCGCGTGTGGAGAGAAATGGTACAATAGTCGCATCGTTTGATTATGGAAAAGATTACGACAGATATCTCATCGTTTGAGAAACTGCGCAGAAATCGTTTTGTCTATGTGGACAAGACTGATTTGCTCTGGCGTCTCGCCGCGATGCGGGACGGCAGTCAGTTCTTCATTTCCCGTCCGCGTCGGTTTGGCAAGTCGCTCATGCTCTCGACCTTGAAGTGTCTGTTCGAGGGACGCCGCGATCTGTTCAAGGGACTCAAGATCGAGAAGAAGCGCTGGGATTGGAAGAAGACGTATCCTGTCGTCATGCTCAACATGGCGAGAGTCGTCGCGCCGACCGTCGACAAGCTGCGCGAGAATCTGCTGGAGCTGGTGAAGGGGCAGATCACGTCGTTCGGGCTGGACGGTGTCCGCACCGTCTCGGAGCCCGGCATGAGCCTCGGCAACTTCTTCGAGGCGCTCGCCGCGCAGAAGGGGCCGTTCGTCGTCCTTGTGGACGAATACGACGTGCCGTTCCAGGGGTTCTTCGGCGACAGAAAATCTCTTCTGGCCGTCCGGGAGATGATGCACGACTTCTACATCCAGCTCAAGAACAACGAGGCGAACATCCGCTTCCT
>JAUNMP010000218.1 GCA_030537465.1 bacterium
CGCCGTCAGGCGGACGTCCGGCACGACTTCGCCGAGGTTTTGCAATTACCTCATTCACCACATGGCGTTCATTATATCAAAAACTTCACTGAGCTTGCTCCAGCAACCTGGCTGCGGGAATGATCGCGTCAAAGAATCCCGTTCCTTCGACGGATGGTGCAAGGTCCCCATCGTAGACAAGCACGGGCCGAACCGAGAGCCCCGCGCGCAGGGGCAATCGCCTGATCTTCTGCTCGACCTCGGACTCGATCGACGGCGCAATCTCACGTCGACGCTTCACCTCAACGACATATGCCGTTCGCGCGGTTTGCACCAGCAGATCGATCTGACACCCTCCAGGCTTCCCGTCCCGACCTTTCCGTACATGCCGATAGGGCGCTACGGACTCGACAATGGCATTTCCAAGATGCAGAAATGGAAGGAGATCCATTGCATTGTTGACAATCAGATTCTCGAACTGAAGGCCAAGTATCGAGCTCCATCCCGGCAGACTCTCAAGCGAGACATAGCGATAGGTCCCCAATTCGATTTCACGCCGATGGGGTTCAATGTACTTCAGATAGAAACGCGTATAGTTGTCGCGCAGACGATAGCGTGCAAGGCGGCACGGCTTTCCCGTTTCAGGATTGATGCCGGCATCGTCGGAAATGAAGCCCCCTTCGCACAAGGCCCGCAGAACCTCCGAGAGATGTCCGTTCCGCATAAGGCCCAACCGCGCGGCGATCTCCGTTCCAGCCAACGGACCTTCCCCCAGCAACCGGAGGATGTCTTTCTTCGTCTCGTTCTCTTCGCCAAACAACGGATTGAAAATCGCATCGAAGTCCGTATAGAGAACACCCGACTTCATGAAGCAGAGGCGACGAATGTTCTCGTTCGCATCGAGTCCTGGATCAATCTCCTCAAGATACCGCGGCACCCCGCCTGTCACGGAAAGGACGTCCAGCATCTCTCGCGCCATCACCCTCCCGGCAGCCTCTCCCCAGAACGCGGCGCAATCCGACAGCTTCAACTCCGAAAGCACGTAGTCGCGGGAAAAGCGCCCGGCGAAACCAGTGTTGTCGAGCAGATTGTGCTTGATCCATGCCGAAACGCTGCCGCAAACGACAAGAATCAGTTTCTCATGGCGGTGGAAATAGCGCTCCCAGGCCTTTCTCAACACGGCAGGAAAGTTCTTGTCGTAGTTCCCCATCCACGAGATTTCATCCAGGACGACAACCGTCCGCTTCGTATCATCGATTTTCTGATCAAGCCAGAAGAATGCATCAAGCCAATTCTTGAACGTGTGGATCGGCGTTGATGTCTCACGTGCAAGAGACTCGGCAAAGCCTGCAAGCTGATCATCATTCGTCATGCCAGGCACGGGCGCCAAGCCTTCGATTTCGATATAAACCTCCGCCGACCGACGCGCAAACTCACGAAAAAGCGTCGATTTCCCGATACGCCGTCTTCCACGGCAAGCCACAAGCGAGGATGTCCGCTTTCTCCAAAGCGACTCCAAATCATCAAGATATTCGGTTCTGCCAACAAATCTCGCCATATAACTGCCCTTTCACGGACCGTCATTATATCACAACCGCGGCAGAATCAGGGCGCGAAATTGTCAAAGACAAATCTCGCGCCCGTTTTATCCCGCTCATTCTGGGCGCGAAATTTACAAATCCAAATTTCGCGCCCGAGGGGTGCCCTACTTCAGTCCGGGGGCGACGTAGACCGTCGTGTCCTTGTCCGTGCCGGAGTAGTAGGTGAGATAGTGGTGACCGTTCATTTCGACGGCGTTCACGTTGCCGGCGTCGTGTGGACGCTTCTCGTCGCCGACGAGCACGGGCTGCGGCACGGGCCAGTCGAACGGATGGTCGAAGATGTCGTCCGCCTTCGCCACACGGCACTTCACGACATGGCGGCCACGCTCGTAGTAGTAGTTGTAGACGAGGCCTGACGCCTTGTCGTAGATGAGCGAAGGCGAGGAGGCATGGACGTCGCGGATGTTCGTGCGCGTCTTCTTCCAGGTGACGCCGTTGTCGAGGGACGTCAGCTGGAACTGGCTCGCGAGCGAATCGCCGCCGTTCTCCGTGCGGGCGAGACCGAGCAGACGACCGTTGCCGAGATTGACCACGCACGGTTCCGTCGGCAGCTCGGCCTTCTGGCGGACGAGCTCAATGGTCGTCTGCGTCCAGGTGCGACCATTGTCCGCACTTACCAGCGTGCCCCAGTGGTTGTCGTCCTCGCCGTCCCGATAGCGCGTGGCGAACCAGAGCGCCATCAGCTTGCCATCCACGTGGAAGACATCCGTGATCTGCATGGGGAACGGCGAAAGAACGGGCTCGGAAATCTTCTCGAACGTGAGGCCGTCCTTCGTGCGGTAGAGGTCGTGGTGCGATTTCGGCTTTCCGAGGCAGCGCACCCAGAAGAGCGCGGCGCCGTCGAGATCGGTTCCCTTCCCGATCATCACTTCGCCCACGTTCTGATCGTTCGCGAAGCAGACCTCCGGCGTCCAGGTGCGTCCGCCATCCGTCGAGGTGCGCACATAGGCGTCGCGGATGCCCTCGTGGATGGTGTGGGCCGAACCGCGGCTGTAGGTGCAGACGAGTTTGCTGCCGATCGCCTGCATCATCGGCCAGGAATTGTAGCCCGGGCGGTTCTCCACCTTGAACGCCGGCGCCGGCGCGGGACACGGCGTCACGCGCACCTGGACGAGGCCGGCCGGGCGGTCGTAGGTGTCGGACCGGTCGTCCGGCTCGCGGCGGACGCGCAGCGTGAGCGGCGCCCCGCCCTTCACGACCACATACGATTCGATCTCGAGCCACCGCGGCGTCCAGGGCTTCGGCGCGAGGCGGTTCATCACCGGCTTGCCGTTCGTCGTCTTCACCGGTTCCCCCGGTGCCAGTTCGGCCACGTCAACGCGATAGACGTCCGTGAACGTGTCATTCGCCGTCTTCTCGTTGTTGACCACGAGGAGCTCGATCTTCACGCCGCGGCAGTCCGCCGGCAACGGGGGCGTCGTCGCGACGACGGACTGCCCGAGCTGTCCGCCCGAAAGCGACCACACCGGCACGACGGCCGCGTCCTTCTGCCACATCTGCAGCGAGGGATTCCCCGTCGCCAGCGAGAAGTCCTTCGCCTGCAGCACGATCGGCTCGAAGGCCGACGCACCACATGCCATCAAGGCAACAAGCCCGAACATCGTTTTCTTCATTGATTCCTCATTTCTGATTTCAAAACAGTCAAGAGCATCTTCTAGTCTCTGCAGAATTCGTCCACGACCTTCGGCAGAAGAAATGCGCACCATTGTGGCAATGTCAGCACATTGTCCTCAAAACCGACATTTCCATTGACAAGCTTAATGCCCCAGGATATATCGCGATAGCTCTCACCCTTAATGAGAGTCCGCAAACTCTGTGCTCGCTTGTTCTCGCCTTTCACTTCAACTGGCACGAGACCGTCCTTCGCCCGGAGAAGGAAATCGATCTCAAGGGTCGAATTCTCCTTACGATAGTAACCAAGCGTTGCCCCCGCCTTGGCCAGGGCCTCCCCGACGATATTCTCGAATAGCGCCCCCTTCCAGGTGCCCAGATTCCGCCGCACGCGCACATCCTCCTGTACCGGCTCCTCCAACATGGAAAGAAGCAATCCCGAATCACCCATATACAAGCGAAAGGCATCAGCCTGAAGATGCGCACCCATGGGAAGTTCCGGAAAATCCAGCGCTTTGCTCTTCTCCACAACACCCGCATCTTCAAGCCATTCCACGCAGCCCCAGTAATCTTTCGCACCGGCACCTCTTCGAATGGCGGCCCACTGAAACTTGTGGTTGTCTTTCGCCAATTGCCGAGGAATCGAATCAAAGACGGACTGGATACGAACGGGATCCAGGCCTTCGGCGTATTTCCTGACATCTTCGCGATAGTCCTCGAGAATTCGCCCCTGTGTAAATGGTACTCGTTCGAACGTCCCTTTGACAAAATAAGTCTCCAGGACATCCGGCATACCCCCCAGCACGCAGTAATCGAGGAATCTGCGGTCCATCGCGGCCTTCGTGGCCATGCTGAATGGACGCCGTGAGAAAATCGGCTCCAGCAAATCAGCGATTTGATCCTCCCTGTATCCACAGGCCCACAGGAATTCCTCAAAGTCAAGAGACCGCATGCGAATGGATTCCTGGTACCCCACACTGTAGCTTTTGATGCGCTTGAAGTGCACCCCAAGCAGTGACCCGCTTGCAATGACGTCATATCGTCCGTCCTGCGCAAAGAACTTGAGCGAGGTCGCGATTTCGGGGAATTCCTGGATCTCGTCAAAGAAAATCAATGTTCTGCCCGGCACAAAGCGAAGAGTCGGATCCGTCATGGACATATTCCGAACCACACTCTCAACGGAGAACCCATCGCGTACGATTTCCTTGAAATCCGGTCTCTCGACAAAATTGATTTCGATGAGGGAGGCATATGTCGCCGCTGCAAAGTGCCGCACGCATTCCGTCTTGCCAACCTGGCGAGCCCCTTTCAGAATCAACGGCAAGCGATCCTCGCGCGCTTTCCATCGCACGAGTTCGTCATCAATCTTTCTTCTTAGATATATAAGAGGTTTTGCTGGTTTCATGCGATTATTTTCGCATATTAATTATCTGAAGTCAAGAACCGTATATTTTTATGAGCCATCCTTATGGTTCATACACTATTTTTATGAGCCATCTCATCGAAAACTAAACTATTTTCATGAGCCAACTACTCCGTCGATCGTCATCATTCTTCAGCGCACGATGACCAGCGTGCCCTTGGGGAGGCCCCACAGGAACTTCTTCGGATCCCACACGCCGGACGCCACGCGCCATCAAGGCAATAAGACCAAACATGCTCTTTTTCATCGGATTCCTCGTTTCAATCATTTTCATGCGTCAATTCAATCTTCAGTCTTCACCAAATCGGGCGGCTATTTCAGAAAATCAAAATAGCCGCCCGGTTCCACACGTACAACGGCCCTATGGCTTCAGGCCTGGTACGCGGACAGGCAGGGTGTAGATTGACGTCTGCGGCGAGAGACCTGAATAATAGGCCACATGATGGATCCGCCCCCTGCGCGTCACGTTCACGTTCCCAGTGTCCCAGGTGCTTTCGCTTCCCACGCCGACGACTTCGGGACTCGCCCAGCTGGTGGGATTGTTCCAAACCGAAGCCACGGTGTTGACGCGCCGCTTGATCAATCCCTTTCCACGCTCGAAATAATAATTCGCGATCGTACCTGTGTCGGCATCATAGATCAACGACGGTGTCGACGAATACGTGTCGGAGATGTTCGTCAACCGCCGCGTCCATGTCTGGCCGAAATCGGACGACTCCAACTGGAACTGGCACTGACCACGCCCCAGTTCCGTACGGCCAATGGCGAGAATCTGCCCCGATCCCAGAACGACCGCGCTCTGTTCAGTCGGCCAGTCCGCCTTGGGCAAATCGCGTTCAACAGTTCGTTGACACCACGTCAGACCATTGTCGTCGCTCGTGACGACGCCCCACGAGTGTCCCCCTTCGGCATTGTAGTCGCCCGCGAACCAGAGCGCCATCAAACCCTTTCCGGGAACGCTGAAGACGTCCGTGATCTGAATGGGCGTGGGATCAAGGTTCGGCGTCGAGATTTTCTGCCACGTCTGTCCATCATGCGAACGATAGAGATCGTGCCGGTACGCGCCCTTGATGGAACGGATCCAGAGTAGCATGGCGCCGTCGGCGTCCAGACCCTTTCCTATCGTCACCTCGCCACGATCCCTCTCGTCGACGATGCAGACTTCCGGCCCCCACGTACGCCCCCCATCGTCGGAAGTCCGCGCATAGACGCCACGCACGCCCTCGCCGATATTGTGTCCCGTCCCGCGGCTGTATGTGCAGACGAGACGCCGCCCCACGGCCTGCATCATGGGCCAGGAGTTGTAGCCCGTGCAGTTCTGAACCACGTACGGCGCAGCGGGAAGCGCCAGAAGTTGAATCGCCGCCCAGCACGGAAGTGCCAGCAGCACCTTCCGAATCAGATCCATATCGAACCTCACCGGAAGAGTACCAACGTGCCGTTCGGTGCCGCACGCATGAAGGACTTCACCGGAAGCACGCCATCCGAGAAACGAATTTCGTCAATCAGACCCGTGAGATTTCCATCGCTGCCAATTTTCAGACTCAGCTTGGTCGCCTCTCCATAGGCAAGATACCCCGTGAATTGCTGGACGCTCCCCACGAGTTTGTAGTCCCGATAGAGCGAACAGACCGTCTTGCCGCCCACCGAAGCCGTGTCCAGTGTGACCGCGTAATGGTGCCAGCGTCCATCGTCGACACGAGACGGCAGCGTTCCCCAGTTCGGCGTCTTCTTATCCCCTCCGGCCCAGGCCCGCAGAAGAAGAGCATTCTTGTTCGCATCCGACACGTAGATGCGCCAGAGCGGATCTTGATCTTTCGTTCCCGTTTCCGTGTCGAGCCGCAGAATGCTGGCTCCCGCATCACAGGCCGTCAGCTTCATGAACCACTCGGCCGTGAACGAGGTCTTTCCCTTGAGGAAATACAGATTCGGGAAGTAGACTTCTCCGCCCTTCAACTCCAGAGATTTGACATTCTGCTTCCGAACGAGTCCGTCCTCGCCATCCAGCGCCAGCGGACTGCGGCACTCCGTGCTGAACGACGGTTCAGAGCCACCAGTACGGGAGCTTCCCTCGCCCAGACGGTTCAGCGAAGACGGATAAGGATCCACGGAGAAATCCGAATCGTCGAAATCAATCTGCGCGAGCGCCTCCACCGTATCGACCGGATCGGCGATCAGGAGCGACTCCGGCCCCAGCGCCTTCTTCGTGATCCAGACCTCGTCCATCCAGCCGGGGAAATACTGTTTAGCACCTGTCCAGTCGTTCTGCCAGCCGATCGATGGAGCCGCCGTGCCGTTCGTCGCCAACGTGACGACATCGCTTTTCTGCAACATGTAGTCGACATAGAGTTTGAAGGTGTGGTTCGCGACGGTATAGACGCCCGCCACATGATGCCAGCGACCATCATCGACACGGAATGTGCCATACAGGTCCTTGATGCCGTCATAGCTGTTGTATGTTGTAAAGCCACGCAAAAGGATTCTCCCCTCTTTGCCAACAGCCGTACCAATGCCCACCTTCACGCAGGGAGAGCGGAAGAGCGTCCAGGTCGTCCCCGCAGGAACCTGTCCCGGCGTCTTGAAGAAAAATTCAAACGTGAAGTCTCCATCTTCCAGTTTCGGATTGGCGGCGAGAACAAGCCCATTGCCATTGTTGTCTTCCCCCACGTTCAGATGCAAGGACGCCGCATTGGGCGACAACTCCCGTGGATCATTGATGCCGAAACGATAGGCGGCACCGGACATATCCGTCCCGTCGACCGTCGCGAGCGGCGACGTAGATTCACGCCGCGCCTTCACAACGACGGTTTCCGTTCCCGTCGCGGCATTCGCCGTCACGAAGTCCGTCCACGACGCACCGATTGCGGCATCCATGGGCGCGTAGACAACCGTTTCCGGCGGCGTTTCGCGCGGCGGCACACGCACGCGCAGGAACTGATCCGACGTCAGAACTGTATCGGAGATGCGGACGTCGAGGATTTCGCCCGGAAACGCACGGCCCTCACGCTGCGGATGCGCACCGATGGCCAGGAATTTTTTTGCCCAGTCGGACGGCTTCGACTGCGCCACGGAATACCCTGTGTCCGACTTGACTGCATTGTAATCCTGGAAAAGCGTGACCGTCCCATCGTTGGCAAGGGAGGTAAATGCGGCATGATGCCACTTTCCATTGATTCCAGGAACGATGGCTGAAGACGTCTGGCACGCCTTGTCGCCCGAC
>JAUNMP010000219.1 GCA_030537465.1 bacterium
CAAGACGCTTCTTGACCTCTTCGAGGCGGATGCGGGTGATGCTTTCGAGGATCGACTCGCTCTGGAACTGCCGGAACCGCTGGTCGGCGAGGCGGCGCGAGACGCCGAGATGTTGGACGACGTCGGTGACTCGGAGGGGGCGCGTGCGATTCGCGTAGATGAAGTCGAGTGCGCGTCGGACGAGATGTCCGCCGGGCGCGATGGCGCTGGCAGATTCCCGCTCGCTGATGCCGCTGATGGCGCAGAGCGTTGAAACATGCCATTTCCGCCCATTGATCATATTGTCGAGCGTCTCAGCTGCGGCGTAGCCTTCGCGCTCGTTGTCGGGTCGGATGCTGGCCAGCGGTGGATGCGTATGTTCGCAGAGAATTTCGTCGTCGACGCCGAGGACGGCCATCTCGTCGGGAAGGACGATGCGGGCCTCACGGGCCGCCTCCAGGACCTGGATGGCACGGTTGTCCCAGGCCGCGAAGACGGCGGCCGGACGCTCAAGTCCACGGAGAAAGTCCGTCAGGCGCGCACGGTCGACTTCGGAGTCGAAATCGTTGGGCGGGAGGATGCTGCAGCTCCGGCCATGGCGTTCTAGTTCCTGCAAAAAGGCCTCTCCGCGCAAATCCGACCAGGGACGCGTGTCCTTGGCGTGGATGAAGGCGAAAGAACGGAAGTTCCCCAGGCCGATCAGATGCCGCGCGGCCGTCTGCCCGATCTCCGCATCGTCGTTGAGGACGAAGGCGAGGTTGGCCCTGCGGCGGTGGAATCGATGCGGACGGATGTCGAGAAGGACGGTCGGCGTCTCGACCATCTCGATCTTTCGGCAGATCTCATCCGAAACGGGGGCGGACACAATGAAGCCGTCGGGACGGTTTGGCCCGCGCCGGGCCGCCTCCAGTTCGGCGATGAGCTCCTGTTCGCTCTGGGTGAGCCGGAGATCCCAGTTGCCGAGCCGCCCCAGAAAACGGAAGATACCGTTGAGCTGGTTACGTCCCGGAACGCCGTTCAAACGAAAATGAAGAATGACTTTCTTCGTCTGCATGGACGGAAGTATAACATCTTCTCATGTTGAAAGACAAATAAATCTGTTGCCGATTCGCAAATGGGACAACGGGACAGGTCATAACAGGGTTTGGTATAATGGATGCCATGGAAAATAGGATGAAAATGTTCTGGGCCACGCGGATGCTGGCCGTCGTTTCGGGTGTGATGCTGGTTGGAGCCGCTGCGGCGGGGACGCCGCCGCGGGAAGATGCGGCGATTCAGGCGCAGATCGATGCGGCGTCCGCGCGTGGTGGCGGCGTGGTGAACATCCCGGCCGGGCGGCACGTGGTCGGGCAGCTCGACCTCAAGAGCGGTGTGGAACTCCATCTCGAGAAGGGGGCTGTGCTTGAAGGCACGTCGGACCGTACCGCCTACCCCAAGTTCACGCGTCCGTATTCGGAGGGCGATTGGATGGGCGTCATTATCGCGACGAACGCCCACGACATTGCCGTGACCGGCAGCGGAACGATTCTCGGCAATGGCTGGACCTGGGTGGATCTGGCCACGCATGCGGCGGGCAGCGAGGGCCTGCGGCCGCGCGGGCTTGTCTTCGCCGACTGCCGAAATGTCCGTCTGGAGGACTTCAAGCTTCTCGATTCCGCGAGCTGGGGCATCGTCTTCCACAAGGTGGATGGCGTTGTCGCCCGCCGTGTGACGATCGACAACCACTGCACGTCGAACAATGACGGCTTCGACGTCGAGGCGAGAAACGTCTTGATCGAGGACTGCGACGTCGATTCCAGCGACGACGCGATCGTCATCAAATCGAACTGTCCGGACTACGTGGTCGAGAACATCCTTGTGCGGCGCTGCATCTGCCGTTCGACGGGCAACGCGTTCAAGCTGGGCACGGCCTCCCATGGCGTCATGCGCAATGTCGTCTTCGAGGATAGCCGGGGCGAAATGGTGCGCCGCAGCCATCCCGATCCGCGGACGGGGAAGGAGTGGTGGGAGTCCTGGCGGGCCAAGTGGCTGAACGCCTCGAAGAACCTGGCGGGACTCAACGGCTTCACCGTGCAGTGCGTGGACGGCGGCATCGTGGAGAACGTCACGCTCCGCCGGAGTTCGTTAAACGGGTACAATGTGCCGATTTTCATCCGCGGCGGCGAGCGTCCCAGTCGCATCTGGAAGATCCCGACCGGCAACAAGTGGATTCTCCGCAACATTCTCGTCGAGAACGTGACGGGACGCGCCGAATCCTCCGTTGCCTCCTCCATCACCGGCGCGGGGAAATGCCGTCCGCAGAACGTCACGCTGCGCAACGTGAAGATTGTCTGCAAGGGCGCAGGCGATCTGTACGTGCCGCAGGAAGTTCCCGATGCCAAGGGAACCTATCCGTCGTCGGTGATCTTCGCCAAGGGACTTCCGGCCTGGGGCCTGTATGTCCGTCATGCCGACGGCGTGCGGCTCGAGAACATGGATTTCGAGTTGGTTGGTCCGGACACGCGCGAGAAGATCGCCGCGGACGATGCGACGCTGACATGCGCGGCGCACGTCGCGATCGAGCGTCCGAAGATGCCGTGGCTGTTCGGCGGGTTCGGGTTCCAGAACGCCGAGGCGCAGCTGACGCCGTTGATGACGGATGAGTTTCGCAACGAGCGGGCGGTCAAGTCGTTCCGCGAGCTTTCGCCGTCGTTCTCGCGCGTCTACGTGGGGCGCGTCGGCGAGTCGAAGGAGGCGCTCGACCGCTTTGCCGACTACTACGACCAGACGTTCCGCCCCTGCGATACGACGATCTATGCCGTCGGCGGCTCCATGCCGGCGTTCCCCGACAAGCTCGACGTCCAGGCCCATGCGGAGGGCGTCGCGAAGTCGCTCGAATACCTGATCAAAGTGCGTGACTGCCGCAAGATTCGCTACTACTGCCTGACGAACGAACTCATGTGCGACGATCAGTGGGGATTCTTCAAGTACAAGAACCAGATGCCGCTCTTCAAGGAATACCACCAGGCGCTCTACGACGCCTTCCGCCGGCACGGGCTCGACATCCAGCTCGCGGCCTCGGACGGTTCCTACGGCCGCAAGCAGGCCGAGGAGCTGAAGTGGACGGTCGAGAACATGGATCTCATCACCGGCATCTACTGCACCCACTATTATGACGGCAAGGTCAAGCCGGGGGATCTCTCGGCGTACAGCGTCTTCGAGGAGCAGTTCACGAACATCGTCCAGCTGGCGTTGGGGCGTACCAAGCGCTGGATGCTCGGCGAGTTCGGCATCGTGCCGCCGCGGGAACGCGGAGTCATGGTCGACGACCGGAACTGGAACGGCTACGACGCGTCGCGCGCGGGCGTCGCGGCGGTGACGATGGCCGAGATGGCGATGGCGGCTGTGAACGCGGGCGCGTATGCGGTGATGAGCTGGAGCTTCTGCGACTATCCCGATCCGTTTGTGATCGAGGACTCGCACGATCCCGTCGGGCATGCGCGCTACGAGAGCGCGAAGGCCGTCTATAAGCCTGACATGAAGTACAACAAGTGGGGTGTCTTCCGCTGGAGCGACGTCCAGGAGGACTTCGGTCCGAATCCGACCTACATCACGCTCGGTCTGATCAGTCGCTACTTCCGGAAGGGGGCGCACGTTCTGACGGCGAAGACGGAGGATCCGTTCCTTCGCACGTGCGTGCTGGAGAACCGCGACGGCACGAAGACCCTGGCGCTGGTCAATCTGGGCCCCAAACGGACCGTCTCCGTCGCCGGCTGGGGGACGTGTCCGCGTGATCCGCGATTCTACCTCTACGATTCGGCCCGGCCTCGCCTGAACGCGTTTGGCGACCTGCCGGCGCCCGACGGAACGCTGACGCCCGTGGCCGGCACGTTCGCCGTCGAGGTCCCGGAGAAGGGCTTGGCGTTCGTGACGACGGATTACCAGAGCCGCACGCCATCGGCAGTCAAGGACGTGAAGGTCGCGAATGGACGTCTTACCTGGACGGCGACGGACGATCCGCACCACTGCTACTATCGCGTCTACGCGAACGGCCGCCAGATCGCCTCCACGGTGGCGACGTCGTATGAGCCGCAGAACGCCTCCGCCACGTTCACCGTGCGTTCGGTCGACCGCTGGGGCAACGTCGGCTCCGTCGATTCAGGTTGCACCCGGAAATGACGGAAGGATTGCCGTGCGCATGAAGAGATGGGAATTCGTGGTGTTCTGTTCCGCGCTTGGACTGGTCGCGGCAGGACATTCGGCGGAGTCGCCCTCGAATCAGGGCGTTCAGACGAAACCCGGACCGACGCGCGTTGTTGACGTCAGCAGGCGGTGTCAGCGTTATTTCGAGACTTCCGATGGGAGGCCCTGGATTCCGATCGGCATCAACCTCTGCTACGCGCATCCAGATGAATCGACTGCGTACGACTGTCCAGAGCCGGAGACAATGGCGAAGATGGAGCGTTGGATGCGGTCCTTCGCGAAATATGGCGGAAACTACATCCGGATCTTCCTCTGTCGCCCCACATTCGAGGTGCTGACCGACCAGGTGGGGGTCTACAATGCCCACAACGGACAGAACATCGTCAAGCTCGTGAAGATCGCCGAGGAACTGGGGATCAAGATCAAGTTCACGCTCGAGGTGTTCCGGTCCGTCAGGCCCGCGTCCGAAGTGACGGACGAATGGGGCGTCAAATGCAACAAGCCACTGTACGCCCCGTATGCCGGCGGCACGATGCACGGCTTCTACACGTCCGAGGAATGCCACGACATCTTCATGGGGAAGGTCCGCTATCTCGCGTCGCTCGGCCTCGGCGATTCGCCGGCGGTCATCGACTGGGAGCCGTTCAACGAAATTGATTCGACGGGCGCGGTCGAGGACTGGTCGCCCTGGAGCGCGCGGGTGCTCCGGGAGTTCCAGGAGATCTTTCCGAAGCAGATGATCACGCAGAATCTGGGCAGCTTCGGTTCGCCGAGAGCGCACATCGTCTATGACGTGATGGGACGGAGCGAGCCCAATGCCTTCATGCAGGTCCACCGCTACCTCGATCCGGGCGCGCACATCCGCATCTGCCGCGGGCCGATGGACATCCTCTGCGCGGACGCCATCCGCGAAATGCTGGACCGCCGCTTCGACAAGCCCGCGCTGCTGGCGGAGACCGGCGGCGTGCTCGCGCATCACGCGGGACCGTCCAAGGTCTATGACCTCGATAGGAATGGCATGTTCCTCCACGACGCCATTTTTGCGCCGTTCTTCGCCGGCGGTGCCGGGACGGGCTGCATGTGGCATTGGGGGCAGCAGTACGTCGACCGCTGGAACCTCTGGTGGCACTACGGCCGCTTCGCCAAGGCCGTCGAAGGCCTCGATCCAATTGCGGAGGCGTTCGTGCCGTTCCACTTCGAGACGACGTTCTGGCGCATTCTCGGTCTGCGAGGAAGGAAGACGACCGTCCTGTGGGCGCGCGAGATCGAGAACACCTGGGAGAACGAACTCTTCAAGGGAATCGAACCCACGGAGCCGCGCAGTTCGGAACTCCTGCCGTTCAAGATTGAAAAGCCTGTCGAGTGGTACTTGCCATTCGAGGATCGGGCGGTTCGCGTTGCTCCGTGGACGGACGGCTCTCTCGCCATTCCGCGGATCAAGCGCTCGGGTGTGGTGCGTTACCCCACCGTCCATCTGCCAGGAGGATTGTGATATCATGATGCCAGTTGTCTATGTGCAGGCGCCGAGCGTCGTCGCGGAGGGTCCACGGTGGAACGCCGCCGATCGGACCCTCTACTGGGTCGATGTGACGGGCGGGAAATACCTGCGTCATCGTGATGGGGACCCCACGGACGTCTACGAGGAGATCGATCCCGGTCTCGGGAAGATCGGCGCGCTCGCCTGCATCGGTCCCGGGAAGGTTCGGCTCTTCACGTCGGAATGTCAGGTCTGGGCCTGCGACTTCGGGGCGCGGCCCGCGTTGGAGGCGACGCTTCCGGAGCATGTCGGACGTCGATTCAACGATGTCTGGGTCGATGCGGGGAACACGTTCTGCGGCGTTGCGCGCGAACCCGACAAGCCAGGCGAGCTGTGGCTGCTGCGGGACGGGCGTTTCACCTGCGTCGAACCCGCCACGGCCGGCATGCCGAACGGCATGGGCGTGTCGCCGGATGGCGGTACCTTCTATTTCGTGGTGACGGACGAACGTGTCGTCTACGCCTACGACTACGAGCGGTCGACTGGACGGCTCTCCAACCGACGTCCGTTGATCACCGACTTCGCCGAGCCGGGCCTTCCGGACGGCATGTGCGTGGATCCTTCGGATGGTTCTCTTTGGATCGCGATGTGGGATGGGGGCAGGCTCGAGCATCGTGCCGCGGATGGACGACTGCTGGAGACGGTGCGCTTCCCGATGAAGAAGGTGACGAGCGCGGAGATCGTCGGACGGCGCGTCTTCGTGACGACCGGCAACAAGGAACCTGATGCCGACGCTTATTTCAGGACGACGGGCGCGGGATCGGTCTTCGTGATCGAACGCTGATTTGATAGAATGGATTCTCAAGGAGAAAGAACATGAAACTTGGTTTGGCAATGCATCCGGAGAAGTGGACCGACGCGCATCTCGCGATGGCGCGGCAGCTGGGATGCGAGACGGTCGTCGCGTGGGTGCCGTTCGGCGCGGGCGACGGCTACTGGCATGAAGAGGATTTCGCGCGGATCGTCGCGCAGGCGAAGAAGCACGGTCTCGAGCTGGAGGGAATCGAGAACTTCCATCCCCAGCACATCGACCATGTCGTGCTGGACGAGCCGGGCAAGGAAGAGCAGATGGCGAATCTCGTCAAGACGGTCGAGAACGCCGGCAAGGCGGGCATCAAGTGCTTCGGCTACAACTTCAGCTGCTGCGGTGTGCAGGGCTACTACGCCGAAGTGAACAACTCGCATGGACGCGGCGCCTCCTCCATCAAGATGTTCGATGAATCGAAGGTCGACCACACGCCGCTGCCGTCCCGCCGGTTCTGGTTCAACACCGAGATCGAGCGCCGGAGCGCCGTGGACGTGCTGCCGCCGACGACGCCCGAGCAGCACTGGGCGCGTCTGAAGTACTTCCTCGAGAACCTCTGCCCAGTGGCGGAGAAGTACGGCATGAAGATGTGCGCCCATCCGGACGATCCGCCGATCGAATACCTGAAGGGCACCTTCCGTCCGCTCACCTCCTTTGAGGGTATGAAGAAGCTGGTGGATCTCGTCGATTCGCCCGCCAACTGCCTGGAGTTCTGCCAGGGCACGATCTCGACGATGCGCGACATCGACGTCTACGAGGTGATCGAGCACTTCGCCTCGCGCGGCAAGATCGGCTATGTGCACTTCCGCAACACCTCGGGACGCCTCCCGACCTACAACGAGGTCTTCATCGACAACGGCTACGTCGACATGGCGAAGGCGTTGGAGCTCTACCACAAATGCGGGTTCAACGGCACCGTCGTGCCCGACCACTCCCCGCGGCTCGAGGCGCAGGACTGGTGGGAGACCGGCATGTCCTTCGCGCTCGGCTACATCCGCGGCATCATGCAGGCGAAAGGACTGGACACATGAAGAAGATTCTGACAACCGGCATTCTGCTCTCGGGTCTGCTGGCCTCGGCGGCGAGCGAGATCACGATTGAGAAGCCCTACTTCCGCTGGCTCTGGGGCGGGTTCGGGTTCCAGCACTCGGAGGCGAACCTGACCGCGCTGATGCCAGACGATTTCCTCAACGAGCGTGTTCTGAAGACGTTTCACGAGATATCTCCCACGTTCGCGCGCGTCTACACCGGTTT
>JAUNMP010000220.1 GCA_030537465.1 bacterium
GCGATTCATCGAAGTCGAGGGTGCCGACCACAACGATCTCGTCGCCGTTTACGGTTTCGATGCCTATCTTGACTTGTTCCTGAATGATCATGGTCTATGAGCAGGAGGGGGCTCTTGACTAACTGATGCGGTGCTTTATGGCCAGACTATAGAAGCGGCACGGCATTTCTGGCGAATGGGATGCGACAAGGCTCCGCAGATATGGTATGATTGTACGCAACCATGGAGCGGATGCCAAATATGAAGACCAGATTGAATGTTGGGGTGTCGGGCGCGACCTTGGTCTCCGGTGAGGTCGGGTGTCCGTCATGACAGCTGCAGAAAGAACGGGAATCATCAATCGCACGTCGATTCTCGGGATCGTCGTAAACGTGCTCATCGCGGGTGTGAAGATCGCGGCGGGACTTCTCGCGGCCTCGATCGCGATCGTGTCGGAGGGCGTGAACAACGCGGCGGACGCGCTGACGAGCGTGCTGACGCTGGTCGGGACAAAGCTGGCGGGACGGCATCCGGACGCGAAGCATCCATTTGGGTATGGCCGCATCGAATACCTGACTGGCCTCGTCGTCGCGGTCGTCATCATCGTCTCGGGCGTGCAGATGCTGATCGAGTCCGTGAAGCTCATATTCAAGCCGGAGGAGCTTTCGATTTCCTACGTGTCGCTCGCAATCGTCGCGGTCACGGCGGTCGTGAAGTTCTTCCTGGGGCTGTACACGATCGCGCGCGGGAGGTTGGCGCAGTCCGATGCGCTTGTCGGGGTCGGTCTCGAGTGCCGAGGCGATTCGTATATCTCCATCATCACGATCGTCGTCGCGCTCGTTTTCCTGCTGACGGGCGTGTCGCTTGACGCATACGCGGGCGTCGTCATGTCGGCGATCATCCTCAAGGCGGGTGTGGAGGTGCTGCTCAAGACCGTTTCGGAGCTGATCGGGCGTCCGGGCGAGAAGGAACTCGCGGTGAAAATCTACCGGCTTGTCCGCGCGACGCCGGGCGTCGTCGGTGCGGCGGACATGATGCTCCACAACTACGGGCCAAATGCCTGGTCGGGTTCGGTCAACGTCGAGATCGACCATGCGAAGAGCGTCGGCGAGGTCTATGCCATTCTGCATGAACTTCAGCTCAGGATCATGCACGAGGAGCACGTGACGATGGTCTTCGGCGTCTATGCGGTTGACGACGACCATGCCGTGACGCGGCAGATCCGCCAGACGATCCTCGAGTACGTGAAGGCACACGAACATGTGAAGAACTTCCACGCCGTCTACCTGGAACCCGGCACGAATCGCCTCTACTGCGATCTCGTCGTCGACTACGCGCTTGCCGACTGGGAGGCGCTGCGCACAGATTTCCTCGATTATATGCAGGCACAGGTTCCGGGACGGGATGTTGTCCTCACGATCGAGACGGAGTTCGTCTAATCCTCGTTTATGGTCACCAGACATTGAAAGATTGAATGATGAAGAACAAGATGGTGGTGTTGGGTCTGTGCGCCGTGGTGGGAAGTCTCTTCTCCGCCGTGGTGCCGGAGCGTCAGGATCCTGCTCGTAATGCCGTGAATCGTGAGCCCGCGCGGGCGTATTCGTTCCCGCTGGCGCGCGTTGAGGACGCCCTGGTGGCGGGTGTACCCGAGACGCCGTATGTCAAATCGCTGAACGGTGTGTGGAAATTCCACTGGTGCGGAACGCCGGATCAGCGTCCAAAGGGGATCGAACGCGCCGACTTCGACGATTCCCGCTGGACGACCATCGACGTGCCGTCGTGCGTGGAGCGCCGTGGATTCGGTGTGCCGCACTACATCGCGCATGGCTACCCCCATCCCATCACGCCGCCGACCATCGATGACTCCTACAACCCCGTTTCCTCCTACCGGACGACCTTCGAGGTTCCGTCCGCCTGGACGGGACGTGATGTCTTTCTGCGCTTCGAGGGCGTGGGCTCGGCCTACTACGTCTGGGTCAATGGAACGCTCGCCGGCTACAGCGAAGACTCGAAGCTTCCCGCCGAGTTCAACATCACGGCGCTTCTGAATCAGCAGGGGCCCAACCGGCTGGCCGTGGAGGTCTACCGTTGGTGTGACGGCAGCTATCTCGAGGACCAGGACATGTACCGGTTCTCGGGCATCTTCCGCGACGTCGAGATCTTCGCCGCGCCGAAGGACGGCATCCGCGATTTCGTAGTGACGACGGACCTCGCGGACGACTTCTCCACCGCCGAGGTGAAGGTGACGGGTGATGGTACGGCGAAACTCTTCGACGCCGCGTTCAGGGAAGTCCCGCTCAAGTTGGACCATCCGCGGCTCTGGAGCCCCGAAGACCCCTATCTCTACACGCTGGTCGTGACGAAGAACGGCGATGTCCGCAGCTGCAAGGTGGGCGTGCGGAAGATTGAGCGGAAAGGGAACACCGTATTGCTGAACGGCAAGCCGCTGAAGATCCATGGCGTGAACCGCCACGAGAATTCGCCGGAGAACGGACGGACCGTGACGCGTGCGGAGATGGAGCTCGACGCCCGTTTGATGAAGCTCTCCAACATCGACACGGTGCGGACCTGCCACTATCCCGATCATCCGTACTGGTACGAGCTCTGTGACCGCTGGGGCATCTGCGTGATCGCCGAGGCGAATGTGGAGAGCCACGGCATGTGCGACAAGAAGATGTGGGAAGGCAAGGGAACTGGCTTCCTGCCGGAATGGCGGCAGAGCATCGTCGAACGCAATGTCAATCATGTACTCAACTACCGCAACCACCCGAGCATCATCTTCTGGTCGTTGGGTAACGAGTCTGGCCGAGGGGAGAACTATGAGGCCGCGGCCGCGGCCGTTCGTGCGCTCGATCCGACGCGTCCGATCCACTACGAACCCTACAACGAGGTCGCGGACGTCGACAGCCAGATGTACCCGCCGGTGGAATGGCTGTGGCAGCGCGCCGACCTGGGCGAGGGCCGCATCGACAAGATGACGCTTCGCCGGGGTGCCTCGACCCACACGAAAGGCAAGCCTGCGATCATGTGCGAATATGCGCACGCGATGGGCAATGCCGTGGGCAATTTGGCCGAATACTGGGAGGCGGTGTGGTCGAGCGACGCGATCCTGGGCGGCTGCATCTGGGACTGGACGGATCAGGCGCTGTGGATTGACTCCGATCGCGTGGGTGCAGACGGCAAACGTATTCGCTACCTGGGCTATGGCGGCGATTGGGACGATGCGCCGCATGACGGTCCCGTCTGCGTGAACGGTCTCGTCGACCCGCTGCGGCGCCCCTCGGCCAAGCTTGCCGAAGTGAAGCACGTCTACCAGGGACTCTCCGTCTCCGCCGCCGATGCCGCGACGGGGAAGGCCGAGCTCTGGAACCGTTTCGCGTTCACGCGCGCGGATGCCTTCGACGGCGAGTGGAGCCTGCTGGAGGATGGCGTCGAGATTGCCAAGGGGGCGCTTATCGTCCCCTCCGTCGCGCCGCGGAGCCGGGGCGAGATCGCATTGCCGATCCCCGCAGGTTTCCAGTGCAAGCCGGGACGGGAATATTTCTATAACGTGGCGTTCCGTCTGCGCACGGCGACGCCATGGGCCGAGAAGGGGCATGTCATCGCCTCGGATCAGATGGCGTTCGGGCCGAGGCCGGAGATTGTCCGCCAAGAGTTTGCGGGCGAGGGCGTCAAGAGCGTGGAAACGGATGCCGTCGTGACGGTGACGGCGGGGAAGACGGTGGCCGTCTTCAATCGTGCGACGGGCACGTTGGCCCATCTGACCGCGGGTGGTCGTACGATCCTCTCCGACACGCAGGGCATCGTGGCGGGACCGCGCTTCTCCACGACGCGCGCATTTACGGACAACGACGGTACGCTGCGGCTCGAGGGTGGTCCGCGCGAGACCTACTATAAGAGCGGTCTCACGCAGATGCACTACGTGCCGGAACCCCTCACGGTGACGCCGTCGGGCGTGGTCTGCGTGGTGACGGCGAATGGTGCGAAGTCAGGTGGATTCCGCCATCGGGCGGAATGGATCTTCGCGAAGGACGGGGCGATTCGCATGGTGAACGCGGTGACGCCGTTCGGGAAATTGCCGCAGCTTCTGCGCGAGGGACTTTCGTTCCGCCTGAACCCGGCGTTGGAGCAGATGACCTGGTATGGCCGCGGTCCGTGGGAGAACTACATCGACCGCAAGACGGCGAGCTTCATGGGACTGTACGAGTCGACGGTGACGGAGCAGTATGTCGACTATGTGCGTCCGCAGGACTGTGGTTCCAAATGCGACGTCCGCTGGGTGACGCTGTCGGATCTGGACGGACGGGGTGTTCGCTTCTCGGCGGACCGTCCGCTCTTCGTCCAGGCGCTCCACTACACGTGGGAGGATCTGGAGTTCGCGCGCCATCGTCGCCGCGAGGGGCGCTTCCACAACGTGAAGGCGCCGCGTCCGGAGGTCTGCCTCAATCTCGACATCAATCAGCTGGGACTGGGCGGGGCCAGCTGCGGACCGGGTCCGATGAAGAAGTACATCTTCCCTGCCCAGCCCGAAAACTGGACGCTCTTCATCGATCCTCTTTGATTTTGCTATAATGCCGACTTAAGGATAGAATGATGAAACAGACAGCTGGAATCAGATGGGTGATTGGCGTGTCATGCGCTGCGATGTTCTGCGGCGTGGGCGCGGGCGAGATGCGTCCAGTCGCCGTGACGGCGGCGACGGAGACGTACAATGCGCAGTTCGCCGCCGAGAAGATGATCGACGGCGACCTGAACACCTATGCCTGCTTTCAGGATGATTCCCGCGACGGGAGCGACCCTCTCTGCGACCCCGCCTTCGCGAAGGCGCCGGTGACCTGTTCCTTCGTTCTGGACTTGGGAACCGTGCAGGAGGTCGGCGGACTCAAGTTCACCGCGCGGAACTGCTGGGCGCCGACGATGGCGTCGAGCGTGACCGTGTGGAAGGCGGACGATCCGCAGGGGCGTAAGGGGCTCAAGCGCCTCGTGGCGGATGCGCAGCTGCCGCAGGTGGTCAACGCCTACGCCGCCTATGCGACCTGGCCGAAGACGAAGGCGCGCTACCTGCTTGTACGGGTGAATGACGCCAACCGCAAGCCGATCGTCAACGGCTGGTTCAACAACGTGATGTGGGACTGGGCTCGCATGCGGGGCGATCCGATCAGCGGCGACGGCAAGTGGTACAACTGCCAAATCGCCGAAATCGCGGCGATCGACGAACTGCCGTCCGACGCGCCGCGGCCGAATGCGGATGACGTCGCCTTCCCGCGCGAACGGCTGATCCGCGATTGGGTCTATCAGGATTTCGGACTTGCGGGCTGGCCGAAGTATCTGGCGATGTCCGAGCAGGAGAAGAAGGACTACGTCGCAAAATGCGCGGCGCGGCGCAAGGCGCGCCTGGCAGTGGTCCGTGCGCAGGCGAAGCAGTTCATCTACACGAAGAACCACGTGATGGGCGGCGAGCAGGGACTCGTGAGCGCCTATGACCAGTGGGACGACCAGGTGAAGACCGAGAAGGGCAACCACCGTGGCTGGGCGGCCTGCAGCGCCGATTCGACCGACGGTGTTCCGATGACGGAGATCGGTTCGCAGCTCTGCTTCAGCACCATCAACGAGGATGGTTCGATCACGCATGAGGTGCTGATCGACAAGCCGGAGGGCTTCATCGCCCATCCAAACCTCTCCTGGGACGGGACGACGCTGCTCTTCGACATGCGCGACAACCACGGTCGCGACTGCACCTCGCTCTACAAGATGGACCTTGCGACGCGCCAGGTGACGCGCCTCACGTTCCCCGAGAAGGGGGCGGACGGCAAGGACCTCGCGGTGACGGACTCCGAGCCGAAGTGGTTGCCGAACGGCGACATCGTCTTCACCTCCACCCGCTATTCCCGCATCTGCGACTGCTGGTACCGCGCCGGCGGGGACATCTACACCTGCCGGGCGGACGGTTCGTTTCTGCGCCGCCTCACGAACGACGAGCTGATGAGCAACCTTCCGCAGGTGACGGAGGACGGGCGGATCGTCTTCACGCGCTGGGAGTACAATTCCCGCACGGCGCTCTACCTTCACCCGCTGATGGTGATGAATCCGGATGGAACGGGCCAGACGGAATGGTACGGCAACAACTCCGACTTCCCGAGTTCGATCATCCACGCCAATCCCGTGCCGGGGTCCCGCAAGCTGCTTGGCATCATCGCGGGGCACCACGCGCCCTACAAGGGGAAGCTGGCGCTCATTGACCGGGCCGAGGGCACGCAGGCGGGCGAAGGCATCGAGTTCGTCGCGGGCGCGGCGCCGAGCCGGAAGCCGGGGCGGCAGCGCGAAGTGGTCAAGCCGCGCAAGTTCAACGATTTTCGAATCGACATCTTCGGGCAGGATGGTCCGCAGTGGGCCGAATGCTTTGCCTTCGACGAGGACAACTATTTCGTCTCCTTCGTACCGGAGGGATGCGGACGGATGTATGGCCCGTACTGGCCGCGCTTCGGTGCCTACTGGCAGAGCTCGGATGGCGCGCGCGAGCTGCTCGCCTACGACTGGAGGCAGTGCGCGGGAGGAATCATCCCGGTGATGCCGCGCAAGGTGCCCGTGAAGCGCGTGGACGCGACGCACTCCGAAGAGAATGACGGCACGTTCTATGTGCAGGACGTCTATCTGGGGCCGGGCCTGGAGGGAATCCCGCGCGGCACGGTGAAGAGGCTCCGCGTGATGGCGCTTGAGTACCGCACGGCCCGCATCGGCTGGTGCGGCAACGGCGGCGAATATGAAAGCGGACTCAACCAGACGCCGATTGCGCTCAACTCCGGTGCCTGGGATGTGCACCATGTGCTGGGCGAGGTGGACGTGGAGTCGGACGGCAGCTGTGCGTTCAAGGTGCCGGCCCGTCAGGCGGTCTTCTTCCATCTTCTGGACGGCGAGGGCAAGGCGGTGCAGGTGATGCGCAGCTGGGCGACGCTCCAGCCGGGCGAGTACTTCGGCTGCATCGGCTGCCATGAGGCGAAGCGGGACGCGCTGCCGCCGGACGCCCGGAAGACGACGATTGCGCTCTCGAAGCCGCCGCAGGCGCTCAGGCCGTTCGCGAACGGCACGAAGGAACATCCGCTCGTGGCAAGGTTCCGCACCGAGAAGTGGACGGACAGTGTGGCGAATTTCCTCGGGGTGAACGCGCCGCGGTCGACGGATCCCGACGCGCCGGTGGAAGGGTTCAGCTTCCGTCGTGAAATCCAGCCGATTCTCGACCGCAACTGCGTGAAATGCCACGATTCGAACCACAAGACCCTGAACCTCACGGGCGAGACCTTCCCCGACGACAAGGTCTGGCGCATGAACGTGAACTACTACAACCCGAAGCGGGCGTGGTCGCAGAGCTACGTGAACCTCACGGCGCACGGGAATCCCGACAAGTGCCCCTGGATGAAGTGGCTCAAGCCGCGCAGCCGCACGATGATGCTGCCGCCGTACCACATCGGCGCCTGCAAGTCGTCGATCTTCGAGAAGTTCGACGGCGCGCACCACGGCGCGAAGCTGACGGACAACGAGAAGCGCGTGTTCGCGTGCTGGATCGACATGCTCTGCCCGTTCGCCGGTTCCTTCGCCGAGGCGAACACCTGGACGGACGAAGAGAAGAAGACCTTCGAACATTTCCAGAACAAGCGCGTCGTCTATGCGACCCGTGAGCTGGAGGATCTGCGGCGGCGCTGATCCATTTATTAGAACTTTCCCAACCCTGTAGGGTTATGCGAAAATGAATCGAAGGCCGC
>JAUNMP010000438.1 GCA_030537465.1 bacterium
CTTCCCCGCACGGCCGAAGGAATCACGGGGAACAACGGAAAAGCGAAGAGCCTCCTTCGTGGAGGGGCCGAGTTCCGCCGCCGCGAAGACACATGTCACCGGCGCGGTTTCCTCCGCATCGGGGCGATAACAGCCCTGGGAGAACACCGCGCGCGCCAGCAGGGTTTTCCATTCCCCCTTCTCCTGGCCCTCCGCCGTCACAAGATAGTCGTAGGCCCGCGGCGTCGTGGCCGTTGCCCGGGCGGGCGGGAAGGAGACGACCACCTGGTCGTGCTCCTGGCGGGCCCGGTTCCGTCCCTTCCGCGTCGTCACCGTCACGCGGGCGTTCTCGGGAAACGCCGGCCGTGCCGCCACCGCCAGACGGTTCTCCGGCGTGTAGGGCCGCAGGGTCGTCTGCAGCGGAATCACCCACGCCGGCGCCAGTTCATCCCCGGTGTCGGCGACGCGCCGTTCAACGACAATACGATTGTCGAAGACCTCCATCACGCCGCACTGCCACGACGACGTCTGCATGATCGAGCGCATCTCGCGCACGCGCGTATCCTGTGCGGCGCGGGACTTTGGAGGTACGGTGTTCTCGCGGTCGGGCTCGGCGTAGACGTCGCGGAGCGTCGGCACATGAACGGCCGTGAAACCGCCCTGCCAGATCATCTTCTCGTCGTTGAAGTTCCGATGGAGATGGCCGCAGAACGCCAGACAGTTGGGGTAGGCGGACAGCGTCTGCGTCGAGCGCCCGTCGTCCTGCCCGCCGATGTCCTTCTCTCCGATGGTCCCGCGAAACGCCCGATGCTGCGAGAAGAAGAACGGCTTCGCGGGGTCCAGCTTCGCCGTCTTGAGGAAATCCTCGAGGCCGGGCGTGTTGTTGCCGCCTCGATTGCCCGGGTTCTCCGCTGGTGAAGTTCGCCAGAATGAAGTCGTATCCCTTCACCGTCTTGTGGATGATTGGCGCGAACTCTTCGTCAAAGGCCTTCTTCCACGTCTCGGCCCGGTGATTCCGGATGCACGACGCCACGACCTCCTCGTATGAACAGCCATAGGCCTTCATCAGCCGTTCGCCGGAATGGAAGAATTCCTTCGTATGGGCATAGCCGCCCGTGTCGTGGTCGCCATAGTGGAAGAGCTTGACGATGGGCGCACCGTCGCTGCGCAGATTAGCGGGGAAGACTTTCCGCCAGGTCTCGCCCACCTGCAGCAGCTGCTGCTCGACGCCATTCTGCGCCAGGTCGCCGCAAATCAGCACCGCGTCGCATTTCCGCCGGTCGAAGTAGCGCAGCGCCGTCTCGAAATGAACGGACGTGTCCTTCGCCAAGTCGAAATGGATGTCCGCCAGCAGACCGACGCGGAGGTTCGCCTTCTTCACGCCTTCGCCGGCCTGGGCGCGGGACAGACAGAACGCCGTTCCCAGTCCCAGAAACGACTTGCGCGTCAACGTCAAAGAATTTTCACTAGATGAGGTAATTGCAAAACCTCGGCGAAGTCGTGCCGGACGTCCGCCTGACGGC
>JAUNMP010000221.1 GCA_030537465.1 bacterium
ACGCCGTCAGGCGGACGTCCGGCACGACTTCGCCGAGGTTTTGCAATTACCTCGAATGGTACGGAAGCGACCCATCAGGGTACGGTGAAGTACCAGGGCGACGGCACGGTCGTGATCGCCTCTGGCGCGAAGTTCAATCTGTGGGGATCTGCGCTGACATGTCCGTGGAAAGTCCGTTTCGATGGATCGGGCTCCTTGAACGTCGGCTCGGGAACTTCCGATTCGGCGAACAACATCGCCGGTCCGATTGAGATGAAGGGGAACGTCTCCTTTGGTACGTACTCCTCCACGGCCGGGATGCGCCAACACCTCTCCGGCGTCCTTTCCGGCGCTGGCAAGATGACCAAGGCCGGCATCCACACGCTTTTCCTCGACAATCCCGCGAACACCTGGACGGGTGGGACGGCGATTGGCGGCACTTCGGACGACCTGACGAGCACCCTGGTGCCGAAGACCCCGGGGGCTTTGTCCGGGTATGATCAGGCGGGAAAGGTCGCCGTGAACGCGAATGGCGTGCTTGCGCTGCCGGCAACGGGCTGGACGGCCGAGAACGCACGGACGCTGATGGCGAATGGAACAATCGCGTCGACGGGTACGATCGCACCCTGGACGGTGGATGGCGATGTCGCGTGGTCGGGAGACTGGTTTACGAAGAAGGCGCGTCTGGGGCATGTCGATGCAGGTCGCTTCGAGACAGATACGACGCTGCCCGATGGTTCGCAGATCTGGGTGAAGAGCGGCACCCTGGCGCTGACGGGCGCCAAGGACCGCCACATATCTCTCCTGCAGGTTTCCGCGGGAACGCTGGAGGTTTCGAGCGGCTTTCTCCATGCCTCGAATGCGACGACGCGCCTCGGTGGACGGCTTGTGCTCAAGGACGGGGCGTCGTTCCTCGGGATCTATACGAATCTGACGCTCAAGTCGATTCCCAGCATGGGGCTCCCCACGGTCGATCTCGGTTCGACGGGCGCGACGCCGGCCGTCCTTGATCTGGAGGGTGGTGCCTTTACGGGCAAGGTCTATGCCACGTCATCCGGCAAGGCCGTCTACAATCTTCGCGAAGGCGGCGAGCTCGTCCAGATGTCGGGACCGTCGGCCGATGGCTATTTCTCGCGCGGGTCGACTGGTTACGGCTATATCAACCAGACGGGGGGCAAGTTGCTCGTGCGGGCGCACTCCGGCATGATGCAGGGCGGTTCTACGGGCATGTACGAGATGAAGGGCGGCATGTTCGACTACACGAGCCCGGACAGCCAGAACTTCGCGATGTCCCGCGGCTATGGTTGGGGCGAACTCTACCAGACGGGCGGTACGTTCGACCCTTACACGCGCTTCGGCAAGTCGTTCTACATGGGCATTCAGAGCTGGTCTGATTCGACTGGCGGCGTGGCGATCGTGACCCTGGATGGCGCGGACGCCTTCATGAAAGTCGACCATTTCGACATGGGCCAGCGGACAACGAACTTCATGTCGACTCTCAATCTGAACGCTGGCGTGCTGCAGACGAAGTACATCGAGCATGCCGCGGCGACGCGCGTCAACTCTCCCGGCTACGTGAACTTCAACGGTGGTACGTTGCGGGCGCTGGCGAACAACACGGACGTCTTCGGCAGCGGTACGAAGAAGTGCGCCCGTGTGACGGTCTACGAGAAGGGCGCGACGTTCGATACGGCCGGCTTCACGCAGCGGATCTACCAAGTGGCGCTTTCCGCGCCGACCGGGAAGGGCGTGACCCAGATTGCGATTCCGTCCGGTGCGGCAACGACGGGCTACTTCGGTCCGCCGGAAGTCAAGATCACGGGCGACGGCACGGGGGCGACGGCGCATTGCCTCTTCGATGAGACCACGGGCAAGATCGGTCCAATTGTGGTGACAAGTCCGGGCTGTGGCTTCACGAACGCCAAGGCGACGATCAGGAATGCGGCGCGCACCGCCGACGTCACGCTGACGGTGACGCTGGGAACGTCCACCGGCGGCGGCCTCGTGAAGAAGGGTGCCGGCACGCTGGAACTCGCGTGCGCCAATACCTACACGGGCGTGACGCGCGTCGAGGAGGGTACGCTGAAGTTGGCGGTCGCGGGGGCGATTCCGGCGGCGAACGATCTTCTCCTGGCCGGTGGCCGGGTCGAATGCGCGGCGGGCGTGAATCCGACCTTTGCGCGTGTGGGCGGTTCGGGCGAATTGACGTCGGGCACCTACACGGTGACGAAGGGACTCGTCTTTGACGCGAAGGACCTGCTCACGAATGCGATCTTCTCCGTGGGGACGGGCGTGGCGATGAATCTTCCTGCGACTCCGGACATCCGCATCTCCAATGGCGACTTGCTGAAGAAGACGGGAACGCCGATTACGCTGGCGGTCTTCCCCGCGGGGACGTTCACGGCCGTGCCGAAGGTGGAGGGAACCTCCGAGTGGGTGGTCCGTGTCTCCGAAGATGGTTCGACGCTGTTGCTGGTGGCCAAGGCGACGCCCTCGCTGGACGTGTCGCGCCCGCGGATCGGCACGCCGATGACGGTGGCTTTTGCGGCCGACGGAGTACAGTCCGGCACCGAGACGGCGACATGGTATCGTTCAACTGGCACGGACCGTGCGTCTGGAACGTCGGCGCATGCCGAGGGTCTTGCCTACACGCCGACAGCCGCCGACTGCGAGCACTGGTTCAAGGTCGTCGTCTCCGACACGGACGGCGTGCGACTGACGCAGGAGTTCTTCTTCAGCCGTCTGCCGGTCTGTTACATCGACGTCGCGAACGGCGCCGTGCCATCCGCCCAGAAGGAGGAGCACGACGCGACGATCCGCATCCAGGGCAATGGAGCCTATGCCCAGCAGTACGACGGGGCGACGACGATCCATGTGCGCGGCAACTCCACGAAGGGCTATCCCAAGAAGCCGTGGAAGATCAAGCTGGACAAGAAGACGGACGTCTTCGGTCTCGGTGGCGGCGTGAAGAACAAGCACTGGGCGCTGCTGGCGAACTATCTGGACGAGTGCATGATGCGCAACACGGTCGGATTCCGCCTGGCGGACGCCCTGGGCGTCGCGAACATGAAGACCGAATGGGTGGACGTGATCCTCAACGGTTCCTACAACGGCTGCTACCAGTTTTGCCAGCACATCCGCGTGGGAGAAGACCGTGTGCCGGTCTATGACTGGGAGAACATGGCGGGCAAGGTCGCCGAGGCCTTTGCGAAGGCGAATCCGCTGACGGACGACGAGCTGGATGAACTGACGACCCAGTTGGAGGAGGATCTCTCCTGGGTGACGACGGACGCCTTCACCTACAAGGGTGTCGCGGCGCAGCCTTCGAAACTCGGCGTGAAGAAGTTCTCGAACGACATCTCGGGCGGCTATCTCTGGGAGATGTCGTCGGAGTTCGACGAGCTCTCGCAGTTCGTCGTCACCTCGGGCGTGATGACGGTGAAGACGATGCTCAACCGTCCGGAATACCTCTTCTCCAATCCCACGATGATGGCGAAGTGCCAGGAGATCTGGCAGCACTACTGGGATGCCTGCACGTCGACGAACGGATACAACTCCTTCGGTGAGCACTACAGCGAGCTCTGCGACGTCGATTCGATGGTCGGCTACTGGCTCGTGATGGTGACAATGAACAACAGCGACAGCACCAAGAAGAGCCGCTACGCCTACAAGGACCAGAAGCAGAAGATCGTCTGGGGCCCTGTGTGGGACTTCGACTGGGGCTGCGGCAGTCCGGTGACGCTCTCGACGAACAAGGTCAATGGCATCTATCCGTGGAGCGGTGCCACGAATACCTTCGGCGTGGCGACGTCGACGGGCATTGACGACAAGAAGGTGACGGCGGGCGGCTTCTACAAGGAATGGAGCGATGACCCGTGGTTCTGCCGGAAGGCGTATGAGAAGTACTGGGAGGTCGTCCATCCCTACTACGCGGAGCTTGTCCGCGAGGGCGGCACGATCGACCAGTATGCGGAACTTCTGGCCGAGGCGGGGGCCGCCAACGAGCGGAAGTGGAAGTACCGCGTGGGCTTCAGTGGACCTGACGGCGACGTGGCGCGCTACAAGAAATACCTGAAGGACCGTCTGGACTGGATGGACAAGCAGTTCAAGAACGTCTCGACGCTGATGGCCGCCGTCAGGACGTCCTCCAGTACGGCCCCCTATACCCGCAGCGCGTCGACGGCGGTGGCGTTGACGTCCGGTCTTGGCGCCGCGACGCCCGACACGGCGTCTCCCGAAACGGAGATCGCCGACCTGAAGACCTTCAAGGGGCAGAACGTCCATGCGACCGTTGCGGCCGGAACGGGATCGCAGGTCGCGGTCTATGCGAACGGCCTGCTTGTTGCACGGACGCCGCTTGCCGCGGGTGCCGCGACGGTGACGGTGCCGTTTGCTAATCTGGCCGCGGATGCGAAGAGCGTCCTCGCCGTCGACGTCGAAGACGCGAATGGCAAGGTCGTTGCCCGCACGTTTGCCTTTGTTGCGCCGACCCAGGAGTGGGCGACCACGGTGACGGAGACGAACAAGGTCGAGTTCGCGTGGCTTGCGCAGATCGTGCCGGAACTCGTGGCCACGGGTACGCCGACCGACTTCGAGCGCGTGGCCGAACAGAAGCCGTCCCCGCTTGGCAAGAGCCGTCCGCTCTCCTACGACTGGATCGTCGGCACGAACCCGACGAACGAGGAGGACGTCCTCACGGCGGAGATCAAGATGGTCGATGGCAAACCGGATGTGACGTGGAAGCCCAACTTGGGCGACACCCGCACCTACACGGTGAAGGGGGCCGAGAAGCTGACGGATGAGTTTGTCGCACCCGCGGATTATACCTCGCACCACTTCTTCAAGGTCGAGGTGGAACTGAAGAATCGCTAATTCCACAAAGAGGGTAGCATATGACGAGTACACGTCGTGATTTTCTGAATTCCGTTTTCGCCCTGGCGGCCACGGGCGCCGTCAGTCCGTCGCTGCTGGCGGCGATGAAGTACGACAGGGACGGCGTGCTCGACCTCTTCCGCCTCTGCGCCGCGGAGACGGACGCCCGCGTCAAGGCGGGCATCGAGCTCAACCGCAAGGGGCCGATGCGCTTCACGTTCAAGGACGCGAAGGGGCGCCTCTGCGAGAACGTCCACGTGAAGCTCACGCAGAAGACGCATGACTTCAAGTATGGCGCGGACCTCTTCATGCTGGACGAGATCGGCGACGATCCCGCGAAAAACGAACTCTACAAGGAGCGTTTCGCGGCGGCGTTCAATCTTGCGACGGTGCCGTTCTACTGGAGCGATCTCGAGCCCGAAGAGGGGAAGCCGCGCTATGCGAAGGATTCGCCCAAGGTCTATCGCCGTCCGCCGACCGACCTTTGCGTCGACTGGTGCGAGCGGAACGGACTCGAACCGAAGTGCCATATCCTCAACTATCCCGCCTTCCAGCCGAAGTGGGCGTTCGGCGATCTCCACAAGGAGAAGTATCTGCTCGAGAAGCGCATGCGCGAACTGGCCGAGCGCTACTCCCGGCGCATCCGCATGTGGGAGGTGACGAACGAGACGCTCTGGGGACCGTCCTGGCGGAAGTCCAACTTCTACCAGAGCCCCGACTACGTCGAATGGAGCTTCAAGACGGCCGAGAAGTATTTCGGCTCGAACGAGCTGATCATCAACGAGGCGCATTGCCGGGTGTGGAACGAGTGGTACATGCGTAACCGCAGCACGTACTACATGCAGATCGAGCGGGCACTCCAGAAGGGCGCTCGCATCGACGGCGTCGGCCTCCAGTTCCACATGTTCCATGGCACGGACATGAAGAACGTCGTAAAGGAGTCCAAGACCTTCTACGACCCCATGCGGATCTTCGACGTGATGGACACCTACGCCCAGCTCGGAAAGCCCCTGCAGATCACCGAGATCACGATTCCCGCCTATTCCAACGATCCGGGCGACGAGGCCGTTCAGGCGGAGATCCTGCGGACGATCTACCGCATCTGGTTCTCGCACCGCGCGATGAAGGCGATCATCTACTGGAACCTGCCGGACGGCTACGCCGCCTTTGCGCAGCCGGGCGACTTCACGGCCGGGGAGAACGCCTACTACGGCGGGCTCTGCCGTTTCGACATGTCGCCCAAACCGGCCTATGACGTCATCCGCGACCTCTTCGGGAAGGAATGGCGCACGAACATCGACGTCGAGACGGCCGGCCGCTACGTCTGCCGCGGATTCCACGGCACCTACGATGCCGAATTCACGTCCAACGGCAAGACGGTGAAGCAGGAGGTCCGCATCAACCCCGATTTCGCCGATTCGCTGACCATCAATTTCCCGGCGTGAGGTTCCGGCACCAGTCGCGCGTGGAAAGAATGACGATGAGATCGAAAGGGAACTCGGTGTATTTGTCGATTGGGCTTAGACAATGGTTTCTCGTTGGTGCTGTTACGTTGTCGCTCGTGGGATTTTCAGGTTCGCCGAACCAGGCGGGGGGCAACGTCATAACGGGAACCGTCACCTGCGCGAATCTGCGCGTGGGCGTCATCAACTGGGACTGCTCGGTCCCGGCGTCGACGTTCTTCGGCGGTTTCGCCACGCGCGCGCTGGGGCCTGCTAAGTATCGTTCGCGGACGCCGTACTACGCGCAGGTGCTGGGGGCGGACCGCATAGATTTCCCGTCTCGTTCGTTGACGGAGTACGAACAGGAGATGCGCTATGCGATCGACGCGGGGGTCGACTACTTCGCCTACTGCTGGTATGATCCGGGATCGGAGAAACTGCCCTGCGCGAATGCCGCCGTCGCGGCCGCGAATCGTCACATCGGCGAGTTGGCCCGGGCGCGGCAACTGCATCTCCAGAGCCCGCTTCGGGATCAACTGGGACTCTGCGCCGTGCTCGTCACGTGCCATCCCTATTCGGATGCGTGCCTGCACGAACTCGCCGGAACGATGCAGCTCTCCTGTTACGAGAAGATTGGCGGTCGGCCTCTGGTCGCCTGCTTCATGGGGACGTGGCGTGAGACGGTCGCGCGGTTGAAGGGCTTCTGCCGAGAGCGGGGAACGCCCGAGCCGTTCGTGGTCCTGATGAAGGATTCGGGACGACCCAAGCCGATGGAGGCCGAAGGCGTGGACGCGTTCAGCGCCTATTCCTCGAATGTGTCGTGTTCGACGGTCGAGGAGCTCTTCGACAGCGTGATCAACCGAAACACGACGCGCGCCCGGGTCGGTCGGCCCGTCATTCCGTTCTTCACGACGGGCTGGAACCCCTGGCCGCGCATCGACAATCCCGTGCCCTGGACCAGTTATGCCAAGCGTCCCTATCCGTCCGCGCCGACCGGGGACGAGTTGATGGTCGGCGCTCGCCGTCTCCGGCAGTGGATGAATGAAAATCCCGGGTCGTGCGTGCCGGGGCAGATGCTCGTGTTCGCCTGGAACGAGTTCGAGGAGGGCGGCTGGATCTGTCCGACGAAGGGCGCGGACGGGGATGTGGATCTTACGCGGTGTCGGGATTTCCGTCGGGCCGTCGATTTCCTCAAGGGCCGATCGAACGAACGGGGGATGTGATGATTTTTCATCGTATGCGCATGTATTGGAATGAGGATGGCAAAGTGCTCTGCGGTCTGTTGACTGTTGCTGCAGTCATGACGGTGGTGGGGGGCGTCAATATCGACAACGGACGCCAGCTCTTTGTGGACGACGCGCTGATCGCCTCGACGAACGGTATCGTGC
>JAUNMP010000222.1 GCA_030537465.1 bacterium
GGGATCGTCCTTCGTGCCGATGACGACGCGGCCTTCGGAGACGAGCAGATTCTTCAGCGAGCTCATCGGGCTGTCGCCGTTCGGCTTCACCGAGTCCTTCTCGCTGCGGCTGAACGCATTGTCCACGTTGCCCGGATAGAAGTCGCCGTTGCCCTTGAAAATGAGGTCGCCTTCACCCTTCTTCATGAGCGAACCCGTACCGACGGTAATGCCGGTCAAGGTGAGATCGTGGTCGATCTTGAGGACCGAGCTCGCATTCGCGCCCGGATTGACGAGCAGACCCGCAATCGTCTCACCTGTGCCCGTGTACCAGAGCGTGCCGCGCCCAAGCGTCAACACATCGCCGAACTCCTCCGCAAACGCGAGACTGCCGAGCTTCGTCGTGCCGCAGCCGACCGCAAGGACGCCGTCGTAGTCCGCCAGCGAATCGCCGAGGTCGATCAGTCCGCCGCCCGTCGCCGTCGGGTTCGTCGTGATCGAGCGGATGCCCGCGACCGGGCCGTTGAACGTGATCGGGTCGTCTTCGGCCCCGGTCGCGTTCTGGAAGACAAGAGCGTCGTCGACCGGCGCGCCGATCGTGGCCTTGAGCGTGGCCGTCGTCTCGCCCTTCACGACCGAGAAGACGCAGCCCTTGTCCGCCGGCAGATTCGCGCAGACCGCGGTCTTGACGAGCGCCTTGAGCTGATGGAGGTCCGCAAGCGGCACCGTGAGGACGTCATACGCGCCGTCCACCGGGAAGTCCGTCTTGCTCTTCGTGGCGTAAAGCGACAGCGACAGCGTCGTGCCCGTCGTCGTCGCGAAGGCGTCACGCACCGTGATCGGGCAGTCCTTCTGGATCGCAAGCGCCGCCGCACCGCCGACCGAACCGTCGCCGATCATGAACGAGGCGAATGTCTGCGGCGCATTGGTGATCGTGAGCGAGCCCAGCGCCTCGAGCGTGACCGCGCTCTCGGCCGGGAACGCGCCTGTCGCGGCGAGTTCGGCGATGCCCCACTTCGCGATGCGCGTCGGGCCCGCCCACGCCTGCGGCACCATGAAGCGGAAGCCGGACTTGCGCGTCTCATTGCCGGCCGTGATCGTGACACCCTGATCGGCTTCGCCTTCATGCGTCGTCTCGGCAGTGATCGTCTTGTTGATGTTGTTCCGAACGCCCACGTTCGCGTCCGTGCCGACCGTGAAGGTCATGCCGCGCGTACCGACCTTGAAGGTGTCGATGTCCGACTGAATCCAGGTCGTGTAGCCCGCATAGCGAAGCTCCGTCTGGCCGCCGTCGAAGAGGACGTTCATCGTCGTCCCGGCCTGCTTGCTCGTCTTCTGCATCGTATTCCAGCGGAGATTGCCTCCATCCTTCACCGTGATGTCAAAGGTGATATTCGGGCGCGCGTTGACAATGGACAGCCCCGTCGATTCGAGTACACCCGAATCCGACACCGTCAGATCGCAGCGCGTCGGGATTGTCTTGTCACAGTCCGAGCAGTTGCCGACCGCAATCGCGGCACTCGTGGTCGGCTGCTTCGTCGTCGCATCGATGTTGCCGCGCAGGGTCAGTCTGCCACCAGCCACGAGAATGCGCGAATCGGCACCCGCGTCATCGCACGGCGAAATGCGTCCGCCGTCGTTCCAGAGCTCGCACGTGCCGCCGTGGACCTCGACAAACGTCTTCGTCCGCTGCGGGATCCAATTTCCGTCTGCATCCTTCTGCGGCACGGTGCTCTTGTTGCGGCCCATGCCGAGCGCCTTCTTCGAGACGAGCTTGCCGCCGTAGACGCGAATGCCCGATTCGGGAATGTAGTTCGGCGTCGTCGTCGCAAAGCCGCACTTCGCGCCCATGCCGCACCAGTTGTTGAGGTTGACCGTACCGCCGCGAACTTCAAGGACGCCGTTGCCGTCTTCCTGCTCGCCGGCATTCTTGACGGGGTCCTTCGTCATCGTGCCGATCATGATGTCGGACGCACTGCCGTTGATGTTGAAGGTGCCGCCCTTCTCGCCGAGGACGAGCGTGCCGCCCGCGAGACAGAAGCCCGCGTAGCCGCCCGTCGGGCAATCTCCGTTCGCATTGAAGGTGAGCGCCGGAAGGCAGAGCGCGTCCACGTAGCCGCCCGTCGCCGCGAGCGTGATCGTCTTGCCGTCGCCGCCGGGGATGCGGAGCGTGCCCTTGCCGGTCTTGACGAACGCGCCGCGCGGGTTGTTGAACGCGCCGCCGAGCGTCAGGTCACCGCCTTCCGCGACATCGAAGACGGTCGCCGGGGAGAAGCCGGCCGTGCCATTGCTGAGGTAGTCGAGCTTGGTCACGATGTCGCCATTGTAGACGCCCGTGCCGCCGTTCCACGAGAGCGTACCGGGACCGAGCACAAGCGGTCCCTTCGCGCCCAGCGCGCCAAGCGAATCGTTGATGATCTCGTCCATCCAGAGCATGCCGCGGGAGAGCCAGGTATAGCCCGTATAATCGTTCGCGCGGTTCATCTGAACGATGCCGCCGTCGAGGCGCACGTTCTTCTCGCCCGTCACCTTGTCCGCCGCGAGCGGCTCCGCACCCTCGGTCGCAAAGACGACGGTGTTGCCGTCCATCGTACCCGTATCGATGACCTCGCCGATCGGATCGACCGCGAGGAACGCGTTCGACGTGCCGCTCATGATGTACTTCTGCTGGATGCCGTCATACGCGCACGCAACGCCGTCCTTCTTGCACGGCTTCAGCGAGGAGACAAGCGTCCCGCCCTTCTTCATGTAGAAGCCGTAGAGATCGCCATATGTGAAACCATTATGAGGCTTTGATGAATCTTTGTAACGCGAGCCTCCCGTCGAACCAGACAATGCCGTGAACACACCAACAGGAGCCGCACCTTCCTTCGTGCGCGAGGACGACAGTGGTGTCACGAACTTTTTGTCAACGCCCGCATACTGGAGTCGGACAAAGTTGCGATACCCGTCCACGAGATACTGCACACGGTCGGATGTCGTCACGTTAACACCCAGGCCCTGCCAGTCGCCGTCACCGTCCTTGTAAGTATAGGCCCACTGAGTGCTGCCGTTGATATAAGTGCAGAACGTAATTGAAGAACTCTTATCGGCCATGCCGAAGACGCGCTGCTGAACGCCAAGATCATTCATCTTGAAGTCTGCGAAGCAGGCGGTCTGATGATTCGGTTTGATGCCCGTGTTGAGGTACTGGTCGTTGTCGGCCCGAATCGCGTCGAGCCAGACATTGTCGCCGTCCGTCCCTGAGAAAAGGAAAACGCGCATCGGACAGGACTCCTTGATGCGCGCCGGGAGCGTGAAGGTCATCGACGTCGCGTTCGCCGCGAGCGTACCGACCTTCTGGCTCTCTTCCCACTTTGCCCAGTCCGTTCCGCCGTCCGTCTCGCCCCACGCGAGGTAGACAGGGCGAACCGTCGCGGCGGCGACCGCCCCCGAGACGGTGTACTTCAGGGTCGAGCCGTCCAGCGACGACGTGACCGTCAGATCCGCCCACGCGCCCAGCGCCGCGAGGGATGCCCCCAAAATCAATACTTGCTTCATTTTTCGAGTCTCCTGTTTGGGGACATTCTTCCAAAGTCCCGTGAGAAATCCGTCAAGTCGTCATGAGGAATCCCCAACAATTCAAACGATTTTGGATAAAATACCATAGAAACGATGCGGATGACAAGTAGAATCACGGAGTGACGAGCGAACTCTCGGGGCCGAGCACGCGGCCGTCCGGCAGCGTGAAGGCGCGATCCGAGAAATTGACCGTAATCCTAAGACCATTCGAGAACTTCGTCTGCTGGACAAGCCGGTCGTCCGTCAGATAGCGAAACTCGGTCATCCGTGCAAAAGTCGTCCGCCGGGCAACAGGCGAGACGCGCCGATAGGACGCCGCAACCTGGTCCTTCAACTGATCCCAGACGGCCACCTTCATCGAATAGATCGGCGGCAGCCCGTACAGCACGCAGAAGAGATCCCGCCAGGACGCGTATTCAGGATAGATCATCGTCGTATCCATCCAATGGAAGTAGCTGACGGAGCAGTCGTGGTAGACGAGCTCCCAGAGCGGAACCCGCGTACGGGGATTGAGCGCGATGGTCTTCACGCCCTTCGGCACGTCGTCCCCGAAGTAGGCGCAGTCCTTGTAGCGCCAGCCAAAGGGACGCGACACCATCGGACGGCTCATAGCCCCTTCCGAATACGCAAAGCAGCCGATGTGGTTCTCGCTGCCGACCTCCGTCCCCACGACGAGCTTGAGTTCGTCCTGCAGATAGAGATGCTCGGTCCGCTGCGCCTCCAGCGCCTGCCGCAACGTGGCGGGGTGCGTCTTCGACCAGCAGGGATGCGGTCCTTCAGCGATCTGGACGTCCATGAGACGGGCCGAATAGCCGATACGCGCCACGTCCGGCGCAATCAGTTTCCTGGCGAGGTCCGGACCACAGGCGTCGCAGAGACCGTACATGTCGTGCATCTTCCCCGTCTTGTCGGGAATCGTCCAGGCTGTGTCGAACGACCCATCCTCTTTGATGCAGGTCACGTCCTCGGCGAACGGCAGGAAACGGGCTCCGCGCGCGAAGTTCTTCGGATCCGTATATTGAAGAAGTCCCTTGTGGTAGACGTCGCGGAAGCAGTCGTAGGTTCCCACGAGATAGCCGAGGTTCGTCAGAAAGGCGCAGTCCTCCGGCGTCTCGTTGTCGAATCCGCACCAGAGGACGCGATCCAGGCCGCGTTCCTTCATTTCGCGGGCGAGACGCCGCACGTCGCGCGGCGCGGACTCCTTCACGAGCGGCCAGTTGTAGAGCCGATTCTGGGCGTTGTCGTCCCACACCCAGAAGTCCGCCGCGCCGGCGAGAAGCTCCAGGCGCGGATTCTCCTTCGCCCGCGCGGCCAGGGTGCGGATCGGCCCGAACGTCTCGCGCCAGGCACGATAGGCCCCCGCCGCCGCACCTAGGGTCGGGGACGGGAAGAAGCGGATCCGACGGTCGCGGCCCCAGGTGCGATTCTCGGGGATCCACCGCACGAAGGCGCTGCGAGGACGATTGGTCGTGATGAAATACTCGGCGAACAGCGCCTCGCCCAGTCCCTGCATCAGGTAGCGGCCGTTCCGCTCGAGTCCGTAGAAGCCCATCGTCACGTCATGGGCGCGCCGAAACGGATAGCCGGTCTTCTTGGGGTAGAAGCCCGGATCGTCCACGTCGTACGCCAACCCTTCGCCGATGGGATGGATGCCGCGGTCGCCCGCCTGCGTCTCCCACGGTGGCGGATAGTCGAGAGCCTGGGACATCGGGCGCGCGGACGGCGCGGAGAGAACGAGGTCCGCCGTTCCATCGTCCTGAAGGCGCCAATTCGCGCGCACGGGACCATCCTTCGTCTCCAGTTCCAACGCCAGGTCCGAAGGCGACGCGGAAACGACCTTCACGGGATAGGCGGACGGCGCGGTCCGCCACCGGCCGTGCGCCGTCTCCAGCACCACGCGCGCCCCATCCGCCTCGACGGACAGACGTGGCGTCTCCACGGCGGCGTTGGCCTTGATCAGATCCAGCAGCCCCTTGTCGAGGCGGTGCCCGTGGAAATCGACCTCGATCGCCCCCTTGCGCTTCGTGTCGAGAAGACCGTAGGAACCGCGCAGCGTCCACAGCGCAAACCCGAGATTGTGCTTTCGCCAGACCTTCAGCTGATCGCCCATCCACCTCAGATAGAGATCGTAGGGCGCGCCCCCTGATGCCCCGCATTCGCCGATCATCACGAAGTTTCCGCGCTCGGCGCAGGCGATCCAGTCGGCGAAGACCTGCTGTTCCAGCCACTCGGGACCAGTCACCGGACAGCCCTTCGCGGCAAACGGGATCTCGTTCGTCCAGCCGCGGAAAACGTACGGCTCGACGTTAACCTTCTTTCCCCAGGCGAAGTCGGAGGGCAGCGTGACCGAACGCCCGTCAGCGGCGACGGTGACGCCCCGCACTTCGGTCCAGTCTCCTGCGGGGATGTCGAACACCAGTTCCTTCGCGGGCTTCTTCAGCGTAAACGTGAACGGACGGGCCGGGCGGGCCGTCGTCTTCTTCCAGCGGGAGCTGTACTCGGCGTCCACCCAGGCGGCATCGTTCGTCGACGGTGCGAGGTTCCAGACCGCGACCGCCTCGCCGTCCGCGGTGACGGTGAACCGGTTGTCGCCCGAGACATTCCCGAACTCGACCGACCAGTCTCCGGCGGGCGCCTCGGCGATGCAGAGCGGCGCACGCCACTGGGACTTCGAGCTGCCGTACAGCGGACTCGAGAACCCGTACATCGGCCACCGCGGTTTGGCGTTCTTGAGCGCATCCCCCATCCAGGCGACGCCGCAGTGCGAGATCGACATCGGCGAATAGCCACGCGCCGCCTGGCCGACCAGCCCCTTCAGGTCCTCCAGCCCCGACACGGGCGACCGACAGCACGCGGCACCGTCGGCGATGATGAAGCGATCCGGATCCTCCTGGTGGATGGCGGCGATCAGCATCCGCTCGACCTCCGCCAGATTCGGCGCGTCCGGCGATTCGTTGAACAGATTGAAGGAGAGCCGTTCATTGGGCACGTGCCGCCAGCGTCGGGCAAAATAGGCCCAATGCTTTCGGCAGACCTCCTGGACCTCCTTCTCCTTGAAGAGGTCGCGCGTCTCGGCCGGCCAGCGGTTGACGGAGAATCCCGGGGCGCGGTGGAAGCAGAACTGGACGTGGAGGCCATACCGCTTCCCCCATTCGAGCGCCTCGTCCAAGGGCGCCAGCGCGGCCTCGTCAATCTGGTTCCAGTCCCCGTCCTTAATCCAGCACCGGTAGTCCAGCGGAAGACGGACGAAGTTCAGCCCCAGTTCGTGGACGAACCGGAAGTCCTCCTCGTTGTAGGTGGCGTCTTTCCGGACTTCCTTGTGGTAGAGGCAATAAGGCAGATTGACGCCCATCCAGCGCTCTTTCGGGCGCCAGGCCTTCACGGAGGCCGAATCACAAAATCCAGTCCACGCGACCGTGCCCAGCACCGTCGCGACGAATACACGCGCAAACATCGGTCCACACCTCAACGGAAGATCACCAGCAGACCGCTCTTGACGACCGACCAGAGGTTGCCGGAACGAGTCCAGCGCCAGTTCCCCGAAAGCCCCTCGACCTCGGAGAGGCGTCCGCCCGTGACGGTGCCCGTCACCTGGAGCGCGGGCTGGCTCGGAGCTGCGTCCAAAAGCGTGTCGCCATTCACGATCACGGCCCTGGCCGACGCGCCGATCGCGAGATTGCCGTCGATCGTCGTCTTCTGGACACGACCCTCCACGACCGGGAAGCGGAATTCGTCCGTGACGGTCAGAAGTCCGGTCGTGGCGAGCGTGCCGCCTTCACCCGAAAAGGTCTTCAGCGTCGTATCCGCCGACCCAAGATCCACGGTCGCTCCCGCAGCCATGCCGAGACTGCTGGACGCGTCGATGGCCACCGTCTCCGGCGTCGGCCAGGACGTGCCGGAATCGACCCATTTGTCCATCAGGTACTGTTCCGTCGTGCGGATCTCCGCATCCGTCAGCGGTTTCGTGTAGGCGATGACCTCGGCCACGTACTGGGCCACGGCACGGCTGCCGGAATGGGACCCCAGACACCAGTTCCGAGCCCGGAGATTCGAATAGGAGGCGTTCTGGTGCGACGCGCAGGCGCGCATCACATAGACGAGAGCCGGCGTCTGATAATAGAGGTAATTGCAAAACC
>JAUNMP010000223.1 GCA_030537465.1 bacterium
AGGCGACGGAGTCGCCGGAATGTTCAACTGAGGAGGGTTTTGCAATTACCTCAATGAATATGCTTCCGCACGACGCCCTCCGCTTTCCGCCGAGACCCGCACCGCCCTGCGATCCACCCTGCACCTTCAATGACGCATCAGAAGCGCCAACCGCCTCGTTGATCCACACAGACGCGCCGGCGGCAACCTGCAGACCCGCGCAATAGGGGCCACTCGTCAGCTCATTAGTACCGGCAAGCACAATCTGAAGAGAATTTCCAGAGGCAACGTCGAACGAACACTTGTTGCTTATCGTCGTGCGCAGCACTAGATTCGATAACGTCACGACCATGTCGGCCCGGACAGATACAAGAACGCTTCCAGAGGTATTCGTTCCCGAAAGGGTGAACGGCCCCACTCCCGACAACGTCAGAGTCTTACTCGTATTCGCATACGTCCATCCCTCGCCGCTCCCCTCGGAGACGTCGACACCGTTGACCGTCACGCCCGCCGGCGCGGCGACGAGCGGCGTGGAGAGAAGACAGGCTGCCAGAAATGCTAGGACGCGTTTGATCACGGAACGCTCTCCAGTCGGCGGACGCGCGACTCCTCGTCGCGGTTGAGGACTTCCACCAGGTACGGCGCGTGGCCTCCTCGGCAGAAGAGGCCGTGCACGGCATCGGGTCCGTCGGAGGCGATGACGTCGCGGATGAGGCGGATCATCGCCTTCGAGATGCGGAGGCCCGGAATGAACACCGGAATGCCCGGCGGATAGGGAACGAGGAACTGCGAGGCGATGCGCCCCTCGCTCTCCTCGATCGGCACGAGTTCGCCGTCGCAGAGCGCCGCATCATGCGGGAGGGCGACGGCCTGGCCCGCGACGGCCTCGAGCACGGCATCGGACTTTCCGAAGGCCGACTTGGCCAGGATGGGACGCCCGATGAGTTTCCTGTACTGACGGCAGACGCGGAACAGATACTCGAAGTGTTCCTCCACCGTGCCCGCCGTGACGAGGAAGAGGATCGTCGTCGCGCTGGCCTTCTCCCACTGGATGTGGGCCTTCAGGAGCGCCTTGCGGAAGGCGACGCAGGCCCGCGGGGTCCGCAGCATGAGGACGATCTTGAGCGGATCCTTCATGTAGCCGACGTTCCGCCAGTCAATGCCCGCGCCCGCGATCTCCTCAAGGCCGGCGAAACATTCATTCTCGGGGCGACCACATTCATCGGCCACCCGCTTGCGGAAGGCGGCCGTCCAGCGGATGCGCTCGTCGATGAGCTTCATGCCCTCGAGACGCATCTGTACGCCCGCGACGTCAAGCGCCGCGAGGAAGGGATAGTGCGGGGACGTCGAGTGCCAATAGCGGAGGATCTCATGGAGGTCGTGGGAAAACTTCTCGTAGCTGCCGCGTCCATGCAGCGCAAAGCGCCTGCGCAGCCAGCGGAACTGCGGCGAAGCGTCCTCTTCGAGCAGCTGCTTGAAGCGCGTGGAGACGTGCACCATCGACGCCTGGGAAAAGGCCGCGAGCGTCTTGTGCGTGGACTGCACGGCGAAGTGCGCCCCGCAGGTCTCGTTCACCGCGTTGTAGCGCACCGTGTCGCCCTTGCCGCGTCCGAACGTGTAGTAGGGATGGAAATTGAGATAGGCCGCCCACGCCTCGTCCGCATAGAACAACACGCCCACGCGCTCGCACATGCGGGCGATCTCCCACACGGGATAGAGCACGCCCTCGTAGGTGCAGGTCGTGAGGACGAGAAGACGCGGCTTGGAACTCGGAGAACACGGTGCCTCCAGCGCGCGGCGAATGTCCTCGAGGGCGACGGGGCCCCACACGCCGAGGCGGGCGTTCCAGCGCGCGGGCAGATAGCGCGGCACGGCGCCGGAGGTGACGACGGCGTGGTGAACGCTCTTGTGGCAGTTGCGGTCGATGAGCACCGTCTCGCCCGGACGCAGCAGCGTCATCAGCATCGCCTTGTTCGACGTGGAGGTGCCGTTCGTCACATAGCGGCTCTGAGCGGTGCCGAAGATCTCGCTCGTGAGCTTCTGGGCCTCGGAGAGCGGCGTGTGCCCCTCCGGGCTCGACAGGTCGCCCAGCGACTCCACCGACACCGAGAGGTCCGTGCGGAAGAGCGTGCCGCCGAACGCCTGGTGGAAGCCGTGCAGGAACGGAGAATTCGCGAAGGCGCGGCCACCGTTGTGTCCCGGCGTGTGCCAGTTCGTCCCCGCCTTCACCTTCACGTACTGGCGCAGCGCCGTGGAAAAACGGGGCATCCAGAAGCTCTTGAAGAGATGGACCAATCGCTCATGATGCTTGGCCGGCGCTTCGAAGACCCGCGCATCCTTCTTCGTCCAGCGGCGCGCGGGCAGGGTGACGTCGGGATGCCCCGGACGTGTCAGCACGACTTTGGGGATCGCGGGGAAGAACAGCTTGAGCCAGTCGCGCAGCGAACGACCTTCAACATCCGAACTCAGCAGGTCGTCGTCGATCACGAAGAGGCAGCACGCACGCCCCAGCTCGGTGAGCACGCTGCGCGGGCCCGCGCTGGTGAACAGCGCCTTCGCCAATGCCTCCGTGGAATTGGCGACCACGAGCTTCAGCGGCGGATAGTCCAGAGCCGCCTGCGTGTCGAAGGTCTCGCGGCAGAAGTCGCGGAACGCGTCCGTCAACCCGTACTCCATCACCGGCAGACGCTTCGCGTCCAGCCGATTCGCCCGATGCAGATACATGACCGACAGCGATCTGACCATGGTTCAACCCTTCCTTCTTTCGCCTGCGGCGGACTCCGCCGCACGCCTCACCGCACCGGCGATCTCGACGCCCACGCCGGCGACGGCGGCAATCTCCTCCACGGACGCACGCGCGATTCCATAGACCGAATGAAATCTCTTCAGCAGCGCCATCTTCTTCGCCGGGCCAATGCCGGGAATCTCGTCCAGCACCGACTCGCGGATCGTCCGTTCGCGGAGGCTCCGGTGATAGGTGATGGCGAAACGGTGTGCCTCGTCGCGCAGGCGCGTGATCACCATCAGCGCCTCCGAGTCGCGCGGCAGGAACACATCCCCGCGTTCATCGTCCGTCACGACGATCTCCTGCTGCTTCGCGAGACCGACCGTCGGCATGTCGGCGAGGCCGATCTCCGCGAACCGCGCCCGCGCCGCCCGCAACTGCGTGATGCCACCGTCGCAGATATAGAGATCCGCCTTCGGCGACTTCGCGGTGAGCGTCGAATCGGGACCATACCGCCGCAGCACGACCTCGCTCATCGCGCGTGGATCGTCGGCTCCTTCAAAAGACTCGATCTTGAAATGACGGTAGTGGCGTCCGTCCGGCAACCCGTCCACGGCAACCACCAGCGACGCCACGTTGTGCGTGCCGAAGAGGTTCGAGATGTCCACGCATTCAATGATGTGCGGCGGCTCGGCCAGACCGAGCGCGGCGGCCAGTTCGGCGATGCCCCGCTTCGCGTCCTCGCGCCGCATCTCGGGACTCTTCCGCACGAAATGGTTCTTCGTCATCTCCTTGAGCGCGTCGACCGTGTCGCGCAGGCGCGCGGCCTTCGTGAAGTCCTCCGCGCGGGCGGCGGCCTTCATCTCCTCGACAAGCTCCGCGATCACCTGCGGACGCTCCCCCCGCAGAAACGAGCACGCCTCGTCGAAGCGCGCATGGTAGTCTGCCACGGAGATGCGCCCCTCACAGGGGGCCGTGCAGTGGCGAACCACATCCGCATGGCAGTGGCGATGCGCCTCTTCGTCCGGTGCCAGCACTTTGCATCCGCGCAATCCCCAGCGCTTCTCGACGAAGTCCTTCGCCGCGCGCACAACCGGCGCGGAAGGGAACGGGCCGAAATACAGCGCACCATCGTCGCGGACAATCCGGCAGGTGCGGAAGGCGGGGAAAGGCTCCTCGGGGTCCGCGCGCAACGCGAGATAGCGCTTGTCGTCCCGCATGAGGATATTGAACTGCGGTTTGTACCGCTTGATGAGGTTCGCCTCGGTGAGCAGCGCCTCCGCCTCATTGCGCACCGTCATGAATTCAAGGTCCGCCACCGTGTTCACCATCGAACGGACCTTCGGCGCATGCTTGGCGCCAGGGCGAAAATAGGAAAGCACACGCCGACGCAGGTTCTTCGCCTTGCCGACGTAGATGATGACGCCCCGGCGATCCCTCATCAGGTAACAGCCGGGGCGATTGGGAACGGTCTTGAGCCGCTCTCTGAGAACGTCGTTCACTTAGCCTTCGTCGTCCTCGTTCTTCGACGCACGCTTCTTCTTGGAGGGCTTCTCCTCCTCGTCGTCATCATCGTCATCGTCCTTCGAACGGGCGATACGCTCACCTTCCTCCGTGCCCTTCTTGAACTCGCCCTTCGCCTTGCCCAGCGAACGCGCGAGCTCTGGGATCTTCTTCGCACCACCAAAAAGCACAAGAATGAGGATCGCCACAACCAGAATCTGCCAAGGGCCCCATGCCATAATGTCTCTTCCTTTCTTCTCTGAATCCCACCACCAGGGGGGAAAAACATTTTTAGTATATCAGTTTAAATCGCCACACGCAACGGCAGATTTGCCGTCAGCCGCAGCAGCAGATCACCAGAAGACCCGCGAGAATGCAGTAGGGGCCGAACAGCCAGAACCAGCGCCCCTTCAACGCCTTGACCAACAACGCGAGGGAGAAATAGCCGACAACACCAGCCAACAACGTCCCCCAGAGGAGTACGGACCAATGAATGTCGGCGGCCGTCTGTTCGCCTCCCCTCACCAACTCGATCAATTCCAGCAGGACGCCTCCCATGATGAGCGGCGCACTCATAAGGAAGGAAAACTCGGCGGCTCGTTCAGGCGAGACTTTTCCGCCACGGGCCGCGGCCAGGGTCATACCGCTCCGGGAGACTCCCGGCAGCAATGCAATCGACTGGGCAACGCCCATCAGAATCGCGCGGAGGTAGCTCACGTCCTTTCCTCCCTTCGGCAAATACCGCGTCCCCACGAGAACCGCACCCGTGAACATCAGCAACGCACCCACCATGCGAACATTCCCAACCATCGCCTCAATGGGATCCTTGAAAAAGGCATAGACGAAGATCGCCGGTATCGCCGAAGCGAGAATCTTCGCCGCGAAATGCCAGGAATCGGAGGTGCGGCGGAGCATCCCCTGAACAAGCGTCCAGATCTCGCGCGCGTAGAAGATGAAGATCGACGCCAGCGTCCCGGCATGCAGGAAAATCTCCAAGCGCATGCGAATCGTCTCCGGAACATCCAGCAGATGCTGGAGAATGACCAGATGGCCAGAAGAGGAAATCGGGAGGAACTCTGCCACACCCTGCAGCACGGCCAACAAGGTCACATCAAGAAAATCGTTCATATGCAGGGGTGAGTATACCAAAAAAACCGCCTTGACGGCGGTTTTAAGTGGCGGGCTCAGGGAGAATCGAACTCCCCTCTTCGGATCGACAGTCCGAGGTCCTAACCGATGAACGATGAGCCCGTGGGGTTGAAAACGGCAATAGTTTATCACACCCCCTTGACGAATGCAAGGGGGTATTTCAACTTTTTTTACGCAAACAGTTTCGCGAGCTTCTCAAGCTGGACGATCTTCGCCTCGAGCTCGGCGCGCTTGGCCTTCTGGCCTTCGATGATCGCCGCGGGCGCATGCGCCACGAAGTTCTCGTTGGAGAGCTTGGCGTCGATGGACTTGATGAAGCCCTGCGTCTTCTGGAGCTCGGTCGCCACGCGCTTCGCCTCGGCGGCCTTGTCCACAAGGCCTTCGAGCGAGAGGTAGACCGTGCCCAGCTTGCCCAGGATGCCCGGCATCGCGAGTTCGGCCTCGCCGGAGACGATGTCCACCGATTCGGCGCGGAACGCCTTCTTGAGCGTCTCGACCTCGGCCTTCATCTTCTCGGCGACCTCGGCCGCGTGGCACTGGATCGTCGTCTTCACGAAGGCCGCGGGGCTCACCTTGTACTCGGCGCGGAGCGCGCGCAGCGAGGTGATCATCTCGCGCTTCGCCTCGACGAAGTCGTAGACCTCGTCCGTCAGGCCCCAGGCCGCCTTCTCCTCGGCCGTGTAGCCCTTCGGGAACTCGGCGCGCAGAATCGTCTCGCCCTCCTTCAGGAAGCCCAGCTGGTGCGCGACTTCCTCGGTGACGAACGGCATGTAGGGATGCAGCAGGCGGAGCGCCTTCCAGAAGACGTCGCGCAGAATCGCGAACGCCGCGGCCTTGTTCGGCGCATCCTTCGCGTATTCCACGTACCAGTCGCAGATCTGCGTCCAGAAGAAGTCGTAGACCGCGAGCGCCGCATCCTGGATGCGGTACTTGCCCAGGAGGTCGTTCACCTTCTCGCACGCCTTTTCGCAGGCGACGAGCATGTGGCGGTCGTCGCTCGACAGAGCGGCGCCGTCGATCGGCGCGGCCGCCGCGAGGTCGAAGCCATTCGCCTCGGCCTGCATCTGCATGAAGCGGGCGGCGTTCCAGATCTTCGTCGAGAAGTTGCGGCCCACCTCGAACTTCTTCATGTCGACCTTCGAATCGCAGTCAAGCGAGGTGATGAGCGCGAGCGAGAAGCGCAGCGCGTCCGCCGAGTACTCGTCGATGATCTTGAGCGGGTCGAGGGAGTTGCCGAGCGACTTGGACATCTTGCGGCCCTGCGCGTCGCGCACGATGCCGTGGATGACGATGTTCGCGAACGGCGGCTTCTTCATGAAGTGGATGCCCGCCATCATCATGCGCGCGACCCAGAAGAAGATGATGTCCTGTGCCGTCACGAGGTCGGTCGTCGGATAGTAGTAGTCGAGATCCGCCGTCTTCTCCGGCCAGCCAAGCGTGGAGAACGGCCACAGCCAGGAGCTGAACCACGTGTCGAGCACGTCCTCGTCCTGCTCAAGATCGGCCATCGTCAACTTGTCATTGCCCGTCATCGCCTTCGCACGTTCGAGCGCCTTTTCAGGCGTCTCCGCAACAACGAACGGTCGTTCTTCATTCTTCGCTTTTCCTTCTTCGCTCGAATCCCCGCGCACGTAGTAAGCGGGGATTCGGTGTCCCCACCAGAGCTGACGGGAAATGCACCAGTCCTGGATGTTCTCCATCCAGTTGAAATAGATCTTGCTCCAGCGGTCCGGCACGAAGCGCACCTCACCGGACTTCACCGCCGCGATGGCGGGCTCGGCGAGCGGCTTCATCCGCACGAACCACTGCTTCGAGAGACGGCTCTCGACGACCTCGTGGCAGCGGTAGCAGTGACCAACCTGGTTGTCGTAGTCCTCGATGTGGTCGAGATAGCCCTCGGCCTCGAGGTCGGCGACGAGCGCCTTGCGGCACTCGAAGCGGTCCATGCCGCAGTACTTCGCGCCGGCGAGCTCGTTCATGTGACCGTCGTCGGTCATGATGTTGATCTGCTCGAGGTTGTGGCGCTTGCCCACGAGGAAGTCGTTCGGATCGTGCGCGGGCGTGATCTTCACGATGCCCGTGCCGAACTCCTTCTCTACGTACATGTCGGAGATGACGGGGATCTCACGGCCCGTGAGCGGCAGAATCACATTCTTTCCGACGATGGCCGTGAAGCGCTCGTCGGACGGGTTCACCGCCACGGCCGTATCGCCCGGCAGCGTCTCCGGACGCGTCGTCGCGACCATGATGTAGTCGGTGTTCAGGACGCCCTTCACGCCCAGCGCGCT
>JAUNMP010000224.1 GCA_030537465.1 bacterium
CGGGCGGCATGGTCATCGGCACGGTGTCAGAGGGGTTTTGCAATTACCTCGAATGGAATCGGGACGATGACGAACTGCACGTTCATTGCCAATGCCTCCGGCAGTGATGGCGCGTCTTTCCATTCGGACAAGGGCTATCGGCTCGTCACGGACTGTACGTTCAAGGACAACGAGGCCCAGGGACTGTATGCAGGTGTCTACGCGCCGAACATGACATGGGCCGGGTCGGTCGAGAACTGCGTGTTCGACAACAATACGAACAAGTTCGTCAACGTCGGGTCGCAGATCCACTACGCCACGAACGTGGTCGGCTGTACGTTCCGCGGCTATGGCGACATGTTCGCGCGGAACTACGACCGCTGCACGTTCGAGCGGTGCCGTTTCGACTACGACAACTACAGCGGCGGCATGATCGTGTTCAGCGCCACCACCGGCGCCGGGGGGCTGCGCAATTGCCTGTTCCAGACGAACAACGTCCACATCTACATCAAGAACGAAACGGGAAGCGAAGTTGAGATCGCCAACTGCACGTTCGTCGGCAACGAGGTGTCTCGGGCGATGAACTTGGGCACTAAGGATATCGCCGACGGTTTTCTCTTCTACTCCTTCCGCGGCGGTACCGACCCTGTCAATACGGGTAAATCGCTTCCGTCCCGGAACATGATCGTCAACTGCGTGTTCATGGACAACACGCGGAACAACCAGCGCAACGACGTCAACTTCTATGTGACGGGCACGGGCGTGGCGACGCCGGCGGTGAACGTGTTCAGCAACTGCGTCTATGAGACGGCGAGTTTCGTCTACAACCCCACGATTCAGGGCAATCTGATTCAGCGGCGGATGAAGTTTACGGCAGGCGAGGCCAAGTACGGCGACCTTCCGTACTACACACCGTGTCGCGGGTCGGCGGCGTTTGACACGGGTCTGACGCTTCCGTGGATGGCGGAGGCCGTTGATCTGGCGGGCAACTCGCGCCTGAACGGCACGGTCGACATGGGCTGCTACGAGTGCTGGATGCCGAACACGGGCACGATGCTTCTCATCCGCTGACGCCGTCAGGCAGTTGTCCCAAAGTCAACGAAAAGGTGGTTTGCATATGTTACGGGGAAATTGGAATTTGACGGGGCGTGTTGGTTTCACGTTTCTTGTTTCGCTGTTTCTGACGATGGGTACGCTTTCGGTCTCGGCGAAGACGATCGCGCTGTGGCCGCTGTGCGACAACAAGGCGTCTCCGTCTGTCACGGGCTTGTTTGCCGGCGATTCCCGCTTCGATCTGACGCTCTCGGCGGTTTCGCTCGATCCCTCGACGCCGGACGGCTGGAACCTGCCGCCGAATCCCGATTCCAGCACCGTCTACGGGCGTCCCGTGGCCGTGCGCGGCTCGGCGAAGTCGACGGAGGACGGCACGATCAACGCGGGGCTTTTCTTCGCGGCCAATTCCACGCTCGCGGGCTATATGATGCCGACCAACGACTTCACGGTCGAGGGGTGGACACGCGTCGATTCATTTAACACCGCCGTATCGAAGTGGCGGATCATCGTGCAGGCAGGCAATGGCTCGAGCCAGCACGGTGGCTGGACGCTCAGTCTGCGCAACAACAACGACGGGAAGGGGTATTTCCTGAATTTCTTCGCATCCAATGTCCTGAATCCCTCCTCCGGCGACCGGCCGAGCTACACGTTCATCGACGGGAGCTCCGTGGTGACGGACATGGATATCCTCGGCTCATGGCATCACTACGCGGTCGTCTTCAACTACGATGGACTCGAGGCCAACAAGAGCACCTATCGGATCTACTTCGACGGTCGCCTCATCGACACCTACAGCTACACGAAGCTGAAGCCGGAGCAGTTCACGAACGTCAATCCACGTTTTGACCTCGGCGGACGCACTTCCACGCCGGGACCTCGTCTCGTGGGCGCGTTCTCCTACTGGCGGCTATCGGATGCGCCCTTGTCCCCCGCGCAGTTCCTGAATGCCGGCACGACGGACACGACGGTGGAGCCGGATCCCGAAATAGGGGAGAAGACAGTCCTTGAGTTGGCGAAACAGGGGACGTCTGGCAACCTCTACTGGGTCGATACGGGGACGAAGATCAAGGGAGACGCCTGTACGAACTGCACGTTCGAGACCTGGGTGTATCCCATGTCGCCGAGTGGCGCGAACAACCTGCTCTGCCAGTTCTCCGGTGGCGACTATCGCTCGTACTGGACTCTCGACAAGCTGGATGACGATGGTCTCCTGCACCAGAAGTTCGGCATGTACGTGCCGGGGACGGGGTGGGTTGTATTCATCTCGAAGCGGCCGGTCCGCTATCGGCAGTGGAACCATCTGGCTTTCGTCCTGGCCGGGGACGAATGGCGGTTCTACATGAATGGCGAACTCGACAGCGTGATGACGGGATGCGCGGGACGCGCCATCTACGGCGGCGATTCGACCTGCGATGGCGTGGTCATCGGCAACCAGAGATTGTGGGGAAATCCGATTAACCCGAACGGCTTGTGCAATGCGCGCTTCGCCGAGTCACGCGTCTGGAGTCGTGCGCGAACGAGCGAAGAGATCGCCGCGAACTGGTTGACGCGTCTCCCGATACCGTGGCGGGAGCCGGATCTGATCGGTTATCTGCCACTGGACGACGGTACGCCGGACGAGGCGGCGAACGGACGTTGCGCGCGCAACTGCGTGAGCATCGACGTGCGGGACCACGCCAAGTCGTCCGAGCCGGAGAACTACATCCGGTCATCGGTCATGGGCGGCGTCTGGCGGTTGGTTGTCGACCTGCCACTCATGAACAACGCACCGACGAACCGTTTGGTCCTCCGCCTGGAGAAGCTCGGGAACATTCAGACGAACAGCGTCGATTCGGGTGTGACGGAGGTTTCGTCGCAGTTCACGTTCACGGGCTGGTACCTCTTCCGCAATCGCGGGTCGACCGGGTGGCAAGAGAACTGCATCTTCTCGAAGGCCTGGGCCGGCAATGGACGTTTCCATCTCCGCGAACAGAATGGAACGATCACGGCCTGGTATGGCGGCGGCAGCGCTGGAGCCACGAACGAGCAGCTCGCCGTCGACCTCCAGAATCGACTTCCACTTGGCAAGTGGGTGCACATTGGCTTCGTTCGGGATGGTGAATTCGCGCGGCTCTATCTGGACGGCGAGCTCGTGGGCGAAGGAGGGGGCTTCACCCTGCCGTTCCTCGGATCGCCCACCTATCAGTTCGGCGGATTCAACGCCGGTGGTTCGCAGGGCGGCTTCACGGGCTACCTCTGCGAAATCGGTCTGTGGAAGATGGCCTTTACGGTCGAGCAGATCCGGACGTCGATGACGGCGCGACCGACAGGTTCTGAACGCAAACTTCTGGGCTACTGGCCGATGGACGATGCCGGGGGCGATACGCTCCGCAATCTGAAAGAGGGCGGTCCATCGGCGCGGCCGATTGGTCCGGATGGTGGTCCCTTCGACCGGGCGCTGTGCGCCAATCTCCCCGTTCTGGATGGCGACATGGGTCTGTTGCCGCCGCCCGGTCTGTTCATCATCGTCAAGTAGGAGACTCCATGCAGAAGGCTTCGCCCTCAATGACGTTCCTCCGTGTTTTAGCCGTCGCGGTTCTGGCATCCCTTCCCTCTGCAGGGTACGCGGAAACGCTCTACAACGGCATCGAACTTCCCGAATCGTGGCCGCCGAAGATCGACACGGCGGATCCGAATCCGATGCCCGTGCCGTATCTGGAGGAGAAGAACATTCCGCGGGTGATCCCGATCGATCTCGGACGGCAGCTGTTCGTCGACGACTTCCTGGTGGCGGAGACGAATGCCGTGCGGCGGCGGTTCTTCAAGCCCGTCAAGTACGTCGGCAATCCGCTGCTCTGGCCCGAGACGAAGGAGGAACTCGCCTTGGCGACCGAGCTCGGACACAAGCCCTATCCGCCCGGTTCGACCCTTCGGGACCACTGGACGCCGAACTACAAGACGTCGCCCTGCTGCTATACGTCAGGCGGCGGGCTCTGGTGGGATCCCACCCGGCGGAAGTTCCGGCTCTGGTACATCTCGGGCTGGTCCTACCGCGTCACCTATGCCGAGAGCGACGACGGAATTTCCTGGACGCGTCCGCCGGTCGGCCTCAACGGCACGAACGTTCTCGTCAACGATCCGCCAGCCGCCGACACCTGGGTGGTCTGGCCCAATTTCGCCGCGGCGAATCCCTATGCGGACTGGAAACTCTATCTGTCCTATGGCGGCAATCCGGGACGGGGCTTCGCCTTCGAGTCGTCCGACGGCATCAGCTGGCGCTCCGTCGCGCGCTGCGGTCTCACGGGCGACGCGTCGACGATGTTCTACAATCCGTTCCGCGACAAGTGGGTCTGGAGTCTGCGGACGGTCTGGCGCGGCCGGTCGCGCAACTACCACGAGCATTCCGACTTCGTGAAGGGCTGCGACTGGACGTTCCCGGTGGATGGCCGCCGGGCGGCGAACGGGGCGAATCCGTTCTACATCGCGGGCAACATGACGAACACGGTGGACGTCTTCAACTGGATGGCCTGCGACAACCGGGATCTGACGCGGCAGATCGACGGGCGCACCTATACCGCCTCCCTCTACAATTTCGACGCGACGCCCTATGAGTCCGTCACGCTGGGGCTCTGCAAGATCATGTGCGGACGCGACAACGAGCAGTCTGCGTCGAAGGGCCTGCCGAAGACGACGGAGATCCATTTCGCCTATTCCCGCGACGGCTTCCACTTCGACCGTCCCGACCGCACGCCGGCGATCGGCGACTCGGGCTGGGGATCGGGCGAATGGGATACGGGCTATCTGGCGCCGGTCTCGAGTGGATTCGTCCTCAAGGACGAGCGGCTGTGGTTCTACTATGCGGCGATGCGCGGCGATGCCTGCGAGACGAACCCGCCCGTCTGCACGCTCGGCAATGGCATGCACTGGAACGGGTCGATTGGCGCGGCGACGCTGCGCCGGGACGGCTTTGCCGGGTTCGTCGCGGACGGTCGCGGCGAGGTGCTGACGCGCCCGGTGAGGTTCAAGGGCTCGCATTTCTTCGTGAATGCGGACGCGCGTTTCGGGGACCTGGCCGTCGAGGTGACGGATGAGACGGGCGCGGCCTTCGAAGGGTATCGGGCCGCCGACTGTCGGGGACTCGTGCGGACGGATACGACCAAGCGCGAGCTGACCTGGGCGGGCGGCGATCTCGCGAAGTTCGCCGGCCGGCCTGTCCGGTTCCGTTTCAAACTGCATGTCACGACGCTTTTCTCCTTCTGGGTCTCTTCCAGACCGACGGGCGAGTCGGGCGGCTATCTGGGCGGTGGCGGCCCCGCCTATCGCGGTCTGCGCGACCTGTGAGACCTGTCCTGATGTCGCGGGTCAATGCTTGAAGGCTGTCCGCTCTTTTGGTAGAATCACGGGAAACCGCCGAGGCGGGGTCCGGAGAAGCCCGGGGATTGTCCCAGGGGGACGAAGGGGTAAGTCCGAGAAAGGGTCGCGGATGATCTCTCAGGCAAAAGGACGGAAAGCGATAAGTTAAAGAGATGAGCAGTGCATTGCCGTTGTTTGCGGTTGTCGAGGGGGCGTGGTTGGACAAGTTCACGGACGTCGTCAACCTGGTTGACGACAAGGTCTGGGGAACGTCTTTCGAAATCGGAGGAATTCCCGTTCCTCTGCTCATCGTCCTGATTCTGTTCGGAGGGGTCCTGCTGACGGTGCGTCTCGGCGGACTCCAGTTCCGCAAGCTGCCCCTTGCGCTTCGGTACATGCTCAGGAACGAGAAGGTCGAGGATGGCGCCAAGGGCGAGGTTTCGTCGTTCGGTGCCCTCTGCACGGCGCTCTCCGCCACCATCGGCACGGGGAACATCGTCGGCGTGGCGACGGCCTATGTGGCGGGCGGGCCCGGAGCCATCTTCTGGATGTGGCTGGCGGCGCTCTTCGGCATGGCGACGAAATACGCGGAAGGGCTCCTTGCCGTCAAGTACCGCGACCACGACGAGGCGACCGGCCATGTGCTTGGCGGACCGTTCTACTACATCGAGAAGGGCATGGGGCCGAAGTGGAAGTGGCTCGCGTGCCTGTTCGCCTTCTTCGGCGTGCTGGTGGGGCTCTTCGGAATCGGCACCTTCACGCAGGTGAACTCGATCTGCGGCGCCATCCGGCAGTTCTTCGATCCGGACATGGTCCACAAGGTGACGATTCTTGGAAATGACTATTCCTGGGTGACGGTGGGCTCGTCCGTGGTGCTCGCCGTGCTCGTGGGACTGGTCGTCATCGGCGGACTCAAGCGCATCGCGAAGGTCAGCGAGAAGGTTATTCCGCTGATGGTCGTGCTCTATGTCTGCTTCGCCTTTGTGCTGGTGGCCTACAACGTGGCCCATATTCCGTCCGCGGTTGCGACGATCGTCAAGAGCGCCTTTGGCTGGCAGGCGGCGGCCGGCGGCGCGCTGGGGGCGATCGTCGTGGCGATGCAGAAGGGCATCGCCCGCGGCATCTTCTCGAACGAGGCCGGTCTTGGCTCCGCGCCGATCGCGGCCGCGGCCGCGCAGACGCAGGAATGCGTCCGCCAGGGACTGGTGTCGATGACGGGAACGTTCCTGGACACGATCGTCGTCTGCTCGATGACGGGGTTGGCCCTCACGATGACGAACCAGCCGACGGCGGCCGTCGATCCGAACGCGGCGACGGGGGCTGCGGCGACGATGAAGGCCTTTGCGGTTGGCCTGCCATTCCTGCCGACGGTGATGACGGATGCGCTCGTGATGGTGTCGCTTGTCCTTTTCGGATTCACCACGATCCTGGGATGGGACTACTATTCGGAACGCTGTCTTGAATATCTGACAAATGGCCGCATGGGGCCCGTTCTCGTGTATCGCTGGCTCTACATTGCCGCCGTGTTCATCGGTCCGTACATGACGATTTCGGCCGTGTGGGGCATCGCAGACATCGTGAACGGTCTCATGGCCGTGCCGAACATGATCGCGCTCATCGCGCTCTCGGGCGTTGTCGCCTATGAGACGAAGGACTACTTCCGCCGCCTGAAGGCCAACGAGATCAACGACTGAATCCGTCGGACGTCCGCCGAGCCGAAGCCTTCCGCCGTGTGCGGCGCGATTCCGAGTTTTGAGTTCCACAGTTTGGGGCGAGACGCCCCGAATGCGTATGCGGGGCGTCTCGCCCCGCCGACCTCCCTGGTTTTCGCCCTGCGTCCGTAGTGACGGACGTTGGATGTTGGGAGCCGATGGTGTAAATCGCCCGTGGTCCAGTTGCGGTACTTCAAATTCCGCTTGTCTTCTGTGTATGGAAATGCAATAATGACAGTGTCGCGTTGTGGATGTGAGGCATATCGGTAGTTGGTTTTATCCTGGGGCGCCCATCTGCCGGTATGGCGTTGAAGTTTTGGAAATGCCTTGGGGAAAGTTGGTACGATCGATTTTAGGCTTAAACCTGGAAAAAGCAGTTGCCACAACGCGGACTCCTCGCGCCGAGCCAATATCTCTCGCGGAGGCGCGGAGACGCGGAGATTTTGAGAGTTATGTCGAATGG
>JAUNMP010000225.1:0-2584 GCA_030537465.1 bacterium
GGGTGGCAGGGCCGGCGACAGGGTGTCCGAGGGGTTTTGCAATTACCTCAATACTATTCGCGGATATACAATTTCCCGGCGAAGAACGTCTGGGGCGCCACGTCGTCGATCATGGCGGTCTTCATGCTCTGCGTCCTCGTGGCGCTTCTGATTCTGCGCGGCCCAGGGCATGCGCGGCGAAACGCCCTTGCGTGGCTCGTGTCGTCCTTCTTCGCCGCTTCCGTTGTTTTTGCCGCGCTGCCCGCCGTCCAGTTGGCTCCGCATATCCGCCAGCAGGTGGCGGTGTATTTCGCGCCGATGTCGGTCGTGCTTGTCGCATCGGCCATCTTGCTGGTGCTCGTATACGGGATCAGGGGAGGGCTTCTGCGAAATCGGCACATGTGCGTGTTCTTTGTCGTTTCGATCGCCGTCTGCTACGTGGCGACGCCAAACTGGCGTCGGGCGGCGGTTGAACTGGTGCGGCCCGCGACGCACCACCATGCGGCGGTAGCCGGGGAACTTGCCGCGCTGCTGCCACCGGACGCAATTGTCATCGGAGAGAGGTCCAACCAGATGCTCCTGTCCTTGCCGATACGAACGGCGACGACGTTTGCCTCAAACAGCGATCCCATACCAGTCATCAAGTCGATCCTGTCACGGGACCCCGCCGCCAAGCTCTATGCGCTCGTGGACTCGCAGCACGCCTACAACGTCCAGCATTACCGCGAACACGCCGAGGAGTATGCGCTTCAACTTGTGAAGTCCTTCAAGATGCCGTCGTTTGGAACTGGAGCGCTGGCCGACGTGCACTTGTGCAAGATCAATGTGCTCCAACGCCCCCGCTGAATCTCGTTCGCGCGGCGTCGATCGTCCGACCGCCGATCATTCGCAGGGGACTGCCGCGGCAGGTCCATCCCCATTCCTTTTGGCATTGACTTTCAAGTCCCGATAGGAGATAATTTGCACTTGTATCTTTGACGGGATTCCCGAGAGGCAGATAGCATGGCTGAAGAAAACACCGAGAAGGACGCCGGCGCGCTTGATCTGAGCGCGCTCGGCTCGTTCGATTTCACCCCGGCCTGGGCCAAAGGCAAGCCGGACGACAAGGCGAAGTTCGCCCGTTTCGAGGAGCGCGAGGAGCGCCGCGACCGCGGGGATCGTCCGCGGTTCGGGCAGGGCGGTCCGCGTCGTGACGACCGCGGCCCCCGGCGCGACGATCGCGGTCCGCGCCCCTCCTTCGACAAGTCCTCTCCCGGTCGCCGCGACGACCGCGGCCTGCGCCGTGACGACCGTGGTCCGCGTCCCTCCTTCGGCAAGCCGTCGATGGGCGGCCGTCGAGAAGACCGTCCGCCGCGCGAGTTCATCAAGCCGCTTGACGTCGACGTGCGCATCCTCCCCGGCCAGAAGCAGCTGGGCGAGTTCATCCGCCGCATCCAGGGCGCGCCGTACATGGCGTATCCCCTCAAGCAGCTGGCCTACTTCTTCCTCGAGCATCTCGAGGCCTGCGTGCTGCGCGTCTCCCCGAAGAAGGACGCCGCCGAGCCGATCGTCTTCCACCAGTGCAAGGCGTGCGGTTTCGTGGCGTTCTCCGAGGAGGAGCTGATGTCGCACATCCTTTCGGCCCACCTGGGCGACTACTACGTGAGCGAAGAGGTTGAATGCGAGGCGCCGAAGGGCGCGTTCACGTGCGTGGCGAAGTGCGGTCTCAGCGGCGAGCTGCTCGGGCCGCCGAATCTGCACGGCTATGACGCCCGCGTCCGCGAGATGGTCCGCACCCGCTTCCCGAACATGAGCGAGGAGGCGTACCGCGCCCGCATCGAGATGGTGCGCGACGCCGACACGGTCGAGGCCTGGCGCCAGACCGCGACGAAGAAGACGATCTTCCGCCGCAAGGAGGCGCAGCCCCAGGAGCCCGCTCCCGTCGCCGAGGGCGAGACGCCCGCCGAGGCGCCGGTCGCGCCCGCGATCGAGCGCGAGGTCGCGGAGCTCGAGTTCCGCCGCATGATCGCGCCGTCGCTCATGACGTCGCCGAAGACGGTGGACATGGCGGCGGACATGGCGCTCAAGTCGTCCAACCGCGCGCTCGTCTTCGCCTGCCGTGATGCGCTCGCGAAGGAGAAGCGCTTCCCCGCCTCGCTGTTCTACGCGCTGCGCGGCGCCTTCCACCACCGCAAGCTCCAGTTCTTCCGCGCGAACGATCCGCGCGGCCCCGAGTTCGTCACGTCCGTGAAGCCCGCGGCGCTCGACGTCGCCCACGCGATCCCCGAACTCGCCGCGCTCGTCAAGTATGTCGAGGCGAACCCCGACCAGACGCCCGGCGCCGTGGTCGCCGCGCTCTCCGCCGGAGACGCCGAGAAGGCCCAGAACGCCAAGGCGCACATCATGTGGCTCCTCGAGAAGGGGCATCTCGTGTGCTACGCGAATGGCGGACTCGTTCCGCCGGCCGAGCACCCGCGGTGGCGTCCGCAGCCCCGCAAGGCCGCTCCCAAGGCCGAGGAGGCCCCTGCCGTTGAGCCCGCGCCCGAGGCGCCAGTCGCCGAGGCTCCCGCCGCTGTCGAACCTCCCGCTGCCGAAGCAACGCCTGCAGAAGCCCCCGCTGCCGAAG
>JAUNMP010000225.1:2594-7457 GCA_030537465.1 bacterium
AACCCGGAACCTTGAACTTGGAACTCGGAACCCGGAACCTTGAACCTGAAACTTTGAACTTTTAAACTGTTTTTCTGATTCCATGAGACTGCCAATTAGCTGGTTGAACGAACTCGTCGACGTGTCGGACATCGCTCCCGAGGAGCTGGCCGAACGCCTCACGCGCAGCGGCCTTCAGGTCGAGGCGATCGAGACGAGTGGTCCGGAGCCCCTCAGTGACTTCTTCGTCGTGGGCGAAGTGCTCACATGCGAGGTGATCGAGGGCACGCATCTGCACAAGACGACCGTCACGGACGGCACGGAGACCGTGCAGGTCGTATGCGGCGCGCCGAACTGCCGTGCGGGCCTGAAGAGCGTGCTCGCGAAGATCGGAGCGGTTGTTCCCGACGGCGGTTTCAAGATCAAGAAGGGCAAGCTGCGCGGCGTGGAGTCATTGGGCATGCTCTGCAGCTCCAAGGAACTCGCCCTCACGGGCGGTACCCACGAGGGCATCATCGAACTTCCGGCGGACGCCAAGGTTGGCGCCTTCGCGCGTGACGTGCTGGGCTGCGAGAAGCCCGAGACGGTCTTCGAGATCGAGGTCACCTGGAACCGTCCCGACGCCCTGAGCGTGATTGGTCTCGCCCGCGAGTTCAGCGCGGTGCTTGGCCGTCCGATGAAGATGCCCGCCATCGACTTCGCCGAGAGCGACGTGGACGTCAACGACGAGGTGAAGGTCGAAGTGTCTGACACCGTCCGCTGCCCGCGCTACACGGCCCGCGTCGTGACGAGCGTCAAGGACGGCCCCTCTCCTGATTTCATGGCCAAGCGCCTCGAGGCGTGCGGCGTGCGCTCGCTCGGTCTCCTCGTGGACGTGACGAACTACGTGATGCTCGAGTGCGGTCAGCCCATGCACGCGTTCGACTACAAGACGCTCGCGGGCGGCAAGATCGTCGTACGCGACGCGGCCCCCGGCGAGACGATCAAGACGCTCGACGGCGTGGAGCGCAAGCTCGACGAGTCGATGCTCGTGATCGCAGACGCCGAGAAGCCCAGCGCCGTCGCCGGCATCATGGGCGGCGAGGGCAGCGAAATCGCCGCGGGCACGACCCGCGTGCTCATCGAGAGCGCGCTCTTCAAGCCCGAGACCACCAAGCACACCGCGACGAAGCTCGGGCTCGCGACCGAAGCCAGTTACCGTTATATCCGCGGCGTTGACAAGGACCTCGCCGACTGGGCGAGCCGCCGCGCCTGCCACCTGCTGCAGAAATACGGCGAGGCCGTCGTCGCGAAGGGCGTCGTCGACGCCGATTACCGCACGCAGCCCCTCAATTCCGACGTCACCCTTGACTTCGAGCGTGCCCGTAAACTCATCGGCATCCCCGTGGGCAACGATGCGATGGTGGCCATCCTGAGTCGGCTCGGGCTCACGCCGCGCGAGGCGGGTCCGTACGCCGCCAAGCCCGTGGTCGCCTTTGGCATCCCCAGTTGGCGTTGGGATCTCCAGCTCGAGGCCGACCTCGTCGAGGAGATCGCCCGAATCTACGGGCTCGACAACATTCCGGACACGATGCCCTCCGCGCCAAGCGTCTCGCCGCTTTCCGATGCGACGTTCCGCGCCAAAGAGAAGCTCCGTGCGACGTGTCTTTCCCTGGGCTTCACCGAGGGCATGCACTATTCCTTCCTCTCTGCCGGCGAGCTCGACCAGTTCGACTCCCGCGAGGAGACGCGCGCGAAGCGCCTCGCGCTTCCCGATCCTGTGAGCGGCGAGTATGGCGTGCTGCGCGACTCGCTGCTGCCGCAGTTGATGGGGGCGCTGGGGCGCAACGCGACGCATCAGGTCGAGACGGCCGAGCTCTTCGAACTGGGCCGCGTCTTTGGTCGTTCGCAGGACGGTAAGCCGTTCGAGGCCGACCGTCTCGCCATTGGCTTTACGGGTCCCGTGGGCCGTGGCGCGCTTGACTGTCGCCGCGCGGTGACGGCCGAGGAGGCCCTGCTGTGGATGAAGGGCGCCGTGGAGCGCCTCGCCACCTGCATGCACGTCGCTCGCCTCGAGTTCCGTCCCACCGAGCATCCTGCCTTCGCCGTGGCCCTTGAAATCCGCGCCTTCGGGCGTCCCGCGGGCGTGCTGGGCGTGCTCTCCGCGAAGCTTCGCCACCCGTTCCGTCTGACGACGCAGATGGCGCTCGCCGAACTTGACGTCGAGCCGTTCATGCGCCGCTTTGACGCGGCGGGCAAGGTGTCCCCCGTGCCGGCGTTCCCGATGGTCAAGCGCGACATCGCGTTCGTGGCCGGCGAGGGCGTGACGCACGAGGCGGTCGAGAAGTGCATTCGCAAGGCGGGTCCCGCGGAGCTGATCGCCGTGACGCTCTTCGACATCTTCACGTCCAAGGAGATCGGCAAGGGACGCCGCTCCTTCGCGTACTCGCTGGCGTTCCGCTCCGCCGACCGTACGCTGACGGACGACGAGGTGAACCGCGCGTTCGCGAAGATCGTGGAGGCGCTCAAGACAACGCTCAAGGTCGAGGTGCGCGACAACTAAGATTTCACATCGTGGGCCCTGGTTTGCACGCGGACTTGGCAGTGTATTTCTCTGACCTTCGTTTTTGGACGGGAGTTTAAAGCGCACGGCACGTGTGCCGTGTGTGGGGATTCCCACTTGGAACATGAGGTTCCAGGGATTCTGTGCTACGGCAAGTTGGGGTTCTTTAATTTGACTGACAAGATGATCTGGGAGGGGAAGGAGATGGTGAGATGGGAAAGATGAGGACTCTGTTTCTGGCTTTGATTGCGCTGATTGTCGCCGCGCAGGGAGCCCAGAGCTTCGAGAAGGTCCCCGATCCCGCCATGACGGCGCTCAAGGGCACGCGGGGTAAGCCGTTCACGGCTGGCATCGTGTTCTGCAATGGTGCCTACGTGAAGCCGCCCTATCGAATCATCCGCTATGGAACGGCGATTTTCGTCAATGACCAGCAGCTGACGGACCAGATCGTCCCCTGGAAGTCCTTTCTCGCGACGCAAGACGGCTATGTAGCCCCTGTTGCGCCAGCCAAGACCGCAACTGCCGCGGCGAAGAAGAACGTCGACGACCTCTTCGACGACGAACCCGCGAAGCCCGCGTCGGAAGAGAAGTCCGCGGCCGCCGCGTCGGAAGAAGCCGCCGCCCCTGCGGCCGGGTTCAGCTCAAACGCCAAGAGCGACGCGCTCCTCAAGAAGATCAATGCCGCCCGTCTTGAAATCCAGCGCAAGCTGAAGGATGGCAACATCTGTTTCTACGGCGCACGCTATGGTCGCGTCATTGTCGAACCGCGCATCGCAAGTGCCTTGCTGGATGTTCTGCCCGAGTCCATCAGCGACGCGGTGGATGGCGCAGCGCTCGCGGCCACGTTGCGCGCGAAGGGCTTTGTTTTCATGCATCGAGAACTCTGCGACGATCTGATTGAGCACCGCAGGGACTATCCGCAGATCATCGAGCGTCGGCGCGTGCTCCGCGAGGAGGCGTCGCTGCAGAAGATGTTCCAAAATGCCAGGGGAGGTGGACGGTGAGCCGTCCTTTCGACAGATTGGCCGAGGCCATTGCCTCGTTGCGCCAGCCGGCGAAGATCGCATCGTTCCTCCAGGAGTTGCTCACGCCTGGCGAACTTCATGACCTGGGGTTGCGCTGGGAGCTCGTGGAACTGCTCGCCGTTGGGATGTCGCAGCGGCAGATCGCCGCGAAGCTTGGCATCTCGCTCTGCAAGATCACGCGGGGCGCGAAGATCCTCAAGAAACGCAATGGCGCGGTGGCGGAGCTGGTCGTCGGAAAGACGCCCGCCAAGGCTATGCCGAAAGCGAAGCCTGCGAAGAGGAGTCCGGCGAAGCCCGCTCGGCCTGCAGTGAAGGCCATTGTGAGGAAACCTGTCGTCCAGACCGTCAAGAAGACCGTGAAGGGTGGGAAGAATGGATCTCGCGTCTCCCGCAAATCCTAAGATCAAGTACGTCGTCAAGCTCCGCAGCTGTTCGGTGCGCGAGGAGTCCGGCGAGATGATCGTGGAGGGGTTCCGCGAGTGTCGTCGCGCGCTCGACAACGGTTATCGTCCGCATGCGATCTTCCACTGTCCCGATCTCTGGCTCAAGAACGAAAACGAGGCGGCGCTGGTGGCGGACTGTGTGAAGCGCGGCGCAGAGGAGTTTTCCTGTTCGAAGGCCGCCTTCCTCAAGATGGCGTACAAGGACCGTCCGGACGGACTGTTGATGGTGGGACCCCATGTGACGAAGCGGCTCTCGGACCTCGATCTGCCGCCCAATGCGCTCGTCATCGTGACCGAGTCCATTGAGAAGCCCGGGAACCTCGGAACGATTCTCCGCAGTGCGGACGCCGCGAAGGCGAGTGCCGTCATTGTCTGCGACCGCACGACCGATGTGCACAATCCGAATGTCGTGCGCGCCTCCACGGGAACGATGTTCTCGGTGCCGATTGTCGAGGCGACCAGCGAGGAGGCCCTGGCGTGGTTGAAGGAACATGGCTTCAAGATTCTCGCGGCGACGCCGCACGCCGAGAAACTCCACTTCGAGGTCGATCTCACGGGCAATGTCGCGCTTGCGGTGGGCGCTGAGCAGTACGGCCTCACGGCGAAGTGGATGGACAATGCGGACCTCCGCGTGCGCATCCCGATGCTGGGGCTCGCGGATTCACTCAACGTGAGCGCCGCGACGACGATTCTCGTCTACGAGGCCGTGCGGCAGCGCATCGCGGCGGGCATCGACAAGGTCCCCGCCTTCGAGCCGTGGCACGGCGAGGGCAAGCACGATCACTGAAAGACAACACGGGTCGGAAGACCTGTCCAATCAAGAGAGGTAATTGCAAAACCTCGGTGTATCGGGGCCGGGAGGTCGCTTGACGGG
>JAUNMP010000226.1 GCA_030537465.1 bacterium
CGGGTGGCAGGGCCGGCGACAGGGTGTCCGAGGGGTTTTGCAATTACCTCTTATGAAAAAAGCAATTCATCAGAGAAAAACTGGGTATGTCCAGATGGGCTTGGGGCTCGTGTTGGCGCTTCCGTTGGTTTCATCGGCGGCTGTGGATAAGGAGCTTCGCCAGCCGGCGACGGAGCAGACGCGCGCGGCAAATGCGGCGGTTCTCAGTCAGCTGGACTTCACGGACACGCGCGAATTCGATTTCGCGATGCGGGGTCTCATCAAGCCAGGGACGGGCGTTGTCACGAATTCGGCGGGGAAGACGGTGTGGAGCGCCGCGGCATACGCCTATATGACGAACAGCTGCTATTCCATTCCAGAGGGCATTCCGAGCGAGGCGAATCCGAGCCTCTGGCGGCATACGGTGATGAACCAGTATGCGGGGTTGTTCGAGGTGGTCCCGGGTAACATCTACCAGGTGCGCGGCTACGACATGGCGAACATGACGTTCATCCGCACGCCCAACAACCGCTGGATCGCGTTCGACGTGATGATGTGCAAGGAGAACGCGCAGGTCGCGATGGAAATGATGACGGCGTACCTGGAGCATGAGCCCGACATCGCCGCCGTCATTTACAGCCACAGCCACATCGACCATTTCGGCGGCGTGGGCGGCGTGGTGACGACGAATCGGCTGGAATCGGCGACGGACCTGAATGCGTCGTATGTGGCCGGGAAGACGGCTGTGATTGCTCCGGAAGGATTCCTCGAACATGCGGTCAGCGAGAATGTCTATGCGGGCAGAGCGATGGGCCGGCGCGCACAGTACCAGTACGGCGTCTTCCTGACGCCGGGCGAGCGCGGCAAGATGGGTATGGGCATCGGCCTCGGGCAGGCGACGGGGACGGTCAGCCTCTACGCTCCGACGCGCACCGTCCGGGCGTCGGAGTCGAATTTCGTCGAGACCGAGATCGACGGACTCCGCGTGTGCTTCCAGCTGACGCCCGGCACGGAGGCCCCGGCCGAGATGAACGCCTACTTTCCGGACTACAAGGCGCTCTGGCTCGCCGAGAACTGCACGGCGACGCTGCACAACCTCTACACCCTGCGCGGTGCACAGGTACGCGACGGCGCGGCCTGGAGCAAGTACATCCTCGAGGCGGTGCACGAGTTCGTCGGTCGCGGTCCGGATGCGGTGCAGGTCGTCTTCCAGTCCCATAACTGGCCGCACTGGAACGCGGACGCGTCCGACACGACGATCCGCGACTACATGGAGGATACGGCGGCGATCTACCGCTTCATCAACGACCAGACGCTCCATTACATCAATCTCGGGCGCACGGCGAACGAGATCTCCCATCTGCTGACGCTGCCGCCGAAGCTGGCGAAGGTCTGGTACGTTCGCCAGTACTACGGCACGGTCTCCCATGACGCCCGCGCCGTCTACCAGAAGTACATGGGCTTTTACGATGCGAATCCGGTGAACCTCAATCCGCTCGCGCCGACGGACTCCGCCCGGAAGCTGGTGCGGTATCTGGGCGGCGCCGACGCGGCGCTGGCGCGGGCGCGCGAGGACTACGAGAAGGGCGAGTACCAGTGGGTCGCGCAGATCACGCGCGAGCTCGTCTACGCCGACCCGTCGAACACGGCCGCGCGGCGCCTGTGCGCGGATGCGCTGGAGCAGCTCGGCTACCAGGCCGAGAGCGGCACCTGGCGCAACTGCTACCTGGCGGGCGCGATGGAGCTGCGCTTCGGCAATCTGGCGAGTCAAGCCACCACGAGCGAGGGAATGCTGCAAATCCAGAGCCAGATGACCGCGCAGATGATCTTCGACTACGTCGGGCTCTCGATTGACGTTGCTGCGGCGTTGGACGCTGGGGACTTGTCCTTCGGCATTTGCGTCAAGGAGACGGATTCCGACGCGGGCCGCTGCTACGGCGTCAAGCTGCGCGAGGGTATCCTGCTGGTGACCGACCTGGGCGCCGGTGCGCAGGGCGCGGACCTGACCGTCACGCGTAGTCAACTCTTCGTGTCCCTGCTCGGGTCGCCGACGGCTGAGACACCCGAGCCGCTGCGGAAGCTGAAGGCGTGTATGACCCAGTTCCCCGGCGGGTTCAACATCATTGAGCCGCAGGATGCGCCGACGGAAGGGACGGAGTGGAATCCCTGGCAGGCCGGAGCGACGCAGAGTGACGACATCCGGGTGTGGCTGGCGGGCGGCACGCTCAGGATTGACGGCACGGGTGTGATGCAGGACTTCACGGATAGCAGCGAAGCTCCCTGGGCGGGTGGCCTTGCGAACGTGACGAACGTCTCGGTCAGCGGTGGCGTCACGAAGCTCGGGACGAATTCCCTGCGCGGGCTCGCCCCGACGGCGCAGGTGAACGGCCTTTCGCTGTCCGCCGCCGAGACCTGTACCGCAGCGCTCGGCGCGGCGGGGGCGGTCGGCCAGATTTCCCCGGCAGAGGCGGAGTCGATCGCGATCGTCAACGGCCGGGCCCAACTGGGCGTAGCGGTTTACACGAACGGCCAGCTGGAGGCGTCGTCCGAAGGCTGGGGCAAGGCGACCTCGACCGTCATAGACGTCCCCGCCGAGGGCAAGCAGGGCTTTTTCATTCTGAAGACCTCGGAAGCCAAGTGAGCTTCCTGGGTTGACGACGAGGAGGACGCAGGCTGCAGGGAAGCGCCAGAGCCGGTGAATCGCTTCAGCGTTCGTTCACCATTGAGGCACCGCCGACAAGGAAAGCAGAGGACAAAATGAGCGAAGTCAATAAGATGAAGGACGTTCGCATAACGGTTATCCGCCGGGCGGAATACAAAGATCTCATCGAGAAGTATGAGAATCCGATTGAGCACGCCTGCGAGATGCGCGAAGGGCAGGTGTTCGTCTCGAAGAACGTCGCGCGTCCGGACGGAATCTGCGAATGCGCCTGGGGTACGCTCGAGCCGTGGGTGAGGAAACTTGCGGAGGGTGGCGGCAATTTCTATGACGGCTGGATGAAGAATCCGAAGAGCGGAATGTTCTCCTGCAACGACGGTTTTCGTCCCGTCAGCTATCTGATCGAGGCAATGGAATGAAAACTGCAAACGGTGGGAACGAGTGACTAACGATTTGATTTCCACGCGATGCTAAATTGAGAAAACTATGGCGACTTGGGCTAAAGAAGAGATTGTTCTGCAGAGCGGTGAGCGTGTTGCCGCCCAAGCGCCGGTCATTATCTCGGCGAGTCGTTCGACGGACATTCCGGCGTTTTACGCCGACTGGTTTATGGAGCGGCTGAAGTCCGGATATGTGAAGTGGTTTAACCCGTTCAATGGAGTTCCGCTTTATGTGACGTTCTCGAGGGCGCGGGAATTCGCGCATGATGAGATACTGGAGATTGCGGAAGGCATTGCTTCGATGACCAAGGATTGGGACATGGCAGCAGGGACGTGCGGTGAACTTGCCGATCTTCCGGGAATCGAACACAACCGCTGTATCGACGATCGGCTGATTCTGAAGTGCTTTTCGCATGATGCGGAGCTGATGAAGTTCATCGGCGCGAAGCGTGTACCTGGAGACATGTTCGCCGCCGACGAATCGAAGCGCTATGACCATTGGGAGCTCGGCGAGGTCTCTAAGAAGGACTCCGGCCAGCGCGCCGCCTGCGGCTGCATCATGTCGAAGGTCATCGGCGAGTACAACACCTGTCCGCACCTTTGCCATTACTGTTACGCGAATACCAACAACGCTGCAGCCTTGGCTAATTGGAAGCGGCATCTCGCCTGTCCGCACGCGGAGACGATAACGGGGAAATGATGTCGTTCTTTGTTGCACAGGAAACACAGTTGAAAATCACAGATTGCATTCTGAGACTGGAGAGGTATGAACATTCCTGATTTGACGGAAAAGACGCTTGTGTCGGAGCGCAAGTACACGGGGAAGATCATCAGCGTCGATCTTCTCGACATCGAGCTGCCTGACGGACGCAAGGCGAAACGCGAGGTGATTCGGCACGGGAATGCCGTGGCTGTCTTGGCGAAGCGTCCGGACGGGAAGTTCGTGTTCGTGAAGCAGTACCGAAAGGCGGCCGAGGAGGCACTGATCGAGGTAATCGCGGGCGGACTCGAGAAAGGCGAGGATCCGGTTGAAGGCGCACGGCGCGAAACCGCCGAGGAGACAGGATACGAGGTGAAGAGCATCAGGTTTCTGACCACGATCATCTGTACGCCCGGCTACTGCGAGGAACGGATCCACATCTATTACGCGGAGCTGTCCGAAGCGCAGCATGAGCAGGATCAGGATCCGGACGAGAACGTCTATCCGGTGGTACTCACCGAGTCGGAGGTCGAGGACGGCATCCGCAAGGGGACGATCTTCGACTCGAAGACGCTATCCGCATGGGTCGCATACAAACTGATGAAGTGATGGATTTGGGTCGCTAGGGGACGACGGCGGGCTGGTTCAAGATGATCGTTCTGCCGGGAGGGGGCGTATAGTAGTATGCGTCATCATGGTAGTAGGCTCCGTCGCATGAGTTAATTCTTGCCAAATGGTGGATATTGAAGCATGACCATTCAGATCAACGCCAGTTCGACAAACGCGGAGAAGATTGCGTTGTTCCGCGCGTTGTTCGTTGGTCGAGAGGATGTCTTTGCGCGGCGATATGAGAATGTGAAGAAGGGGACGAGCGGCTATTCGCCGTGCTGCCGGAACCAGTGGGGCTCTGGATGTGTGCTGAAGCAGCGTAAGAAGTGCAGCGAATGCGCGGTTCGTCAGTATGTCCCCGTCTCGGACGAAGCCGTGCGGTGGCACTTGCGTGGCAAAGATGCGGACATGAAACCGTTCGTCATGGGACTGTATCCGATGGCGGCTGACGAGACGGTGCGGCTGGCCGTCATTGACTTTGACGAGGCGTCGTGGCGACGAGACGCGCTCTTTGTCGTTCGCAAGGCGAGGGAACTCGAATTGCCCGTTGCGCTTGAGAAGTCCCGATCCGGCAAGGGGGCGCATTTGTGGTTCTTCTTGCAGGCTGCGGTCCCGGCGAAGAGCATTCGCGAGGTGCTGACTTATGTGATGACCCTGGTTCTTGAGGAGCATCCAGAAGTCAGCTTGAATTCGTATGACCGCATAATTCCCAATCAGGACACATTGCCGAAGGGCGGATTCGGAAATCTCATCGCCTTGCCGCTTCAGGCGGAACCGCGCAAGGCGGACAACAGCGTGTTCGTGAATGACGACTGGGTGCCTTATGCAGACCAATGGGCCTATTTGTCGTCCGTCGAGCGCGTGAGCCGTGTGGCAGTCGAGGTGGTTCTCCAAAAGGCGAGGAACGAGCGTCGAATGCTGCTCCCGATCGCGAGGACGACGGCGGACGGTGAGCGTCCGTGGGCCTTCTTCTTGCCGCTTTGGTCTACGGGGCAATATGTGGCTCCGCAAGATCCGCAACCGGCGCTTGCCGACGTCCGCGTGGTCAGGGCGAATCGCGTCTATGTTGAGCAGAAGAACCTAACGCCGTCCGTTCGATGCAGGTTGATCGGCTTGGCGTCGTTCAACAATCCCGAGTTCTACAAGCGGCAGAGGATGAAGTATTCCGTTTACGGAGAGCCGCGAGTCATTTCTCGTGCCTTGAACGGCGATGAGTTTCTTCAGGTTCCGCGAGGTTGCCTTGAGAGCGTCGTTGAGACACTGGAGGCCGAACGGCTCAATCCGGTCGTGGAGGACAAGCGCTATGCGGGCGTTCCGATAGATGTCTCGTTCAAGGGTGAGCTGCGGATGGATCAAAAGCCGGCCGTAGCGGATTTGAAGAAGTCCGACATGGGCATTCTAGCGGCGGGGACGGCGTTCGGAAAGACCGTGGTCGCGGCGTATATGATCGCCGAGCGCAAGGTCAACACGCTTGTTCTCGTCAACCGGCGGCAGCTCCAGCTTCAATGGGTGACTCGGCTTTCCGAGTTTCTGGGGATTCCCGAGAAGGAGATCGGACGGGTCGGTGGCGGGGCATCCCGGTGGACGGGGAAGATTGACGTTGCCGTCATTCAGTCGCTGTCGCGCAAGGGTATCGTTGATCCTCGTGTGAAGGAATACGGTCAGATCATCGTTGACGAGTGCCATACGGTTGCCTCCGAGACATTTGAGGCGGCGGTCGATTCGGCACCGGCCAAGTATGTGCTGGGCCTTTCGGCGACCGTTGACCGCCAGGACGGGCAGCATCCCCTCATCATGATGCAGTGCGGCCCCATTCGCCATCGGGTCGATCCGAAGACGTTGGCGAAGCGAGAGCCGTTCGACCACATCGTCTATGTGCGACCGACGGCATTTCGGATGTTGGTCGGCAAGGTCGGGGAGGACGGACACGTCGAGTATAACGATCTCTGCGACGAGCTTGTCACCGATGCGGCGAGGAACCGTCAGATCGTACAGGATGTCCTATCGGTTGTCGCGGAGGGGCGTTCGCCGGTGGTTCTGAGCGACCGAAGGGAACAGGTCGAGACGATCGCGCGGCTGCTGGACGGACGCGTTCAGCACATTTTTCTCCTGATGGGCGGCATGGGGCGTCGCCAGCTGAGGGCCGAGCGTGAACGGCTCGCCGTCATTCCCGAGACCGAATCTCGCGTCATTCTGGCGACGGGTTCGTTTTTAGGCGAGGGCTTTGACGATGCGCGGCTTGATACGCTCTTCCTGGCCCAGCCGATATCGTGGAAGGGACGCCTGACGCAGTTCGCCGGACGACTTCATCGGCGGTATGATGGTAAGCAGGAAGTTCGCATTTATGACTATGTGGACTTGAACGTCGCCATCTGTTCCAAGATGTATGACCGCCGCGCCAAGGGTTACGAGGCCATTGGCTACAAAGTTGTGATGCCGATCGGCGCCTCGGAAGGGTGGCCGGTATCGGTAGCGTTGCCGACTGTTCCGCATTGGAAAGAGACGTTCTCCGACAGTGTGCGGCGGCTCTGCCGCGACGGCGTTGACGAGGCGCTGGCCGACCTCTTTGTTCGTGCGACCTTGCAGTTCGAGCTTGGCGAGCATATTGTCGGTGGTCCCGAAGCGCCTGCCGCCGTTCTCAAGTTCCTGCATGAACGCCTTGAAACGTGTGCAGAAACGAAGGGTCGGTTTCAGGTGGGGGGGCGGTTGCCAATTCCGTGTGGCGCGAATCCCTATCTCGAAGTCGGATTGTTGGATTCGCACGGCAAGATCGTCGTGATGTTGGATTCGTCTTCATCGCTTTCCAGCATAGAGTTCTACCGTAGCACGAGACGCGAGGACGTCTTGCTGCAGAAAAACGGCTATCGCGTCCTGCGGCTGTTGGTCGAGGATGTCTGCACCGACCTTGACGCGGCACTTGATGCCATTTAAAATGACTTCTATAATCAGAGAGGTAATTGCAAAACCTCGGCGTTGACGGCTTGTCCGTCCGCCTGACGGCG
>JAUNMP010000227.1 GCA_030537465.1 bacterium
GCCATCACCGTGACAAGCCGCTTCGCGGCGGTCGCCGGCGTCAGGGCGTCGCCCGTATCATCCGCGGCATTGGCGTTCACATAGAAGTTGCGCGACTCCGGCACGGCGACGAGCGTATCGGCCGTCAGCGACGACGCCGACGGCACGTAATGGAATGTGAAGACCCCGGAATCCGGCTGATCCACGCCATTCAGCATCCACTTCTTGACCGTACGGCCTTCTGGCAGCGTCACGGTGACATCAAGGGAGTCGCCCTCGACGATCTGCCGTCCCGAAGGTTCGAGGACAATGCCCGGCACGGACGAAATGGTCACGACTGGAACAGGCGACTGATACGCACCCGGGAGCGGGTATCCGGACGGGCCATAGACGAGTGAACCACCGTTCATGTCGCCGATTTCATAGCGGCGGAAATGATGCTCCGTCTTGCTGTTGGCAATTGTTCCCGGGAAGGTCTCCGCACCCTTGTTCAGACCATCCGCGCCGGCGACAGGATGGAAATCGGTCTGCGTCCCGTCAATTGACGCATTCGCGAAGTAGTCGGAGAGATTTGCATAGGACGCCGCCGCAAAAGCCAACTTCTGCACACTTCCCAATCGAATGTTGCCGGCATTGTAGTAGTTGCCCGTGCTATTGTCGGACGATCCGTAGAAAGCGCAGTTCAGCGCGGCGGAATTGTTGTTGGCCGTATTCCAGATCCGGTAGGACTGCGCCTTGTAGCTCCCCGCCGGATCGACCAGCGTCTCGGTTCCATTCTCGACGAGGGTGCAGTTGATGAGCCAGCTCTCCTGGTTCGCCGACGTGCAGCCTTTGGGATTGTTGCGGATGACGCAGGACGAGCAGATCGCCTCATAGGTCGCGGTTCCACGTCCACCGCTTGTTCCCCTCGCCTGGTTCTCGGCGGTGGTGGCGTTTCCGGTGATCAGGCAGCGCTGGGCCCAAAGGCCATAGACGCCCACACCGCGCCCCGCGCCGACGTTGTTGGAAATCACGCAGTCCGTCACCTGACAGGCAATCACATAGCTGGACGCGACATACGCACCGCCGCCATGCACGCCGAGCGTGGAAAGGTTCGCGCCCGTCAGCGTGAAGCCCTGCAGGGCCTGCGCCGTGGCGTTGGAGAAGCCGACGCAGCGAAGCTCGTCACCACCCTGGATGACCGTCTGCTCCGCCCCGGCGGTGGAGACGACGCGCACGCTCTTGTGGTTGATCGTCACCCGAGCAAGATTGCCTTCTCCTTCCGCATAGGTGCCGGGACGCACGTTAATGCGCCACTGGTAGCTGTCCGTGCAGGCGTCGACCGCGTCCTGAATCGTCTTGAACGGTTTTTCCGTCGAACCATCCGACGTTTCTCCCGCATAGGTGGCATCCACGTCATACACGCGGCTGGCGGCGCAGACAAAGGCGTCGAGCTCGTTGCGGCCCTGCGCATCCGCATAAGGCGAGAACCAGAACCCGTTGTCGGCGCCACGGTCCGGGAAGCGCCATTCGTTGGACTGCCCTCGCAGATTGTAGCCGAAGAAGCGCTCTTCGCCATAGACGGTCGTCACGCGCCAGCACCGGGCGTCGTCGAGCATCGCCCAACAGCCAGGCTCGATCACGAGGCTGCCCTTCTGCGCGCGCGTGGCCGGCGTACAGTAGAGGAATCCATGCACAGCATCCGCGAGCGCAAAGGTGTCGTCCGCACCCTGACACTCGATCGCGCCGATGTCGACATGGGCGCCGACTTTGCGCGGATTGCCGAGGAAGTCCGTGTTCTGATATTCCTCCGGCACCCAGCTCTGCAGATAGTGGTCGTCGCTGCCAGCGTCGAGGAGATTGCCGTCAGACTGCAGCATGGCCCAGTCGCCGGTCGCGGGCGAACGGTACTGGAAGGATGAGATGCCCGTCCGGCTGGGCGATCCATTCGCCGTCGAGCCGGACTGGACGCTGTTGACGAGCTCGCCCGCTTTCGCGGCCGCCTCGGAGAACAGCGTCGCACCATCGTTGATCGCCCCCGAGCCAAGTGCACAGCAGTTGTAGAGCAGCTGCCTGGTTCCACTGTTTGGCGCACAGATGGCGTTCACGAAATTCCCGAGGAACGTGCAGTTCACCGCCAACGAAGTCTGGACGGCGGTGAAGATTCCACTGTTTGCATTGCGCAATCCCATCCCCGTCACGCCATTTCCGACGAACACGCAGTTGTAGGCGTGGCAGCTGCGGTAGAAGATCTGCGACCCCTGATAGGCCGCGTTGCGTGCAATCAGACAGCGGATCGGACACACCGCGCGTCCGATCGCGGCACCCACACCAGCCCGGCAGTCAGTAATGTCGCAGTCGACCACGTAGACGCGGTCGTTGTGCGTGACATCCGTGTCATGGCCCGTACAGTAGACGCCGGCGCCATTGTCGTCGTTCTTGTTGCCAGCCGTCGTGTTGAGCACGGCGCCGTGGGTGATCGTAAGATTGTCGATGAGGAACGCGTTGGCGCCAGCTGCGGCGCTGGTCGCGCCGACCGTGATGCAGCGCACGGCTCCCTCGCCGACACCTTCGAAGCCGTTCAGATTCTGCGACGACCAGGTGCCGACAATCCGTGTCTTCGCCTTGCCGTTCTTCGAGGTCAGTCGGATGCGCTTGGAGAGGTTGACGACCGTGCCGAACGTTTCGCCCGCCGTCTGATCAGAAGCGATCATAGCCCCGACGTCGGAGTAGTCGCCATCGCCAATGACAACCGTGCCACTCGTGGGGCACATGTCGACGCCCTTCTGTATGGTCAGATACGGCTTCGCCTCAGATCCGTCGCCCGTTGAATCGCTGCCCGTCTTCGCCACGTAGACCGTCCCCGCGTTGAACGGGTTCAAGGTAAACGCCGACGCCGCCAGTGTTATGCCGACACCGGCCAGCATCCCCATCAGAATCTTCTTCATTTTGGCATTCTCCCTTCAAAAGACATGATCAAAATCTACACTTGTAACCTAGCGTAGGATGAGCATCAATCCCGTTGGGGACAGAGTCCAGGTTCCCCCGTTCTGGTTCGAGGCAAAATTCACCGGGACGCCGTCAACGCGTCCAAAGGTTCCCGTCACCGCACCCGAGACCGTCAACGTCACGTGTTTCGTCCCCTCTCAAGCGCTTGCCCGTTGACATAGCGCAGTTCGGACGCACGACCGAGCGAGAGATCGCCCGTCAGCGCAACCGGCGCCACCGAGCTGCCTGTTCCCAGATCGATCGTCAACGGACCGTTGCAGACAAGAGGCGCATTGCCGAGATCCAGCGTCGCTCCGCCTCCCAAACACACCTCGGTTCCCTCAGGGGCGAGCGCGGGCGTCGTTTCGGCGAACGGACCGTTCTCCAGCCACTTCGCCGCAAGATACGCCTCCATCACCTTCACCTCGTCTTCGGAGAGAATCCGGTCGTAGGCAATCACCTCGCAGAGCCAGCCCCGCCAGGCCTTGTGATAGCCACAGCCCAGCATAAACGACTTGTTCACAAAGTCCGAACTGTTGTTGTGTCCATCCGGCAGCTCGGAAGCCAGAATGAATTCACCAGGCATCGGGAAATCGCCGTCCACATTCGTCAGGAACGTATGATCATACGAGACGCGTGCGCCCGTCGCCGTGTCAAATCCCGTCGTCCGCTGCAGGCATCCGTAGCGGTGGAACGTGGTCCCCGTGTACGTCCGCAGCTTGAAGCCCCCTGTCATGCCAGAAGTGGGGAAGAAGCCGCGCTCGTTGCTGCTGATCGTGAAGAATCCCGACGATCCGATGGCGCCTCCATCGATCTTGCCGACGAAGAAGACCGTCTTCACCGTCGCCGAGGCCGTCGAGAGCAGCGCATTGGTTCCCTCCGCCGCAAACGTGCAGGAATTGAACCGCACGGCCGGTTTCCCGCGGAACGCCGCTGCCTCGTAGGTTGGCGGCAGATACCACAGACTCTTGGGACTCTTCACCGTCCCGGCATTCGCAAATCCTCCGACCGTTCCCGCGCGCGAAAGCCAGTTCGTGACAAGGCCCTCCGCATTCCGGAGAACCGACGCCTCGTCCATTGCGTCCACCCAGAAGACCGCACCCTCCGTGATCACGCCATGCCGGTTCGCACCGAGCGCCAGATTCCCGCCGACGACCTCGAGGACGGCCCCATTTCTGAAAGCCGTCTCGGCGGCACCACCGCCCTGGGCCACAAGACGAATATTCCCCGCGATTGTCCCACGGAAATCGACGCGCCCCGTGACAGTCAGCACAGCGACCGTCTCGGCCGAGTTGGTAACCATCCCCACGCCCGTCAGCGTCGGCACCGTGGCGTTCACACCGTTCAGATCCAGTATGGCTCCCGCAGCGACCTCCAGCGGCGAAGCGGGAGACAGCACAGGCGAAGCGTCGGACTCAATGTCCGCGTGCGGCGGCGTCATCCCCCACTTCTGCGCGAGCGCGTTCTCGACTCGGCGCATCTCAGTTTCAGTCAACAACCGCGTGAAGGCGATCGCCTCGGCAATGTCGCCGTTGTAGTTACGCAACTCGTTTTCGTTGTTGACGTATCCGCCGAAAGACGGCGTGAACGTCGCCCGCGGCTGATAGAGACCGTATATGTTGGTGAGGTCAAAGTCGCGATCATGAATCATCGTCACAATCTGCGGCTGCCCGTCCTTGTAAGAGTAGTAGCTGTTCCAGGTCTCTTCGGCTGTCGGACGCACCACGCCGTCAAGACGCAGGCCATGCAGGGTGTTGAAGATCGCGCCCGTACCATCGCCGTAGCCGCGCACATCCCATCCACTGATTCCCCAGCGTTGTCCTATGTCCGAATTCCACTGTCCGAAGAAACCCGCATTCGCAATGTCTTTGTTCGACATGCCGGCCGCATCCGGCTTCGTCACCACAACCACCGTCCGTTGGGTAAGTTTCGGCAACGCCCCGCCCGTCGCGGTATTCGTTGCCGTGAGACGTGCGAAGTCGTCCTGGGCGAACGTCAGCACCCGCTTGCCATCCATCGTTCCATTCGCCATTGGACCGACCGCCGGAGCGAGCGACATCGGAACGGGGATGAAGGCGATCCCCGCCTCGCCTCTCTTGCTCCGCCAGGACATCACGCGGCCATTGTCCCCGACCGTCAGCGTGCTGGCATCGGACGCATCCAACCAATATTCAATATCGGGGGACTTGAAGATGTCATCCTCCAGCTTCAACGTGCCCTCCAGCACACGCGTCGGCCCCGAGTGCGTCCGCGCAAGCGCACTCAGCGTCACCGTGTTCGTCCCGACCTTCTCGAGCCCGAATGCCTCGCCGGCCGCGCCATCCTGCGTCATTGCGCCAAATTCCGCGTCTGAATCCTCTCCGCCAATCTGCAGCGTGCCGCCGTCGACGCCCGCCGTAAACGCCGAGCAGGCATCCGATGCGAAGGTACCCAGATTGACGCCGTTGGTGCCGCACGCCAGCACGAGTCCGTCGCACAGCGTCGTCGCCTGCGATTGGACATGGCCGAGGAACGTCAGATTCGTGCAATTCGAGAACACCATCGTCCCCGCCACCGAGAAGTCGTTCGAGGAGACCATCTTGAGCAGATTGCGGAACATGACCGGTGTCGATTTCGTCGTCGTCGTCACCGGTCCCACGCCAGGCTCCCCTGCGGGGCCGGACACGTAGAGTCCGTGGTTGGCCGATGTCATCGCAACTCCGCCTGCAAAGTCGGCAGGACCGGCAATGTCAAATCGGGAGTGTCCGCCTATCGAAGACGGGCAGAGCGCCCCCGGGCCCGTCAAGCCGCCCTTGAACACGAGATTCCCGTAGCCATTCGCACTGTTCGCCTTGTTGTCATGCAGAATCAGCGTATCGTTGAGAAGCGTCACCTTCCCTGTGAAGGACGCGCTCGGCGAACCGCCGAAATTGAACACGCCCGCGTGGCTCGCCGCGCTCTTGTCAATGCCCGCACCGCCCAGATAGTAGTCCTGGGTGAACGGTCCCGTCTGATTATGGCGGATTTCGCCACCGAAACCGTCCTGGATGTCGCCCAGCACGTAGATGGGTCCAGGAATCTTCTTCATCGAGGAGTTGTCGTACACTTGCAGACGCGTGCCGAGAACATGCGTTCCCCCCGTCCAGTCGACCACGGTGCTGTTTCGAATACTGACCGTGCCATAGTCGTTGTAGACCTTCGCCACGCCGGCAAACGTCACGCCCTTGTTGCCGGAAATTCGCAGACTGTCAATGTAGAGGCAGGTCGAGCCCGTCCAACTTGCCGAATTGGCCGTGCAGTTGGCGTTGAAGTAGAAAAAGCCCTCCGAGCCGTCTTTGAACTGCAGGCGTCCCGGCCCCCGCAGATAATACGCGCCAGCCGACTGGGCACGAAGTCCCTTCCCGCCCCAGACGACGCCCGCGGGATGGATTCCGTCGCCGACCGTCACCGTCACGCCCTCCGCCACGGTGATCTGGGCACCATTCTCGATGTACAGCGCAGAAACCGCCGTATCCCGCGTAATCGTCATATCCCCCGAAATCACGGCCACCTTGCCATTGGCGGACTGCCCCTGCACAAAGGGTTCCTTTTCGGCCGGCACGAAGCCCTTCTCGGCATCATACGCGAGGAAATGAATCGGATCGCCTGGATCGCCATGACCGCGGGAGATCACGGACGCATCGACGAAGCCCTCGTCGGCGATCCGTCCGCGAACCAGGAACTTCTCCGGCCCACCCAGCGCATCGATGTTCCCCGTCGTCTGCAGTTCGAGCACGCCGCCGGACGTGCTCTGCCGGAGGTCGGCGAAGGTAATGGAATAGGACGGCATCTGGCCGCGCGTGATGAGAATGCGCACACGGTCCGGGCCATAGGTCAACGCTCCACAGGTGACGTCCGCCGATTCCGTCGTCGGCGGTTCGTACCAGCTCAGATGTCCAGTGCGCAGCGCGATATCGCATTCCGCCGCGAACGCCCCCAGCGTCTGCGCGATCAGACAACCCTCGGAAATGTCCAGCAACCCCGCGCCCTGGATGGGTTTGTAGATCGTAAGTTTTCCCCGTCCGCGCTTCGTCATCGTCGAACCGGCCGGAATCACAAGCGGCGCCTGGATGTGAACGCCATTGGGATCGGATACCCGAATTTCACCTGTACCCTCCAACGTGATCGGCGATGTTCCGGCCAAGGAGAATCTACCGTCCGCAAAGTCAATCCCCCCTAGCGTCAATCCCTCCACGTTCACCGTCAGCACGCTTGTCGCCCCGGTCTGGTTCTGAAAAACCAGCCGACCGCCATTCCCGGCGACCTGCGTTCCAAGCCAATAGGTCGCCGAACCGTAGTTCAGCGCACTCGTCACCGGCTGGGTGAAGACGCCGTCCGCGCCGCCTGCCGTCCAGCACCCGACCAGTGCTGAACAGACCCCCAGAAATCGCATTGCCTTCATTTTCAACATCCTCTT
>JAUNMP010000228.1 GCA_030537465.1 bacterium
CGCCGTCAGGCGGACGGACAAGCCGTCAACGCCGAGGTTTTGCAATTACCTCTCAGGTATAGAACGTGGGTATTTCAAGGCTAAAGACATTTCATACCATGACAATCCATCTCACGCCCGAGTGTTAGCAAAGGATTGTAAGATGTTATTTATGGGATCACGTGTTGGTGCTGATAACGTGAGTGAGTTCTTTGGGGTGCAAAAGCTCGATGATAGCCAAGTGGAGATTGAGAGCAAGGTTCCAATAGCTAAAGAGACGCAAGCATGGTTTGATGCCGACTACAGGCAAAAGGCACGTTGTCTTTCGGCATTGCTTTGCCGTCGCCGAGATGTCCCTTCGGTTGTGGCAATGGAGATGATAATGGGCGGGCATGTGCAGCTCGTTTCGTCGCTTTCATATTCGTATGGCGGGGGCGAGACGAGGCAACTTGAAAGGTTTGAATACCTCAAAGATAAAGATAACGCTGGGTATTATTATTTGGCAATGGGTGAGGTCGGGGATATTCATGGACTTTCTCGAAACGAGAGCAAGGCATATTGTCGAGCTATGGCAGCAGTTCTCTGCGACATAGTCGATTCGTCTAGTGATGTGTTGGAATCGGAGTTCTATGAGTGTTATTATGATTTTGAAGGCAAGTATGCGGAACTGGTCGATGGGAACTATCTGATAGAAGGCATTGAGGCTCCGGAGCCAACACCGAACTTCTATATAGGCCATGTTCAGAAGATGAGAAACGCGTTTGACACAGTTTTTGTTACATGTGTAAAGCCGCTTTTGTGGACGTGGTTGAACAATCAAAAAGATTTGCAACAGTATTATCGCGCCTATCAGGAGTTGTTTCGCTCGCAGTTTGTCGAAGCTATGCAGGATGGTGGCGTGCTAGAGAAGATATGTTCGGAGAATAAGGGCAAGAATCTGGAACAGTCATCCTTTAATGAGGAGGTGTTGAAGTTTTTGAAAGAGCAGAACTGGTCAGGTAGCATGAAGCAACCTGTGTTGGACTGGGATAAAGTTGTTATGGATTGGAAAGAGCCTGACAATAAATATCCTTTGATAAGGGATCTGATTGAAAAGACAGACATACCTGAGAAGATAAGCCTTTTGTATTTTGATGGGAATGAGGATCTGCTTAACGCATGCGCTTGTGGATTAAAAAGAGAGGCGGATGTGGCTTCAGCAAGAACGACGGAAATAAAGGATGAAGATTTAGAGCTGCTTAATGCCTCGGCTGCCCATTCTTTTTTTGCTAAACCTAAAGCTAAGAATTATCAGCTTTCGGATGTTTCGCTTGGTAAGACTGGTGCAGGGAAGGCGATGTCTCAAAAGAAAAGCGAGAGTATGGAAGTTCATGGTGATTTGGCAGAAAGATATGTTGAGAAATGGTTACGGAGTGTTCCGGACATTTCTTGTGTCACTCGAGTCTCGGGTTCGTCGCGAAATAGTGGAAAAAGTGATCGCTTGCATTATGACATATCGTATGTAAAAGGCGGGAAAACCTATTATGTTGAGGTTAAAGCCTGCGATAGTGGTGAGTTTTTTATTTCAGACGGCGAACTAGCGTTCGCTCGGAAGAGTTCGGAGACATATCGATTGGCGCTAGTGTACTTAAGGTCAAAAGAGATAGAGATGATTGAAGACGTGTATTCCAAGCTGAAGGGTGATGATGTAAAAACGCCTGAGAGTTGGCGCATATCCTTGAATAGGGTCTTGCCGAGTGAATCCACAAAGAATTGACAATCTGATACTGTCGTTTGAGGGGGAGAAGATTGATGAAAGTTCTTTACAGCGCACGCATCGAGGATCTGGCGGCGAAGCTGGTTTCGGAGCTGGCGAATGGGCGGAAGGCGAAGGGGCCGTTTGAGTTCCTGAAGGTCGCCGTCGCGAATCCGAATCTTGGCAATTGGCTCAAGATGAAGGTGCTGGCGAAAGTGCCGGAGCTGAGTGCGGGTGTCGAGATGCCGTTCCTTGACGAAGTGCTGGCCGAACGTGTGAAGGCGAGTTATACGGGCGGGCTGGAGTTGGTCTCGGGACGCGACTACCCCGTCTTCATCCTGGACGCACTGATGAACTGCTGGCGCAAGGAGTTCGTTCCGTTCCGCAAGTACGTGAAAGAGGAACATGATGCCGGGGACGAGACCACGCCGCTGGCGATCGTTTCTCAGCGTGAGGCGCGCAAGGCCGTCCAGCTCGCGGAGAGGCTGGCGCAGCTGATCGACGCCTATGAGGCGACCGGACAACTCATGTTGCTTGAGGAAAAGCAGCATGTCAACGAGGTCTATCGCGGGGAGCAGGCACTGGCGGAGACTCTGTTCGGCCGTGGTGAGGGAAAGGGGCTTCTCGCGGACAAGGGCCGGATCTCCCTGCGGCAGATGTTCGAAGCCGTGAAGGGCGAGCCCCGTGCGGGGAATGACGAAACGCTCGTCCTGTTCGGCCAGACGTCGCTGACCGATCTGCAGATCCGGATTCTCGAGTGGCTCTCGCAGACGACAAAAATCACCTGGTTCTTCCCCGGGCGATTCGAGAAGACTGATGGTGAACTGCCCCTGTCGGACTGGCATAAGGCGACGGAGAAGACGCGGGCCAGTATCGAGGCGATGTTTGGCGATCACTTGGTCGTGGCGTCCTGCGACAAAGACACGAAGGATGAAACGGTCTTATCCGCCCTGCAACGTGGCATGGTCGTCGCGACGCCGGAGAAGACGCGCAAACAGGACGCGTCGGTTCAGGTCATCGGTGCGCCCGGCATCCGCCGCGAAATCGAGATGGTGTACAATGCGATCCTCGGGGCGGTGTGGAAGGAAAACAGGGACGGGAAGCCGGTGGCGAAGGATAAAATGTCCTTCTCGGACATCGCCGTCCTGGTTCCCGACATGCCGAAGTACCGTCCGATGATCGAGGCGGTCTTCGAGGGACGCGGGCAGGTGCCCTATGCGCTGGTCGATACGACGACGCAGGATCGCAGCAGCTTCCTCGACGGGTTCCTGTCGCTGATGAACATCGCGCGCTACGGCCTCAGCCGCAAGCGCGTGTTCGCCGTTCTCGAGAACCCGTGCGTGCAGCGCGCGATGGGATTTTCGCGCGACGACGTTCTGGAATGGCTTGGGCTCGCGCAGAAGTACGGCGCCTATGACGGCTACGGGGAACATGACAGCGACGAGCATAACACGTCCGGTCACTTCAATTGGGAATGGGCGCTTCGTCGGATGCGGCTCGGCCTTGTCGCGCGCCAGCTCGGCACCGAGAAGGGAAGTAGTGACGCATTGCCGCTGGAGGCCGACGATGCGGAATCGGTCTCCCGCCTTTCGGAAGTCGTCGAGATGCTGTGGCGCAAACTGGACGCCCTGAATCAGGTGCTGGAACCGGTCGAGTGTTCTTCCGAGGACGAAAAATTGTGGGAAAAGAGTTGGACTGGGCGTCTTCGTGCGGTGATGGATGAATTCCTGGCCGTCGAGAAAGACGATTCGGTTGAGGCTCTTGTGCGGGCTGGGATCATCCGTACGCTTAATTCGCTGAAGATCATCCGTGGCCCCCAGAGCTACAAGCTGCCGGTCGCGGTCGTCGAACATGCCGTGGCGGGTGCCGAATGCGCGAAGGGCGGATACCTGCGGCATGGTGTCACGATCGGGACGCTCCGCTCGCTGGCACATGTGCCCTTCAGGCAGATCTTCATCGTCGGACTTGGCGAAGGTGGTCTGCCCAGCAGGGCCGACCAGTCTACGCTGGACGTGCGGAACGAGGTGGAGGGTGAGAAGCGGACCGACGTGCTGCGTCCGGAGGAGAACCGCGCGCGTATGCTTGCGGCTGTTCTGTCCGCACGCGACCGACTGGTGATGTCCTACCCGAACCGCGAACTCGGAAGCGACGCGAAGTTGTATCCGTCGTCCCTCGTCAACGATCTCAAGGCCGAATGCCGACGCCATCTGGACGGCGGGGAGTTCAAGGAGTTCGAGGGATATCCGCTCGTCGAGTCGGCGGAAGCCCTGGTGACGCCGGAAGGCAGAATCGCGAGCGCAGTCGGGGGCGAGGCGGTGGAATCGTGTTTCGACGGGTTGCTGCCGTCCTACGCGGAGCCGGCCTACGTCCTGGCGGGGAAGATGGTGGCGCCGAAGCGTGCGCGGGTGGCGATGGAATCGGGCGGGGAGGTGAAGGAACTCGCCGAACCGACGCCGAAGGATCTCGCCGAGTTCGTCAAGGATCCGTTCACCGCGATCCTGAAGCGTCGGCTTGGAATTGCGACCGAGGGCTATCGCGACCACTGCGTGGACGATGCGACTCCGCTCGGCGTGCAGTCAGGGCGTCCGCTTTGGAAGTTGCAGAAGGAGATCGTCAAGGGCAAGTTCGAAGAAGCCTTCCGCAACGGACAGGGGGAGGCGAACATCCCCTGTTCGTTCCTGGGTGATTTCGCAAAGGAGGGCTTGTTGGATAGAGTCAGATGGGCGCAAAACATCTGCGAAGAGGACCGTGCCTTGATTGCGGGTGGGTTCGTCGGGGCCGATGTAAAGGCGGTTGTCTGCCGCTCGTTTTCAAGTGGGTCGGAGGATGAACCTGTGAATTTTCCACCGTCGGCGATCCTTGAGCCGATCTTCTATCGCTTTTCGAGGTGTAACGTCGGTGAAGAGACCGCAGTTGACTTCACGGTCGAAGTTGTCAATGTCGGGGGAAAGAAGATCGGTTCCTGGAATTGGAAGTTGACGGCGAACGAGGCTGCGGTCTACTACGAGTCCGTGCGGGAATTGTATGAAGAATGCCTGGCGGGGGTCGAGGGGAAGGATTGCGATGACGCCGGCGGAGCCAGGCCGTGCAACTTGCTGGACAAGGATGGCAGGTTCCCGTCATATACCTATGAGGAGCTTCGGGAGACGATAAAGAGGGAAGACTTGATTCCAAAGGATAAACCAGGATGGGCGGGCGTGGCCCGGAAGCTCGCAGATGGAGCTAATGACTATGACTACCAGGGCGGTGATCAGACATTCAACAACCAGCCGACGGTCGCGAAATGCGTCGAAGCGTTTAAACGGGCGCCGACGGGTAAAGACCTGGAGATGATGTTCGAGCGCATGTACAAAGTGCCGATGGCGGGGAAAACCGTGGTGAAGGAATCAACTCAGGCGAAGGCGGGGAACGGAGACGAGCAATGAGCGACGAAAAACCGATTTGGGAAGTGCTGGATTGCGAAAGCGACGCCATCATCCAGGCATCGGCCGGTACCGGGAAGACTTTTGCCCTTGAGCATATCGTGGGTCACCTGGTGACGAAGGGAATCCAGGGGAAGCCGATTGATGTCCGGAATCTGCTGTTGGTGACCTTTACCGAGAAGGCGGCTGGTGAGCTCAGGGAACGCATCCGCAAAATGTTGTCAACGACAAGCAAGGAAGCCGAAAAGCACCTGGACGAGGCGACGATTTGCACGATCCATTCCTTCTGTCAGGAGCTTCTGCGCGAGTATCCGTTCGAAAGCGGGATGCTGATGAAGACGGAGGTCGTCGGTTCGGATCAGGAGCTGGTTGATTTGGCCGCTCACCAGATCTTGACGAGTGGTGGTTTTGTGCAAAAGATTAAAGGTTTAGTTGATGACCATCTCAGGATACGATTAACAGCGGGCGTTTTGACGGATCGGATATTTAGAAATCTTGAGAATTTGTCTTATGCTGCGAAACTTCGTCGATCAGACGTTGGGCTCACCTTTGAGTCATTGGCAGGACTCGTTTCAAAACGTATTTTGAAAGACGATTCTCGAAGTGTAGATGACTTTAGGAGCCGAGTTCAGGAGCATTACAGGACGTTGACTGACGAGCAAAAGAAAGCTGCGAAGGGATGTGCTGTTAAAAGTAGCGTGGTGGATGCGGCGGTGGAATTGGCATTGCCCCAGTACCTTCAATTGAAGAAGCGAGCACGAAGTATCACATTCGACGATATGGTGCTGGAGACGAGCCGTGTGGTGAAGGATGCCGTCGTCGACTCGGGCAATGCCGCGAAGCAGGCGTTTCTGAAGAAGATCCGTTCGCGCTATCGCATCGCACTCGTGGACGAGTTCCAGGACACGGATGACAAGCAGTGGGCGATCTTCGATTCGCTATTCTCCAGCCGTGTGAACAGGCTTGAGGGCGCGAATCCCGTGCAGGGCTGCCTGATCGTCGTCGGCGATCCGAAGCAGGCGATCTACCGCTTCCGCGGCGCGGACATCGACACCTATCTGCGGGCGAAGAAGGAGATCCTCGAGCGAACAAACAGAACCGAACCCCATAAGCTGGGGACGATGTACCGCTCGACGGAGGAAATGGTCAGGGCCTTCAATGCGATCTTCAAGAACACCGAGGACAATTCGGTCGGCTGGTTCAAGGGCATGGCGTCAAACGGCCTGCCGATCGAATACGATGAAGTGAAGTTCCCGACACAAGATGTGCCTGCGGGTGTGAAGGACTTCAACTATCCTCCGCACGAGGGTTCCGAGGACGAACGAGAGCGCGCTGTAGAGCTTCTGGAGACAATTCCGAAAGACGTGGCCGACGCAAAGCCGAACGTCTGCCTGCCGATCTTCCTCGAGAACATGGCGGCGGAGATGAAGCGTCTGCACGAAAGTGCATTCTGGATGGCGCGGGAAGATCCCAAGGACTGTATGAACTGGAGCGCGATGTGCGTGCTGGCGAAGAGTCATGCGGACTGCGAGGCGGCGCAGCGGGTGCTTCGTGCGAAGGGGATCCCTTGCCGCCAATACAAGGAGTCGGGTCTGTTCGACTCGGTGGAGTCCGAATCGGTTCTGGCGCTCTTCGACTACCTGTCGATGCCGCGCAGTTCAGGCAATCTGGCGGCCCTGTTGCTGACGCCGCTGTTTGAGGTGCCTCTGGCCGAGGTTGAGAAGAAGCTCGAGGCGGGCACGGGCGAGGTGGAGGCGTTGTGCGACAAATGGCGGTCCTACATCGCCAGGTGCGAGTGGGTGAAGTTCTTCGAGTCCGTGATGAACGAGACGGCCCTCGGCAGACCGCATCCCGGGGACGCCGACCACGTCCGACATCGCTCGGGCGTGCGCCAGATCTTCGACCAGCTGTTGGAACGGCATGGCCGGGCGCGTGAGCTGTCGGTGCTGACGGACGCGCTACGTCACTGGCGCCGGGATGATGGCGACGCCGGCGAAGAGGGATCCGTCCGCAACAAGGAAAGCGAGTCCGACGCCGTGCAGATCATGACCATGCATGCGTCGAAGGGCCTTGAGTTCAACGCGGTGTTTGTCCCGTATGGCTACAAGGAGATGATCCTCCGGCAGACCCCGAAGGAAGACAAGCCGGCGGAGGTCTTGGAGGTGAAGCGCCTCCTCTATGTCGCCCTGACGCGGGCGAAGTACAAGCTCTATCTGCCCTGGTCGAAGCGGATG
>JAUNMP010000229.1 GCA_030537465.1 bacterium
CGGCGAGGGGGCGGAGGGAATCTATCTCTTCAACCTCTTTACGCATGGCGATGCGAGCGAAGTCATGAAAACGATCCTTGCGGAAGGTCTGGCTCTGGAAACCGTGTCCGCGAAGGAGAAGTCGATTCCCGAAAACGCGGTGCGCGAATGCGAGGCATTGCTCAAATCGTCGGTCCAGGTGCGTCTCGCGCCGGCGATGGACGTGCTGCCGCTGGGCAGCGTGCAACCTGAAGGCTGGTTGAAGACGCAGCTCCAGTTGCAGGCCGAGGGCTTGACGGGACACGCGGAGGAACTGTACGATGATATCGGAAAGTCGGACTGGTTGACCGAGGCCAACGTCGGGAAGGAGTTCGCGTGGGAGCGGGGCCCCTACTACGCGAAGGGACTCGTGTCGCTGGCCTTCGTGCTGAACGACGCCGCACTCAAGGCGAAGGCGAAGCGCTGGGTGGATGCGATTCTCGCCTCGCAGCGGGCGAATGGCGATTTCGGTCCGAAGACGCGCAACTGGTGGGCGAACATGATTGCGCTCTGGCTCCTGCGCGACTGGTGCGAAGCGACGGGGGATCCGCGCGTCGAACCGTTCCTGGCACGCTACTTCGCGTTTCAGCGCACGGAGTTCGCAACCTACCCGCTGGCGGCCGAATCGAAGTGGGCGGTGGCGCGGGCCGGCGACGAGTTGGATGTCGTACTCTGGCTCTACCGCAGGACGGGGCGGTCGGAATGGCTCGATTTCGCAAAGACCGTTTCCGCGCAGTCCGCGGACTGGGCGACCTACTACTACCGGGGCGGCGATCCGGCGGGTCCGAACGCGAATGGCTGCCGCAGCCATATCGTCAATTTCATGCAGGGGCTGAAGACGCCCGCACTTCAGTTTCTGCTGGACGGCGATACGCGGAAGCGCAACGCCTACACGGCGGCCTTCGACGCGAAGGGCTGGGTCATGAAGATGTGTGGTCGCCCCGACCGCATGATCAATGGATCCGAACCGATGGTCGACCGCAGCGCATCCCAGGGAACGGAACTCTGCGCCATTGCCGAACGCATCCTCAGTTGCCAGACCGTGCTTGCCGCGACGGGACTGCTGCCGGCGGCCGATGATCTGGAGATGGTCGCCTACAATTCGTTGCCTGCGACATTAGGGGCCGATGGTCGCGGACTGCGCTACTATTGCCTGCTCAACCAGCCGTCCTGTGAAGACAAGTTCCTCTGCTTTGCCAACAACGGCGGGTCGAGGGATAGCGCCCAGATGAACGGCGCGATCTGTCCGGGGCCGCATGCGGGCTTCGGCTGCTGTCGCTCCAACTTCCATTTGGCCTGGCCGAAGTTCGTCCAGTCGATGTGGATGCGCCGGGGAGAGGGTCTGGCGGTGGTCGCCTACGGACCGAGCCGCCTGGAGACGACGGTGGCTGGGCGGCGTGTCGTCATTGTCCAGGAGACGGGCTATCCGTTTGACGGAAAGATTATGTTGCGGATTGTCGAAGGGGGCGGAAAATTCCCGCTGCATGCGCGTGTGCCGGCCTGGAGCCCAGTCACGGATGCGGGGCGGTTTCGGACCTTTGACCGCGAGTGGAAAGTTGGCGATCGGATCGAACTGGAGTTCCCGATGCCGGTTACGACGTCCCTGTGGGCGGGCGACGCCGTGGCGGTCCAGCGCGGACCGCTGCTGTTCGCGCTGCGGCCGGAATCCGAGGAACGGATTGTTCCGCGCTATCGCGTGCCGTTCGAGAAGCGGTGGATCGAGAACGGCGGCGGGGCGTTCCCGCGCAAGGAGATTCTGCCGAAGTCGCCTTGGAACTATGCGCTCGTGCTGAATGCGGATCACAGGCTGCCGCAGGCCGAGGTGGTGGGGAAGGGAACCAATCTGCAGATCCGCGTGAAAGCCGTGAAGACCGATTTCGGCGGCTGGGGATACATGCGCGACGTCACGACGGGTCGCGCGGTCGATCCGCCCGCGAGTCCGCTGCAGGACGAAGGGGGCTCGGTTGAGACGATCGGCCTCGTGCCGATGGGGTGCGCACAGGTTCGTATCACCCTCTTCCCGTGGCTGGAAAAGGAGGGGGTGCGGGAATGAAGGCACTGGATATCGCCGTCATCGTCGCGTATCTCGTCCTGATGGCCGGAATGGGGTTCTGGTTCATGCGTCGGAACAAGGACGCCGACGCCTATTTCAAGGCGGGCGGGAAGCTGCCGTGGTGGGTGGTGTCGCTTTCCATCTATGCGACTATGTTTTCGTCCATCACGTTCATTTCCGTGCCGGCGATGAGCTTCTCGGGGAACATGACCTACTATGTCATCTCCTTCGGCATTCTGCTGATGGCGCCCATCGTAGTGAAGTGGTACTTGCCGTTCTTCCGGAAGTTGAAGCTGACGAGCGCCTATGAATATCTGGAGGTGCGGTTCAATTTGCCGTGCCGGCTGTTCGCATCCACGGCGTTCATTCTCTTCATGGTCGCCCGTACGGCAATCGTCGCGTATTTACCGGCGCTCGCGATCACGGCGGTCACGGGTTTCGATATCAATTGGTCGATTCTCGCCGTCGTTGCGATCACCGTCCTCTACTGTACGGTTGGCGGTGTCGAGGCCGTGATCTGGAGCGACTTCGTGCAGTCGATCATCCTGATCGGCTCGACGGCGCTCATCATCGCCTGGGCGATCTGCGGGACGGATGGCGGATTCTCCGGTTTTCTTGCCAAGGGACTTGACGCGCAGAAGTTCACTGTGTTCGACTGGACGCTCGACTTCACGAAGCCCTGTTTCTGGGTGGTGTTCATCGGTGGCGTCGTGGCGAATCTCGCCTCCTACACGTCCGACCAATGCGTCGTGCAGCGCTATATGACGACGCCCGACGAGAAGGGGGCGGCGCGGTCAATCCTCTTCAACGGCGTCCTCTCGTTCGTCAACTGTTTTGTTTTCTTCGCGATGGGCGTGGCGCTCTGGACGTTCTACCAGTCGCACGCGGCCGCGCTGCCGGCCGGGACGAAGCCCGATGCCGTGTTGCCGATCTTCATCGCGCGGGAACTGCCGACGGGGCTTTCGGGACTTGTGCTTGCGGCCGTGGCCGCGGCGACGATGAGCACGCTCTCCGCCAATCTCAATTCGGCGGCAAGCGCGTTCACGACGGATTTCTATCGTCGGCTCTGGAAGGGGCGGAACGAACTTCTCTGCGGCAAGATCTGCACGGTTGTCGTCGGTGTGTTGGGCGGTGCGATGGCACTTTGGCTCGCGAACGCGGAGATCGGCAACATCTACGATCAGTTCCAGCGGTTCCTCGGCATCTTGACCGGCGGACTCGGCTGCCTCTTCTTCATGGGCATTTTCATGAAGTGTGTGAATGGATTCGGCGCGACCTGCGGGCTCGTCGCCAACTACGTCGTGTGTTTTGGGCTCGACCGGATCGCATTCGAAGGCAAGCCGCATCTGCTGTTGTATGGGTTCCTCGGAATGGTTGCCTGCCTGGTGGTGGCGCCGATTGCGAGTGAGTTGAGAGGGTTGAGAGAATAGAGCTTGTGTCTCTTCGGGATTTTTGAGGAACGCAGATGCCTTCGGCATACACAGATTTTGGCGAAATCCAATCCGGCTACGACGCCCGCGCTTTGGGCGATCCTATGACAATCGCAAGCAAGTCTCTTGTGCGCGGGCTACGCCGGAATCGGATTTCGCCAAGATGCATGATTCGTACTGGATCATTCCCCAATCATGCGAACTTGCTGAAAACCGTTTGTGGTGTAGCCCTCGCCGTAAATGATTGTAACAGGCCAGTCTGTAGTCTGCAAATGGGCGAGGGCGTTGTAGCCACAACGGTTTTTCAGCAAAGACTGCGTATGCCGAAGGCATCTGCGTTCTGAATGTGCCACCAACCGCTAAAACTTTGATGATCATTTTTGTTTAAAGATTGAGAGGAAAATTGAAATGAATACGAAGCTGACTGAAAAGTGTTTCAAGGGAATGAATGGCGCGTACGCCGCGATGTTCACGCCGTTCGACAAAAAGGGGCGCGTGAACCCCGAACGCATCGAGGAGATCGTTGACTACGGCATCAAGAACGGCCTCAACGGTTTATATCTGACCGGTACGACGGGCGAGTGGTGGCTCCTGTCGCTCGACGAGCGCATGCTCGTGATGGAGAGCGCCGTCAAGGCCGCGAAGGGCCGCTGCAAGCTGATCGCGCATGTCGGCGCGAACTGCACGGACGATTCCGTCGAACTCGCGAAGTACGCGGCGAAGATCGGCATCGACTGGATTTCATCCATCACGCCGCAGCTCTACCGCAATTCCTTCGACGCGGCCTGTTACCACTACAAGACCATCACTGCGGCGACGGATCTGCCGTTCATGGTGTATTCGATGGGTTCGGCGCTCGTCCCGGAACGCGATATCCGCCTCTTCGATATCCCGAACGTGAAGGGCATCAAGTACACGGGGCGCGACTACTATGCGGCGCAGTGCCTCAAGCGCAGGCTCGACCAGGAGACGATCTGGTTCGCGGGCTGCGATGAGCAGCTGCTCTGCGGTCTTGCACTCGACAACGTCTTCTCGGGTGGCATCGGTACGACCTACAACATCATTCCGAAGCACTTCGCGAAGATCTGCGAGCTCGCTGCGAAGGGCGACTTCAAGACCGCCGCGAAATGGCAGGACGAGGCCAACCAGGTCGTCGAGCTGATGATCGAGAGCGACAACTGGAGCTACCGCAAGGCGATGATGACATTCATCGGCCTCGACTGTGGCGCCTACCGCAAACCCTTCGAACCGCTCACCGCCGCGCAGTACAAGGCCTATGCCAAGCGCTTTGCCGCTCTCGGCATCGTGAAGAAGGACCAGGCGAAGAAATAACACGCCCGCTCTCTTTTTGTTGTGTGCTTTCTGTTGGGGAGAGATGACAGAAAGTACACGACAGAAAGGAAACGACAAAAAGCACACGGCAGAAAAAAGGCACGGGGAATGCAGAGCCACCAACCCAAGGAACAGAACCACATGCATCGGCGGATGTATGGGTGGGACTACTCTTGCAAGTGCAACTACATGGTGACCCTGGTTGCGTCGCCGCGGTTGCCCCGTTTTGGCGTATGTCGAGAATATGGTATTGAACGTACGGGCGAGGGGAAGATCCTCTATGATGTCTGGCAGGAAATCCCCGTGCATTTCCCCGAGGTACGGGCTTCTTATTATACGATCATGCCCGACCACTTCCATGGCATTCTCTATTTTCAGACCCAGACCAGCTATACGCTGATGCAGGTGGTCGGCTGGTTTCGGCTGGAGACGGAGCGTCGGGCGGGTGGACGCCTTTGGGAAGAGGGATTTCAGGATTCAATTTGTATCAACGCCCATCAACTTGCGCGGATGATCGCCTATGTGCTCGACAATCCGAAGCGGCTCTGGATCAAGAAAAACAATCCCGAGCTTTTTCGCCGACGGCTGGGGTTTGTGCATCCCAGATTGCCGAAGCTGGGGACACGACAGGAAGCACACGACAAAAAGGAAGGCGGAATCTGCTGGGCGATGGATGAGGATGGATTGTTGCTGCCACGGCGCAGCAATCGTCGCGTCTCGCTTTTCTTCGAGCCTCGGCGTGACGACTTTCTGTCGTGTGCTTCCTGTCCCATCCCCGGCTGGCGGCTTCTTCCCGATGGCCGCTATCAGGCGCTCTCCGGCACGTTGCCCGCCGACACGGTGACCGACACTGTGGGGACGGCCGGGCATTGGATGGCCCTTGGCAATCCCTTTCTGCTGGAGCGGCCGCTTCTGATTGCCGTGCGGTTCTCCCGTCAAACGCCTGCGGAGGCTGCCGCTCAGGTGTCGGCGCGTATCCTTGACAAGGTCGCACGGGGTGCCGTTGTGGTGACGCCGGCCTTCTCGCCGCTGGAAAAAGAGATCAAGCGTCGGGCACTTGAATCTGGGGGCACCGTGATCCAATTGATGTCCAACGGCTTTTCCCCGTACACCAAGCCATCAGGCATGGATTTCGAGGTCTGCGCAAAGGGTCTTCTGCTCCAGCTTTCCGCGTTTACAGCCGAACCGGGGCATGAAAAATTGAGCAAGGCCAAATGTGAATGGATGAACGCAGCTGCGGCGGCCCTTGCCGACGCTCGCATGGGATGGCCTAAAATTGAGAGGTAGAGAGATGATTCGAATCTTCTTGTTGTGTTCTTTTTGTTGTTCGGTATGGACGATGGCGGCACAGAACGCCAGCCCGCTCGTCTTCTCGGGTGAATGCGCACAGGGCGTCGAGCTGAACGCGCCTGCGGGAATCGAACAATCCTTCACCTGCTGGTTCAAGGCCGAAGGCATGGGGAAGGGAGACAAACCCTATGATCGGCTTGTCCAGACGCCCGACTGGTATCTGCATACGCTGGCGGACTCCGATGCCGTCGAATCGCTGACGTTCGGCTATCCTGGTTCCGACGGAAAGATTGTTGGATGTGGCGGTTTAGGGTCTGAAGATGGTATCTCCTTCGGACATTGGCAGCACGTGGCCGTGACGCGCGGACAAGACGGATTCCGCGTCTACCTGAACGGGCGGTTGATTTCGGGCGTGACGCCTTTGGCGCGGAATCTGCCGAAGGCGCAGAAGGGGGGACGCGCATGTCTTGCGAATTCTTCGATTGGCGGGAATCGCCCCTTCAAAGGGCAGATCGCCGAGGTCCAGTTTCTTCCGCGCGTTCTGGCAGCCGAGGAGATCGCGAAACGGGCTGAGGCGACGCCAGATGGACGGCCTTTGGTCCGGCCGAAATCGGCGCGTCCGACAGCTGCTGATCTTCTTCCTGTAGTGGACATCTCGCAGGATACCGCGCGGCAGGTGGTCATCGCTGAAGGTGCAAAGGACCGCTACGAGGGCCATCCGACGACGCTGCTCGCCGACGATGGCCGGACGCTGTTCTGCGTGTGGACGACGGGCCATGGTGGTCCCTGCGGACAGATGGCCCGCTCGGATGATGGCGGGCTCACGTGGACGCGCCTCGATTCAACCCTGCCCGCCGTCTATGGCCGCACCCATCGTAACTGCCCCGTTTTGCAGAAGGCGAAGACGCCGGAAGGGAAGACGCGCTATCTCGTCTTCAGTGCGAAGGCAAAGGAAGGACAGGGGCTCGGCATCCTGGCCAGCGACGATCTGGGCCTGACCTGGTACGAGTCGCCCTGTCAGCCGCATCTTGTGGCGGGCATGCCGCCGACAGGATTCATGACTCTGAAGAACGGCACACTTGCGCTCTTCGGGCAAATCCGTAAACACGCGACTGTGAAGACGGATCGTCCGACCGATGACCAGAACATTTGGATGAGTCTTTCCTTGGACGGCGGACTCACCTGGGGACCGGCGCGGATCGTCGCGGCCGTCGAGAAGCGCAATCT
>JAUNMP010000230.1 GCA_030537465.1 bacterium
CCCCAGTTGAGGTCGTTCTTCCCGTGGACGTCGATCTTCTCGGTCGCGTACCATTCGACACCGTTCGCGATGCCCCACGCGCCCTGGTGGGAAAGCAGCGCGGCGAGCGCCACACGCAGACGGGCCCAGGTGTGACCGCCCTTTGCGAGACGGTCGTTGTCGTGCGTCTCGGCGAAGTGGACGAGCGCGCCGTATTTCCGCGCCCGGTCAATCGCGCCAGGCATGTACCACTCGAACGCGCCGCGGTCATAGGTCTGGAAGATCTCCGAATAGGCCCAGTCGAGCCCCGCGCGGTTCAGGAGCGCGTCGGTCACCTCGAGCTTGCCGCCGAGGCCTTCGAGCATGAACACCGTATCGGGATATTCCTCGCGGACGCGTGCGACGATGTACTTCCACGTCGTCTCGGGAATCATGTAGCCCGCGTCGCATCGGAAGCCGTCCACGCCGTTGCGGACCCAAAAGAGGAACACATCCGCCATATAGGCGCGGAGTTCTGGATGGGAGTAGTCGAGTTCGACCAGATCCGCCCAGGTGACGCCCCAGGCACCGGGGGAGATGAACTTGCCGTCGGCGGCGCGGTGAAACCAGTCCGGATGGTGCGTCTGCAGGGTCGACGCCCAGCCAGTATGGTTGGCGGGGAGGTCGACGAAGAGGCGCCCGCCCTTCGCATGCACGGCGCCGATCAGCTCGCGGAACTGATCGAGCGGCGTCGCGTAGGGATCGAATTCCGCCATCGCGGGGTCGACACTGAAGAAGTCGGTCGCCGCAAACGGGCATCCATATTCGCCCATCACCGCATAGGTTGTGGGCACGGGGAAGACGGGCAGTGTCTGGATGATCCGGAACCCCATCGTGTCCATGATGAAGTCGAGCCGGCGCGCAACCTCGCGGAAGGATCCGAACTGCCGCGGGAAGACCGTGTAGATTGAATTGCCGCCCCGCGTCTCCACGGGCTCGACCTTCACCGTCAAGTTGCCGCCCTGCGGCCATTCGGGCACGGACTCACCCTCGGGGAAGAAGCAGCACTTGCCGTGGAAGATGCCAACCTCGTCAAGGAGCACCGTGGTTTGCCAGACGCCCGGTCTCGTCTCCGTCATCGGCACGTCGCGCCACTGCTTCTCACGCGGCGTCACGCCTTCATCGTTCTGTTCGATTGTCTCGCGACGCGCAATGACCGCGCCGCCGATCTCCGTACGGAACACGGCGCGCCCCCTGCGGGGCGCGTCGAGCGTCAGGGAGACCTCCAGCAAATCGCCCCTCCAGCGGAGATGATATGAATCAGGTTCCGGATTCTGCCGCATGAACGCACACAAGGCCATCGATCAAACTTCCCTTTCCTCGCAACTCCAGACCGAGACCTTCACGCCGGCCTCGGCGAAGATCTTCTTCGCGACGGCGAGACGCTCGGGCGTGAGCACGCACGCGATCACGACCGAATCGGCTCCCAGTTCCTTCAGCACGCTCTTCGCCTGCTCCAGCGTGCCATAGACGCGCTGTCCGCCGATGTGAAGTCCGCGCAAGAGCAGGTCGTCGTCGAGGATCCCCACGATCACACGCGTGTTACGCGTCGACGAACGGACAAGCTCACGGCGAAACATGTTGTAGCGGAGCCCCGCGCCATACACGACGATGCGGCTCGTCTTCGGGTCATCCGCCAATCGGCCACGATCGAGCGCATAGAAGAAGTCACGGAGTACGGGACGCAGCAGGCGCACGCCGCCGACGGCCAGCGTGGACAACGCGAAATACAGCGCCGAGTACGCCATCAATCTCGAGTGCGGATAGTGAAATAGAATGATGCCGGCAGATCCAACCATCGTCCCCACGAAGCAGGCCGCGACGAGGCGCATGTAGTTTGAGATCATCGCGCGCGACCAGACTGTCGAGTAGGCCCGAAACAGAATGAGGCAGAAGAAGACCGGCGCCACGCGTAGCGGCATCCCCGTATGGAGCGTGTAGGAGGTGATGCGCTGCCCCATGGCAAGCACCGTAAACAAGCTGACAATCACAAGCACGGTGACGTCCATGATCACATAGTACGGAACGGACACCAACCGCCGACGCCGTCGGCTTGCGAGATTATGGTCATGCGCCATCGTGTTCAAAAGCCGCCCCGCATCCCACAACTCGATCCGACGCATGTCGCGCACCACGATCACCACGGCGACGATGAAGGCGACGATGTAGAGTCCGGCGGCGCGGTCCCGAAGCGCAAGCCCACCGAACCCGACGGCAACGAAGAACACCGCCAGTCCGTAGAGCACCCCCGCAGCCTTGCGCTGCGAAACGAACTTCCGCAGAATCCGGTGGTGAAGATGGTCGGTATCCGCCTGCATCACCTTCGAGTTCCCCTGATCGACGCCATGCTCTTCGCGCTTGAGCACCGCACGAAGCGTCCGGCGGATGATCGCGAGCGCCGTGTCGAAGATCGGCACGCCCATCGCGAGAATCGGCACGCCCACCGAGACGAACAGAGAATCGCTCGACTTCATGGTCAGAGCGAGGGTGGACAACGTGTACCCAATGTACATTGACCCCGTGTCGCCCAGGAACACGCTCGCGGGATGGAAGTTGTAGCGAAGAAACGCGAGACACGCCCCGGCGAAGACGAAGTAGGTGAGCGTCGCCTGTGGATAGCCGATGAAGAACAGCGCGCCTCCCATGCCAATCGCGGCAATCAGGGCCAGCCCCGTCGCAAGCCCGTCAAGGCCATCAATGAGGTTGAACGCGTTGATGGCGCCCACAATCCAGAACACCGTACAGCAGCAGTCCAGCCAGCCCGGCATCCAGTCCAGCATCGGGATCGTGTGGAACCCGACATTGCACCAGAAAAACGTCCCAAGCGCAACCCCGATCTGGCCGGCAAGTTTCACAAGGGGCGGCAGTCCAAATCGATCATCCAACAGCCCCACCACGACAAGCGCCCCGGCAAGCACCATCATCCGGTACATCACTTCGTTGGAGAAGAGCGGCGAGACGCGTTCCCCCGTGATCAGCGTGTAGGCGAACAGCGTGAGCGTCGTCGCGAGATAGACGGCGAGGCCGCCCGCCCGGGGGATGGGCGTCTTGTTGATGCGGCGGGCGGATGGCTTATCCACCATGCCCACTCGGCGGGCCATCTCACGACACATCGGCGTAAGGAAATAGCCGAGTACAAACGACAGAAACGTCAATCCCCACCAGGGGGCCGTCTTCACGAGGACATGCCACAGATTCTGGAAGAACACCGTCATGGGAGCTCCTTCGCGAGTTTGGACAGAAAGCCCTCGAGCGATGCCCGATCGGCCTCATGCCCAAGTGAGAAACCTCCCCCATTGCCTGCGGAAACGGTGATCATCACCCAGCGGTCGATGCGGTTGAGAACCGACCGGTCCCAGATGTCCACCAGGATGCGGTGGACGTGCGAGGACGTCCGGACGCCCGCCTGGTTGAAGAACGTGTAGGCGAGCACATGCGCCGGTCCGCGCGGGCTCTCCAGCCGAATCGCGTGGTACGGACGTCCGTCGACGGTGAAGTCCCTCGGATCCAGCATCAGGAACCCCTGGGCCGGCATGCAGAGTTCGGGACGATGGATCGAACTCTTCGACGTACCGCCAATCACCGCCGAAACGAGGAACTGCGAGTAGGGCGTCGAATAGATCCGCTTGAGGATGCGCGTGTCGGACGGCAGAATCGTCCGCTCCCCCAACGAACACCCTTCCATCATCCCCCCGCAGACGGGGCAGACGCCCTCGCGCCCCTTCTCGAGCTTCGAGAGCGGGAACATCGCCGAGCACTGCTCGTTCTGGCAGTAGCGAACTTCGTCGACTCTGTAGCCATCCATCATGTCCGGCAGTGCGAACTCCGGCGGGGTTGTCACCATCGACGACGGCGTCATCCCCTGAAAAACCAGAATCGGGGCCAACAGCGCCACCGCCACCCAGGGGAGGATCCTGTCGCGGAGTCCAGAAGTCGACTGCCGTTCCTCGACAGGATTGCTCCTCTGCTCCGCCTCCGGAATCGCCTGGGGCCCGCCCATCCTCTTCGAGATCCGCTCGGCGACACGGTCGATCAACCCTCCGCAGGCGACCATGAGGGCAATCGCAACAACGAACACGATGTACCCGGAGTAATCATGATAGAAGCCCAGCGCAAACTCAGGGCTGGACGTCGCGGCGACCAGGCAGATCGTGAGAATACGCGAAATGTTACCCAGAACGGCGAGTGGGATGGAGCAGGCGAACAGGACCCCTCGGCGGAGCCAGGTGCGCTGGGTGAACCAGGCGTAGGCAGCCGTCAGCGCCATCAGGGCGAAGATCGATCGCATCCCCGAACACGGCGCGGCGACGTCGACCGAGAACGGATGCGCGCCCTGGGAGATCACCGCCGTTCCGCGCTGGACGACATCCAGTCCGAACCCCTTCAACACAAAAAGCGCCGTGCTACTGGCCAGCAGACGCAAGTGAATCGTGACAGTATCAAGGAACGTGGAGAGCGGTATCGTGAAGAGCAGAAAGAGCGCGGGGAATATGAACAGCCGCGCGAACCGCCTACCATAGAAGGCCCAGGGCAGGGTGATGCACAGACCGATGAATCCAAGCTGTTCGAACCTCAGCTGCAGTCCTCGCGTCCCCAGTACGGCCAGCAGCACACAGGGGATGCAGGCGAGGAGTCCCCAAAGGGAGGGAGCTCCCGACGTCCGTTTCAGATCTTCGCGTTCGGTCCAGAGGACATAGAGCGAAAACGGCAGCACCAACCAGCCGTGCGACATGTCCTCAAGCTCATCCCCGAACAGGCCTTTTACCCGCACGAACATCGCGGCAAAGCCATAGAGCGCGCACCCAACAACGATCAGGAGCGCCCACAGACGGCCGGACTGTAGAATTTTCTGCATGAAAACTGAATTATATCAAAAAACGGCGCGGCAATAAATGCCCGAGGGGCAGGGACGATCACGCCCCTCCAGCAACATCTCGCCGCTCTCCACGGCCTTCGCCGCCGGGAAGGCCTGACTGATGATGTTCTCCGCGACGATGCAGGAGAGACCCGGCGTGTGCGAGGAGAACAGCACGAAGAGCGGCGTATCGGAAAGAACGCCCTTCACCAAATCGATTGTCTCCTTGAGGTCACGTTCAATCTTGTACATCTCGCCATTGGCGCCACGACCGAAGGTCGGCGGATCGAAGATCACCGCGTCGTAGCGCCGCTCGCGCCGAATCTCACGACGCAGGAACTTGTGGACGTCATCCGTGATCCAGCGAATCGGGTGTTCCTGGAGTCCATTGAGCGCCGCATTGTCGCGCGCCCATTGCACCATACCCTTCGAGGCATCGAGATGACAGGCCTCGGCCCCGCCAAGCGCCGCCGCCAAAGTACTGCCTCCCGAGTAGGCGAAGAGATTCAACACCCGAGGACGCAGACTTCGCTGAACACAGGCATTCTTCACAGTTTCACGGATCCACGTCCACTGCGCCCGCTGTTCGGGGAAAATGCCGAGATGGCCGAAATCGGTTCCGGACAGCTTGAACTTGATGCCCGCCGTCTCGATCGTCCATTCCTTCGGGAGGGCGCCGCGCCCGTGCCAATGGTTGCCCTCCTCGCGATCGAAGGTCGCCGTCGCGCGTCCCCACGCGGACACGTTCCGCGGCTGCCAGAGCGCCTGCGAGCACGGGCGCACGAGGGTGTACTTCCCGAAGCGCTCGAACTTGCGTCCGTCGCCCGAATCTATCAGTTCATAGTCTTCCGCCATGCCCCGTATTATACCCAATATCTGCGCCGCGCTCAAGCGGCGCGGAGTCATCCCAAAATTGGCGATTGCGTCAAGTGACTGTTTTCGGTATACTATCGCCCGTTTTCGACCTCGGACTGTAGCTCAGTTGGTAGAGCACGACACTTTTAATGTTGGGGTCGCGGGTCCGATCCCCGCCAGTCCGACCACTCATCGAAGCAGAAAAACGCGGCAAATTGCCGCGTTTTCTGTTTTTCGCTAGCGGATCGTCAGGCTGTCACACCGGGACGGCGCGACCTGCGAGCTTCATGCTGTACTGCAGACCACAGGCGAGGCCACGCAGTTCGGCGAGCCCGACGAGGCGCCCACCGTAGTCGTAGCCACTGTAGCTCTTGCGCACGCGGTCGATTTCGAGGTGGCGGCCATGGTCGGGACGCACGACGATACCCTCGCCGCGGCGGACCTCCTCTTCAAGAAACGCCTGCATCAGGCCAACCATATCCACCTTGCCAACGAGATGACTCTCCGATTCATGGAAAACGCCAGGGGCATCATACTGGATGTTACGGAAGTGGCAGAAGTAGATGCGCTCGGCAAACTCCTTGAAGATCGCCACCTCATTGTTATCGAGGCTACCACCGAGCGAACCCGTGCAGAGCGTGAGGCCCACGTTCTTCGACGGACACTCGCGGTACATGCGGTGAATGTCCGTGGCATTCGAGAGGATGCGCGGCAGACCGAAGATCGGCCGCGGCGGATCGTCCGGATGAATGGCCATCTTCACCCCCGTTTCCTCCAGCGTGGGCGAGAGCTCATTCAAGAATCCGTACATATGCGAACGCAGCGTCTCTTCACCGATATCCTCGTACTCGCCTAGCTGGGCAAGAAACTCGGGAGGCGTAAGATCGTCCACCGTGCCGGGGAGGCCGAGCAGAATGGACTTCTCGATGCGCATACGCTCCTCGTTGGACGCCTTTGCCCAAAGCAGCTTGGCCCGCTCGCGCGTCTCCTCGTCATAGTCGCGACGGGCGTTCTTGCGCTTGATTACGAAGAGGTCAAAAGCCGCGACCTCGATGTGGTTGTAGCAAAGAACGTCCGAGCCATCAGGCAGCATATACGCAAGGTTGCTGCGCGTCCAGTCAAGAACCGGCATAAAGTTGTAGCAGACCGTGCGGATACCGCAAGTGGCGAGGTTGCGCAGCGTCTGCTTGTAGTTCTCCACATATTGCCGCCAGTCGCCGGTGTGCTTCTTGATGTCCTCGTGCACGGGCACGGACTCCACTACGCTCCACACCATCCCGGCGTTGCGGACCTGGTCAGCCATCGCTTGGATCTCCTCGACGGGCCAGACTTCTCCTGGGCGCCGATTGTAGAGCGCCGCCACAACGTCCGTCACGCCCGCCTGCCGAATCTCACGAAGGGAGATCGCATCCTTCGAACCATACCACCGCCAGCCAGCCTTCATATCCTTATCCTCTACACGATTCCATTCCTGCCAAGTCCACCCTTTGGACTCTGGCGGAAAGCGGCGGATAGTATAGCACCCCAGATATCAGTACTCAAGTATCCATTGTTCTGGACTATCCCCATTCCGAAATCGGGCTGGCGAGGCCGGACCGGGCGGAGGC
>JAUNMP010000231.1 GCA_030537465.1 bacterium
CTCGCACGAAGTTTCGCTTTCGGTCAGCAACTCCGTCGGTGTCGCGACGAGCAACTTCACCTGCACGTGCTACTGGGCCGTACCGCCTCCGCCGCCGATGGGCAGCGAGGAGAACCCCTGGTGGATCGGCGATGACGTCCAGGCCTATACGAACGGTGTCGGCGGCCTCGTATTCGTCGGCTCGGGCGCGACGAGCAACTTCACCGGCGCGGCGTCGCTGCCGTGGGCGGCTGTGGCAGACTCGATTGAAGAGGTGTCGATCCCCGATTCGGTGACCACGGTCGGCGACAACCTCTGGGCGGGGCTCGGGGACGGCGTCGTCATCAACGGCGAATCCATCGCCTCGCGCAGGAAAATCGCGACCGGACTCCCGGCCGCGGATCCGTCCGGTTCGATCAGCGGCGCGGAGTTCGAGCGGATCGAGATCCTGGATGGCATGGCGTATCTCAGCGTGAGCGTCGCCACGAACGCGGATCTCACGGCGACGGCGGAGGCGTGGCAACAGGCTGATGTCGAAGGTGTGCGGAGGGAATCCGACGGCACGGTGACGCTGACAGTTCCCGTGCCCGCCGAGAAGGGCTTTCTGATCCTCAAGTCGAAGGGTGTGAAGTAGTCGAAGGCGTGGACTTCTGTGGCTCTCCCTCTTGTGCGTAAACGATGGAAGAGGTCACGGGAAATCCCTTGTAGCCACAACGGTTTTACTTCGGCAAATACCGCGTATACTCCGCATTTGCGTACTTCAGAGGGCTTTGAAAGATGAAAAGGGACCCGTGTTTGTGCCTGAAACCCTCAATTTTGAGTCTGGCATAAGATTTCTCGTCCTATAGGCGAATATGGAATAAGGTGAACTGAAAAAGAAAGGAAAATCCATGAGCTTGTTAGGTTGGGTTGTAGGTGCGCTGGTGCTCGACGAGTTTGGCCGCCAGCAGGACGAGATTGAAGATCACAACCGCGCACTGCGGGACCGCGACCGGAAAATCAACGACCTGGAGGCGCGGTTGAGACGGATCGAGGGCGGAGAAGCCCCGCATGGTCGGACCGGGCGCGATTATGGCAGCCGCTACCGATAAAGGGCGACGCAATGTGGCGTTTCCGTTCTGCTGGTCTATCTGAGATTCAGATATTCCAGCACTCGCTCTTTGTGATATAATTCTCGCGTTGGGGGAACGGGTGTTCTCCCGGCAATTGTTCTTTGATATCGGCGGCAGGGCGCTTCGTGCAATTCTGCCGCCATCATAAATGTGCGCAAGCGCATTTTTTGCTTCTGTCGAAAATCGGCTAATTTTCAGTTAGGAAGTGAGGAATGTGGCTGCGCAGGCCTGTACACCCTGGGTGCATTGTACCCAGGCCTTACTGTGTACCCGCTCTGCGTGCCCGTTCTTGGTATTTCCTAACGGGCTCTTAGCCGTGCCTCGACAGAGATATCTCGAACGAGGCACGCTTCTTTTTACCGCCGAAGCTGCGCTGCCCTATTTTCTCCAGGGCGGCGAGTGGACTACGGCAGTGGCGACAAAGTTCTTTACGAATGCACAGGGCAATACGCTCATCCGCGAGTTCGAGGGCATTCTCGCGGCGAACCTGTTGATCAAGAACCTCGATGCGGTCGTCGGCTTTCTCCGGGCATCCGGCTACTTCGCCCTCCGCCCGTTTCTGGACGGCGTCGAGCGGGTGCGCGTGCTGATCGGCATCGACGTCGACAAGTACATCGCCCAGGCGGCCAACCACGGCAGACTGTTCTTCGGCGCGGGCGAAGAGGTTCGCGCGGACTTCCTCGCCCAGTTCAGAAAGGATCTCGAGAACGCCCCATACCGACAGGACGTCGAGACTGGGATGCACCAGATGGTCGAGGACATCACGTCCGGCAAGCTCGAGCTGAGGGCGCATCCAAGCAAGAAGATCCACGCCAAGATGTACATCCTCTATCCGGAGGAGTTCAACCAGTACACGATGGCCGCCGCGATCACCGGCTCGAGCAACCTCTCCGGGAACGGTCTCGGCATTGGCGAGGACCGCCAGTACGAGTTCAACGTCAAGCTCCAGGACTTCGAGGACGTCAATTTCGCGAAGGACGAGTTCGAGCGCCTCTGGGAGGAGGCCGAGGGGTGCCCGATCACCGCGCCGGACGTGCAGACGACGATCGACGTGACGTATCTTGGCGCGGACGCGACACCCTACGAGATCTACGTCAAGACGCTCATTGAGTATTTCGGCGACCGCGTCGAGGCGTCGGTCGACGACGATCCCCTGGAGATGCCGGAAGGGTATGCGAAGTTCGACTACCAGCTGGACGCCGTCATCGAGGGCTACCGCAAACTGGTCAAATACGACGGGTTCTTCCTCGCGGACGTCGTCGGTCTCGGCAAGACCATCATCGCGACGATGATCGCCAAGAAGTTTCTCCTTGAGAACGGGCGCGACAACTCGCGCATCCTCGTCGTCTACCCGCCCGCCGTCGAACAGAACTGGAAGAAGACGTTCGCCGACTTCGGAATCCAGAAGTACGCCGACTTCGTCTCGAACGGTTCGCTCGACAAGATCCTCGACGCGGAGAACTACGACTACGGCGATCCGGGCGACTACGACCTCGTGCTCGTCGACGAGGCGCACAAGTTCCGCTCGAACGCGACGGACGCGTTCACCTCGCTGCAGGAGATCTGCAAGATGCCCCGTCTCCACAAGGGCGGCATCCCCGGCTGGAAGAAGAAGGTGATGCTCATCTCGGCGACGCCGATGAACAACTCGCCCGCCGATCTCTACAACGAGATCCAGCTCTTCCAGGATCCGCGTCGCTGCACGATCGACGGCGTGAGCAACCTCTCCGCGTTCTTCACGCCGCTCATCCAGGAGTTCAAGCGCCTCAGACGCAACCCCGACTACGATCTCGCCCAGTTCAAGGCGCTGGCGGAACGCGTGCGCGAGGCTGTCGTCAAGCCCCTGACCGTCCGGCGCACGCGCACGGACATCGAGTCGATCCCGCGCTACGCGAAGGACGTCCGGAGCTTTCCGAAGGTGGCGAATCCGATCAAGACGCAGTACGAGCTGAAGCCGCACATCGCCGATCTCTTCGAGGCGGCCATGGACGCCCTGCAGGGGGAGCTGTCCTACGCTCGCTACCAGGCCATCGCCTATCTGAAGCCGGAGGCTGCGGAAGGACGCTACGAACACGCCGAACTCGTCTCACGCGCGCTGGCGGGCATCAGCAAGAACAGCCTCGTCAAACGCCTCGAAAGCAGCTTCGCGGCGTTCAAGGCCTCGCTCGGGAACTTCAGGAGGTCGAACGAGCGTCTGATCCGGATGTTCAAGGCCGACAAGGTCTTCATTGCGCCGGACGTCGATCTGGACCGCTATGTGGACGCGGGCTACGGCATGGAGCAGCTCGAGGAGATCGTCGCGGGGAAGGGCGAGGACGATCCGCGCAACGCCGTGTTCAGGGCGTCCGACTTCAAGCCGGAGTTCATCCAGCTGCTGAAGAAGGACCAGAAGATCCTCGAATCGCTCTGTTCGGCCTGGGATGCGGTCTCGGACGCCGACGACTCCAAGTTCGCCGCGTTCAACGACCTGTTGAAGCACAGGCTCTTCAGCCGGGACTGCAATCCGCAGGGCAAGCTCGTCGTCTTCTCGGAGTCGAAGGACACGATCGACTATCTCGCCCGGCGCATCGGTCGCGGGGATGTTCTCGTCGTCTCGGCCGAATCCAGGGCCCGCCAGTACAAGACGATCTGCGAGAACTTCGACGCGAACTACAGAACGCATCTGGACGACTACAACATCATTCTCACGACGGACGTCCTCGCCGAAGGCGTGAACCTGCACCGGTCGAACATCGTCGTCAACTACGACACGCCCTGGAACGCGACGCGTCTGATGCAGCGCATCGGGCGCGTGAACCGCATCGGCTCCGCGTCGAACACGATCTACAACTACGTCTTCTACCCGTCGCGCGAGGGCGACCGGGAGATCAATCTGAACCGCGTGGCGCTCTCGAAGATCCAGACGTTCCACACAACGTTCGGCGAGGACAACAAGATCTACTCTGAGAAGGAGATCCTCGACCGCGATCTCGACAAGCTCTTCTCGGACGCGGAGGAGATCCAGCGAGAGGACTTCAACCTCGAGATCCCGTTCTACGAGGAATTGCGCGCGCTCTACGTCCAGAACCGCCGCGAGTACAATCGGATCGCCAAATTGTCCGTCCGCAGCCGGACGGGACGCGCCTCGCGGACGGTTGACGGCGTCACCTACTCCGCCGACACGCTCGTCTTCCTCCGGACGAATCTGCGCAAGGCCTTCTTCCGGGCCTCGGACGATTCGGTCGACGAACTGACGGCCCTGGAGGCCCTCGCGGCGTTCAAGGCGGCGGTCGAAGAGAAGAGGCGGCCGCGTGTCGACCACCACCACGCACACGTCGAGAAGGCCCTCGACGCGTTCAGGTCATCGGTGATCCAGCGCCACTACGAGGAGGAGAACGTCGCCGCGCCGCGGGCCAACGAGATGGGTGCGCAGGTCGGCATCGCGATCGCCCTCGTGAACGCGGTCTCACACGAGGTTCCGGAGGAGGAGGACCGGCAGAAGCTGGCCCATCTCGTCTCCCTGATCCAGCGCGGCGCGCTCGCCTCGATCGCCAAGAATCTCCAGCGTCTGAGCGGCGCGCTGCGGAGAAAGGGCAAGAACCGCGACGCCGCCATCGCCGAGATCGTCGAGATGGCCCGGAAGTACGATCCGTACTATCTTTCGGAGGAGGAGCTGACGCATGAGGAGGAGACCGACGTCGGCATCATCCTTTCGGAATCGTTCGAGTGAGGGAGCTGAACAATGAACTACCGTCCAATCATCGAATCCGCCTACAACCGCTCCGACTGGCAGGGGCTTCTCCACGACATCTTCGGCCGGAGGGTCGACTTCTATTCGCCGGCGCATCGGCTGGACGTCGGGAAGTCGCTGATCCGGCAGGCCTGGTTCCTCGGGGCGATCACGCTTGCCGACGGGCAGAAGATCGGCATCTACGAGGCCGAGCTCGCCGACGGCGTCGAGCTCGAGCGCAACCGCGTGACGGTGCGGAACCTGCTGGCGCAGGAATGGCGGGGCGCGGGTTTCGCGGGGGCCTTCCAGTTCTGCTACAAGGCCGGCTCGTCGACGCTGCGCTTCTCGTACGCCAGCGAGACGTGGTCGTTCGACAAGGACGGGAACTTCAGGAGGGAGTCCACCGACACGCGACGGTTCACCTACTTCCTCGGCGAGGGGCACCGGAGCCGCACGGCGCTCCAGCAGTTCCAGGAACTCAAGAAGAGCGACCTCACGCTTGCGGACATCACGCGGGCCTTCTCGGTCGAGGCGGTGAGCGCGCGCTTCTTCGCCGACTACAAGCGGAACTACGAGGACATCGTCGAGTACGTCACCGGCAAGCGCATGGTGAAGAGCGGCGGCAAGTGGCAGGAGAAGGAGACGGGGAAGGGGGATCGGAGGATCCTCTCGGGCTTCTCCGCATTCGAGAACCCCGAGAAGGCCGTCCGGGACTACGTGAAGAAGCTGATGGGGCGTCTCGTCTTTCTCCAGTTCATCCAGAAGAAGGGCTGGCTCGGCGTGCCGAAGGGCCGCGCATGGGGCGAGGGCGACCGCGAGTTCCTCCAGCACCTGTTCGACGACCATGCCTCTTCGACCTTCATCGACGACGTCCTCGAGCCGCTGTTCGACGACATCAACACGCGGCGCAAAGGGGATCTGGCGAATGCGAAGCTGGGGAGGAACCTGCTTGTCCCCTATCTGAACGGCGGACTGTTCGAGCCGGATGGCGCGGACGCCGCCGACTTCCCGCTGCCGCCGGAATACCTGCGTGCGCTCTTCGACTTCTTCGGATCCTACAATTTCACGATCGACGAGAACGATCCGGAGGACGCCGAGGTCGGCGTCGATCCCGAGATGCTGAGCCGCATCTTCGAGAACCTACTGGAGGACAACAAGGACAAGGGGGCGTTCTACACGCCGAAGTCGATCGTCGAGTACATGTGCCGCGAATCGCTCACGGCCTATCTCCAGACGGATCGTCCAGACGCGGAGAGGCCTCTCGTCGCGTCCTTCGTACGGACGCATGACGCCGCGCCGCTCGCGCAGAATCTGCGGACGGAGATGCTGAAACGCCTCGAGGACGTCAAGATCTGCGACCCCGCCATCGGCTCCGGCGCATTCCCCATGGGACTTCTGAAGGAGCTCTTCGCCTGCCGGGCGGCCCTTGGAGATCCCTGCGCGGCCCATCCCGCCGAACTCAAGCGGCGGATCATCGAAAGCAACATCTACGGCGTCGACATCGAGAAGGGCGCGGTCGACATCGCGCGGCTCCGCTTCTGGCTGGCCCTCGTCGTCGACGAGGAGACGCCGCACGCGCTCCCCAATCTCGATTTCAAGATCATGCAGGGCAATTCGCTGCTGGAGTCCTATGAAGGTGTTGATCTTTCGGGATTTGCCAGAGGGGAGAAGGTTGACCGTAGAAAGAAGGACGCGAAGCAGTTGATGTTGGTCTTTGATGAGAAGGCTGCTCTGGGCAACATTCAGAAACTGTTGAAGGACTTCTATGCCGTTGAGGGACATGCGCAGAAGGAATCTCTACAGAAGGCCATCGCAGACAATGTCCGTCAGTACATCGCGCAGTGTCTCGGAAACGACAAAGAGACCAAAAAGAAATTAGGAGGACTAAGACTCTCCAATGATAAGTTCTTCCTGTGGCATACCTGGTTTTGTGACGTGTTCAATCGTCCTGGACGGAGAGGCTTCGATATTATCATCGGTAATCCACCGTATATCAAAGAGTATGTCTGCAAGGCCGCATTTGATGGTTTTCGGGAGATGAGTCCCTACTATATGGGCAAGATGGATCTTTGGTATGGATTCGCCTGCCACGGCATTGACATGCTTGCTCCGCACGGTCAGCTATGTTTCATTGCGCAAAATAATTGGACAACGAGTACTGGTGCAAAGAAGATGCGGGAGGTAATATCCGACACCCGCATTGTGCAGATGGTTGATTTCAACGAGTATATGGTGTTTGGCGAGGACAATCCCGATGGACCTCAGATTCAGACGATGATTATGCAGTTTGAGAAGGACACTGAATCTGACGAATATGTGTTTGACTTTAGAAGGCTCGCTTCTGGCGCTTCAAGGCGCGAGATGAGACAGATGTTGGATGGCGAGATCATTCCTGCGGTAATCTATTCAAGCCCGAGAGTCAGCCGTGCTTATAACCCAAAAGGTGTTTTTGCCTTTTCAGGAGATAGAGGTGTCTTTGATA
>JAUNMP010000232.1 GCA_030537465.1 bacterium
TGGATCTTCGCGGCGCCTCTCAGGACGAGGTGCGCGAGCTTTTTTTTAGAGCGGAGCCGGAGGCTATGATCTCCTGTGCATCGGCAAGCGAAAGCTCACGCACGAGCTTCTGCATCTTCTTTCCCTGCTTGATGGCTTCCTTGATCTGGGGGACCTTGTCGGCGGGGATGAAAAGCGCGTGGTTCCTGCCGTCCGCCCACCACTGGAGATTGTGGTAGGTGACGGAGGTGCCGTTCTTGCGGACGTTTTTGTAGGAGGATATTCTGCCCTGGACGGAGGGGGGCAGGGCGGCGATTTCCGCGAGGATCTCGGCGCGGGAGCGGGCGTGGGCTGAAGGTGTCTTTTGCATACATATAGTATACCATATGTGTACTGCGAAAACAACAGTGGAATTGCGTTTGGCTGCATAAATCGTTCGGTGCACCCCATATTCAAAAAAACTGAAAATCATCATTGCATCCAGTCCCAGGATTCGGTATACTGTTCGGCGTTTTCCAAATGGCGAGAGTAGCTCAATTGGTAGAGCATCAGATTGTGGATCTGAGGGTTGCGGGATCGTGCCCCGTCTCTTGCCCCAGATAACCGTCCCAGGTCGGGGCGGTTTTTTGTTTTCAGGGGAACAGATATGAACGACAAGACACTTCAGGAACAATATCTCCGCCGCATTCTCAACTCGAAGGTCTACGATGTCGCGATTGAGAGCCCATTGGACAAGGCCGCCGCGCTTTCCCGCAAACTCGGCAATACTTTTCTGCTGAAGCGCGAGGACCTTCAGGAAGTTCACTCCTTTAAGATTCGCGGGGCCTACAACAAGATGTCGCAGCTTCCACGCGCTGCGCTGGAGAAGGGGGTTCTGGCGGCATCGGCGGGAAATCACGCCCAGGGAGTGGCGCTGAGCGCCCGTGAACTTGGCTGCAAGGCGACGATTGTGATGCCCATTACGACTCCCGAAATCAAGATCTCGTCGGTGAAGAGCTATGGCGCCTCCATCGTCCTTGCAGGAGATTCCTATTCCGATGCGGCGGCGGAGGCAGCTCGGCTTGTCAAGGAGAAGGACTATACGTTCATTCCTCCTTATGACGATCCCGAGGTGATCGCTGGACAGGGAACGGTCGCGATGGAGATCCTTCGCCAGCGTCCCGGCGATCTGGACGCCATCTTTGTCCCGATCGGCGGTGGCGGATTCGCCGCTGGCGTGGCTGTTTACGTCAAGGCGGTCCGTCCATCGGTGAAGGTCTACGGCGTTGAGCCCATGGATTCGGATTGCATGGCCCGCTCTATCAAAGCCAAACGGCGCGTCGAAATGTCCGAGGTTGGTCTCTTCGCCGATGGTGTCGCCGTCAAGAAACCGGGAAAGATCACCTTTGATCTTTGCCGACGGTTCCTCGACGGCATCATCCGCGTTTCCACAGATGAGACCTGCGCGGCAATCAAGGACATCTTCGAGGCCACGAGGGCCATCTGCGAACCCGCGGGAGCTTTGGCGCTTGCCGCTGCAAAGAAGCACGCAGCGCAGAAGGGGATCAAGGGCGAGACCTATGCCTGCATCATCTCCGGCGCGAACATGAACTTCGATCGCATTCGCTTCGTCTCGGAGCAGACCGAAATTGGCGAAAAACGCGAGGCGATTCTCGAGTGCCGCATCCCCGAGGTCCGTGGTGCGTTCAAATCCTTCATCCGCAAGATTGGCAAGCGCAACGTCACCGAATTCAATTATCGTTACTTCGATCCCGACAAGGCCTACGTGTTCGTGGGGCTGTCGGTCTCAGACCGAGCCGAAACGCGCCGCATCGTCGATCAGCTAACGGCGGCGAAGATTGGCACCATCGATCTTTCGGACGACGAGCTTGCCAAGGAGCACATTCGTCATATGGTCGGTGGCCACACACGCGGCATCCACGACGAGGTGGTCTATACCTTCGAGTTCCCTGAACGACCTGGGGCATTGATGGACTTCTTGGAAAAGATTTCCAATCGCTGGAACATCACACTCTTCCACTACCGCAACCATGGCGCGGATCACGGAAAGGTGCTCGTCGGGCTCCAGGTTCCCCAGCCCGACCGATCCATATTCACAAACGTCCTGCGCGAGCTGGGCTATACGTTCAAAGACGTGTCCCAAAATCCCGCCTATCGGCTGTTTCTGGGCAATCGCGATTAACTGTTGCGGTGGCGGCCGCGGCAGTCGGAGCAGAAGAACTCCGGTCCTGCCCAGGTCGTCTCCTCTTCACGGCCGCACTGCTTGCAGAATCGCGTCATGCGTTCACGCACCAAACGTACTTCAGCTGCGTGGTCGTCAATCCAAAGAAGGGGGAAGTCACTCACGCGCGAGCGCGTGCCGAGGGTGGCTCCAGCGGCGGGGTCTTTCCCAGCCGAAGTGTGCACGCCGACAATCTGTATCCGCTTGCCGAAGAGACGTGTCCGCCTGAGAGCCGGCGCATAATCTGGGTCGTCGCCAATGACGATCGCAATGTCGAATGCTCCACTCTGAGCCGCATAGAACATCAGCGATGACGCCAAAGACATTTTGATCCAATTCTCATCCGTCCCAACATCGACCTCGTGAATCTCAGTCTCATATCCGCAGTTCCGCTCAAGGAAGTCGTAGAAGGCGTACTGCTTGGAGGTATTGAAGCCCGAGCGCGCAGAAGGGATGGTGCCAAAGTAGTTGGTGCGGACCAATGAGATGTCCTCATCAAGTCGATTCGCGACATCTTCACAGAAAATCTTCGGCAACTTTGCGTAGTCTATCTCGAAGTTGTCCTCGCCGAGCTTCGAAAAAAGCGTGGCGCGGCTCCTGTAGAGCCACCCACCATCAATGAACACCATAGCCTTCTGCGACATATATTTTCGCTCCTTGCTATTTGAAAGTGATTTACCGCGATTATTTCTTTTCCGGAAGCTCAATCAACCAGGGAATCTGCTCTTTGCCTTGTGCGCCAACGGTAAGGGTCTCAGTTTCCTGAACAGCTGTCTTCGAGGCCTCTTTGACAGGTTTCGAAACAGGAACAGGAGAAGGGGAGCTGCTGCTGCCGACCGACTCTACTGGGGCCTTGGACGGCACAGTCACGGTCCTTTTTACGGGAACCGCCGCAGACGGGGCTTCGTCTTCCTGATCGAAATAACTGATGGGCTTCACGCTTTTCAAATCAACGGGTTGAGCCTCGTCTATGGCCTTGCGGTCAATCGCAGGAGTGATTTCCTTTCCGGCGGGGACGACAACAGGAACAGCAGTAGACTCGTTCTTCACCGACACCTGGGTCGCAGCTGGAACAGAAGGAATAGACTGCGGCGGAAGGGGAGCAGGCGCCCTTTTCGCTTCGTCTTCCGCCTTCTTGTGGGCGTCCGCCTGGGCATAATATTCGGGGTACAGCCGCCGGCGATGCTGCTCGACCTGTTCAAGCCGAAGTTGTTCCTGTGCCGCCTTGATCTTGGCCCGTTCAGCGGCGATGGCCTCACGTTGACGGTGAATTTCAGCCTGCCGGCGCTGCTCGGCCACCAGTCCTAGATCGACAGGCGCCAGCTGCGGCGCGGGGGCTACAACGGGTACGACGGGCGGCGCTGGAACCTGAGGTTGAGGCTTGTTCAGACTCGTGGCAAGCTTTTCGAGCCGCTCCAGCACAGGCTGGAGCGCTGCAGCATTGTCTGTCGGCGAAGCCGGAGCTCCAGGGGCAGCAGAAACGGCAACGGGTGCCGGCTGACCCACATTGATCACAGGCTGCTGACCACGCTCCCGCAAAGCGATGTCGAGAAGCTTGTCGGAAAGCTCCTGATTCCGCGTCGCAATCGCCGAGAGGCTCTGTTGGTCGCGATTGATGACTGCAGCCATAATGACGGAGAAAGTCACCACGACGACAACGAGCAAAACAACGAAGAAAATCGACAAGCCCAGCATCCGCTTACGAGCACGCGTCTGTTCTGCTTCAATGTATTCCTGAAAGGCCTTTAGGACAGGGAAGTCATTCATGCCGTTTGACTGCTCAAACACACTGACGGCAGTGGCACGACCAGACGGCGAGTTCGAATCCTGAATCTGTTCCTCGTTCATATATATCCTCTTAAGGTTTTGAGAATTTTACCAATTCCCAAGTCCTCTCGCAAGTACAATCCCAATGTGCGCATAATACAGGTTATGTAAACTAGAACATTATTAACACCGAAACCAATGAGAACTATTCACGGAATTAGTCTTCAGGCCAGCGCATCGGCGCCGGCCTGGAATAACGGAATAACACCACGTACAAGCGAACGTAGGACTACAATTCGCCAGCCAGCTTCTTGATACGCCGAGACGTGCGCACGGCGCAGAACTGCTTGCCGCACATCGAACAGTGATCGTCGCCGTGCGCCTCATCGGTGAAGGCACGAGTCTTCAGCCAACGTTCCCTGGCACGCTTCGGGTCCAGACAGAGCGCGAACTGCTTGTCCCAGTCAAACTCGGCGCGGGCATGCGCCATGGCATCATCCACATCACGGGCGCCAGGGAGTCCACGCGCCACGTCGCCGGCATGGGCGGCGATCTTGTAGGCCATGCAACCCTGATGAACCTCTTCCCCCTCAGGAAGACCGAGATGCTCGGCCGGCGTCACATAGCAAAGCAGTGACGCGCCGTAGGTCGCCGCAGCCGTCGCACCAATCGAGGAGACGATGTGGTCGTAGCCTGGCGCAATGTCCGTCGTGACTGGGCCCAGCACATAGAACGGCGCCTTCTTGCAGACCTTCTGCTGGCGCTCCATGTTCATCTGGATCTGGTTGAACGGCACATGGCCAGGCCCCTCGACCATCACCTGCACACCACGCGCGCGACAGCGGTCGACGAGTTCGCCGAGAACGTCGAGCTCGCCAAACTGTGCGGCATCGCTTGCGTCGGCCAGGCAGCCGGGCCGCAGGCCATCGCCAAGCGAAACAGTCACATCGTGTTCGACAAGAATATCAAGAACCTCATCCCAATGCGTATAAAGCGGATTCTCAATCTTGTTCTCCATCATCCATTCGGCCATAATCGCGCCGCCACGGGAGACGATGCCCATGATGCGCTTCATCGCAATCGGAATGTGCTTGAGGAGGAGACCCGCATGGAGCGTCATGAAGTCGACGCCCTGTTCCGCCTGCGAACGAATGACATCGAGAAGGAAGGACGGATCCATCTGGGGGATATCCCCTTCCAGACGAGAGATCGTCTCATAGACGGGCACTGTGCCAAGAGGCTTCGGGCTCGCGTCCAGCATTCCCTGTCGAATGGCCTTCAAATCGTCGGAGCCAACCGAGAGATCCATCACGAAATCAGCTCCGGCATTGAGGGCGATCTGCAGTTTCTCAAGCTCGTCGCCCTTCCCGGAATGCGTGACGCTGCGACCGAGATTGGCGTTGATCTTCGTCGTGAACATACGCCCGACCCCAACCGGGTGCGCGTTCTTATGATGGATGTTGAGCGGAATCACCGCCTCACCCGAGGCGATGGCCGCGCGCACCGTCTCGACATCGACATGCTCATCCGCCGCGACGATCTTCATCGCCTCGGTCACAAGGCCCTGCTGGGCCGCCTGCAACTGCGTCATTACATTCCTCCGCCGGCATTGTCCGGATCAGGTACTCGGGTGTTCTCTCAGCCGTTGGACACTCGTCCTCCAGCACCCCGTGTTCGCCGCATATTCTACCATATTCGGGATGAATGGAGAAGTGAACTTCGGTCATTGAGGCGCCGTTGGATCGCGCCAGGTGATGGTCACGGATCGTCCATCCTCGTGGATCCCGCAGACCATCGCCCATTCCGCGGAAAGCCTGGCCTTGAGGTCGGCGCCGAACCCGGGATCGCACGATCTTGCCTCTAGCTTCTTCCAAGGACCGAGAACGCCGTTCTCCAGGAGATGAAGCACGCTCTCCGTCAAGTCCGCACCACTTCTCCACGAGAATCCGTCTTCAACCTTTATCACCCCGGCACGGTCGTCTGTGAATAGCTCTTCGTCCCGCCCATGGAAACGAATCGGGCACTTCAGGGTCACATCTCCGCAGAGATCGATGCGCGCTCCAAGATCAAGTAGACCTTCCTGGAGAAAAGGAACAACAGGAGAGCTGATGCGTCCACAATGCCTGTTGAGCATCGTGGGAATCGTGATGCGCCCACGATTGACGATTGTCCCCTTCCGTTCGCCAACCGGCGCTCCAATGGCGTACCACATCGCCCCCCTGGGCGCTCGGAAAACGAGATCGCTCGAGTAGACGCCGGGAGCTGCGAAGTTGAACACGCAATCGCCGCCCGCAGTCGTCTTGCAGAATGTCACGGGGCAACTGCGGCCCAATGTCTGTGGCCCATGGACAAACGCACAGGCATTGGTGAAGAAAAAGGATCCTCCAAATGCGGAATTGTCCTGGCGAAGAACCACGCGCAGGGGCTTTGAGCCCGTCCCGACGGCTCGGAATTCACCACGACCGGACAGCTGAACGAAGCCTGGCTTGAAATCCGCGTCAACATCGTGCAGCTCCAGAGCGGATGTTTCGTCTTCGAGATGGAGGGTCTTCAGTTGCGCGAGTGCCGCGTAGTCTTCAGCTGTCACCACGACTTTGCGTCCACGGGGAATCACGACGCGATCATCGCCCGTGGGAACAACGCCGCCCATCCAGTTGGCGGAGACGCCAAAGGCTCCGCCATGAGGTCCCGTATACCAAACTCCCATGTTCAGAGGCCGCCCGTCGACCGTATTTCGGCGGAGGGTTCCCAAGGTGGCGAGCTCTTCAAGTGAAAGGCAGTCATGCCACCATTCTGGGGAAGAAAATAGTCCAGGACGGCCATATCTCTTCAACCAGGCTCCATCTCCACGCGAGAAGACGTTGTTCTCGATGACGTTGGCCTCAGGGCTATACGGATCAATGTCGAGCAGGGACCTGACGGCAGGATAGCGCTCCGCGTACACCCCCGACTTGAAGGGTATTCCGTTAAGGGTCCCCTTCTCGCGCATCTCCTTGAGACGTCCATCGATATGCGCCTTTTGCCAGCCACGACCTCGCGCATCGACGTAGAGGGCATTCGGACAGTCCACGAAGACGTTGTTGGTGATGACGTTTTCACGAGACCCACCGATGAAGATCGCCCACGTGCAGCGCTCGAACCGATTCCCGGCAATCAGTGTGCCTGCCATCGAATCATCCAGATAGATCGTGCGCGTGTAGGCACCACGCAGACCAACGACATCGTGGAAGAAGTTGTCGAGGATGCGGTTCCCGCGCAGCATCCAGCTGCG
>JAUNMP010000233.1 GCA_030537465.1 bacterium
TCAGTTTGCAGGTTCCAGAACTGCCGACCGACTCAGATTTGGGGATAGTCCAGTCTACCGAAGTCCCACCGACGCCCACGTCACTCACGGACGAGTTCGTACAGGTAGGATGCCTCGGTCGGATCGGCGGCGACATTGGCGGTGAACGTCAGCGTGCCGCTTGTGTGGACCGTCGGCACCGTGCCGCGACGGCGACCGTTCTGGGCAAGCACATGAACCGTCCAGCGCCCTTCCGGCACGGCAAGTCCGACCTCGGCGCGCCCCGCACGCATCAGGTGCGGGAGATGTCCCCAGTTCAGAAGGATCGTCAGATTCTTGTCCACATAGGTAATGTCCGAGTTCTGCACATCGGTGAGATGCGTCACGAGCAGATGGTTCGACTCGCGAATCGGCTTTCCATCGAGCGAACTCGCCCACAGCGTCGCGGCGGTCGTGCCTAGATCGGCCGTCAGCGCGTCGGCGACGATCACGCCCCCTTCCGCGAAACCGCCGCACGTGCGCGCCGTCTTCAGCAAGAAGGTTCCCGTCTTCGAATCGATCTGCACGGCGCCATCCCCCGCCACCGGCATGGATTCAGCGGACGCGCCCGGTAGAACGGTCTGGCGCACATCCGCCGACTTCGCCGCCAGACAGTCCGGATAGCGGGCGCTCCAGGTGGTGCCGGCCGGCGCCGCATCGGCCACGATGTTGCCAGTCTTCGCATACCAGCTCAACCAGGGGAACGACGTCGTCATCATCGGCGAGGCCCCCATCGACGCCAGGTCCTTGGGCGGCAGCACGAGCGCATAGGTCTTCGTGAGGGGCTCCAGGTCGCGCCGCAGGAAGAGGCAGATCGACGCGCGTTCCGAAGCGAGACCGAGCGGATCGCCGCTCATGTCGAAGTAGTTCATGGCCTTCGGCCCCTTCACGCCCGAAATGCCGTGGCTCCAGGCGAAACGCCAGAGTCCCGACCAGTCCTGCAGCGCCGCCGCCGTGCCGCACGCGATGCCGCCCACGCCGCGGAAGCGACCGGGCCCCGAATAGTTGTATTCGGTGATCGTGAACGGACGGTCGAGAATGCGGCGCATCACGAGACCCTGGGCGCCCATGTTCGGACCCAGCATCGGATTGGTGTTCGGGCACTTGCTCGGCAGCGCCCAGCGATTCTCGAGGAAGCTCGGATGGTCGACGTAGAAATGGTCGTCGACGTAGTCGTAGCTGTTCGCACGCGGCAGCTGGTAGACGGCCGGATAGTGCCAGCAGTTCATGTTCGTCGTCAGCGCCCTGCACTTCATCTCCTCGCGCAGGAACTTCGTCACCCGCGCGGCAAACTGCGTCTCAAGATGCTGGAGGAAGAGCGCATAGGCCTGGACGTGGCGGGAGGATCGTTTGCCCAGTTCATTCGGCAGCGTGTCGGGAATGTCGGCAAAGGCCGGATCGGCGGACTTCTTCTCCGCCAGCCACGCCTGCCAACGCTCACGGAAGATCGGAAACTTCTTCATCGTCCCCATGCCCTGGTTGCCCAGGTTGCCCTCGTTCACGAGCGACAGCCAGCCCATCGCCGGCTCCTCCGCCAGCGTGCGGCCCGTGTAGACGTTGCGGTGGCCGAGGAAATTGCGGGCGAACTGCAGATAGTTCTGGAAGGCGCCCTCGTGGACCTGGACGAGTTCCTTGAATTCGCCCATCTGGACGACGCCATCCAGATCGATGCCAATCGAGCGGTAGGTGATCGGACGGCGCGAGACGAAGAGGTCCGTCGTCATGTAGATGCCGTTCTCGACGAAGGCGGCGACAAGACCGTCGAAGCGCTTCATCTTCTCCTCGTCCAGCGTCACGCCGTCCTTCTGCACGAGGCTGCTTTCGTGGTGGTGGAAGCGGAAGGCGTTGTAGCCGACGCGGGCGAGGCGGCGGGCGAACGCCTGGGCCGTCTCATAGTCCGGCGTGTTCGCGTCGCCGCAGACGTTCACGCCGTAGAAACGCTGCGGAACGCCCGGCAGGTTCTCGAACTCGAAATGCCCACCCTTCGCGACGGGACGGCCGTACTTACCGGCCGGTGCCTCGGTGCCGCGCAGTTTCGAGAAGTCGAGCGCGCTGCCCGGCTCGATGTCGGCCTCCACACGCAGGGGGACCCAGTCGGTTCCCGCAGAGATTTTGACATTGCCAAAATTGGGCACGAGCGTCGTTGGTCCACCGTCCGTCAGCAGGAACGATGTCGAATAGGCCTTCCCGGCCTTGAAGGGTTTGTCATGGCCCAGGAAGATCCGCAGAGAGACCGAATTGTTGCCCCAGTGGCGGTTGTCCTGGAACATCACGGTGGTCGGACGGTCAAAAGCCAGCGTCAGACGCGTCTGACCCGTCGCATCCGAAATCTTGAGATTTGAAACCCGCTTCGAGAAGAACTGCGGCTTCTCCATTTCAACTGGAATCTTCGCCGACAATTTGTCCCCCGTGACGGTCCCGCCCGAAAAGCCCACCAGCGGAAAACTCGCCGACAGGCAGATCTGGTTGAGTTCGACGTCCTGATCCGGCGTCACCGAATAGAACGCACGGACCGCTTCGCCCTCCTGCGCGAACTTGGCCTTGCCGGCCAAACGAGGAGCATTCTTGTCACGGCGCCCCTGGTAGAAGATGGAGAACAGGGTGTTGCCCTCCTTGTCCTTCTTGAGTCCGCCCGAACCCGAAGAACTCACCCAGTCGAGGGTCCACGCGCTCGGCGCAAACGTCATCCCCGCCGCCGAGACCTGCAGCTGCGCCCCATACAAAGGCGAAACCTCGTCGGCACACACGGCGGATGAAAAAAGCAAACTGGCGGCGGCAAGCGGAAAAAACTTGAGATTCATGAACGGATTTCCTTTAAATTCAGCGAGCAAGGACGGAGAGGACCGAAGCGGCGACCTGATCGGCCTCCTTCTCGCGGACAGCCCCCTTGTGGTGGAACGTGTCGCTCCAGTTCTGCGCACGGTCAAGCGGATCCAGCAACGCAAAGAGATCGTCCACGTCCGACGTGAACTCGGCGGCGACCTTTCGGCCGATTTCATTCAGTTTTTGCGCCTTTGCCGTCAGTTTCGGGTCTTTGAGCGGCGTAGAGGAGACCCATACGATCTTCGCCTGCGGCTGCCGTTCGCGGATGAGCGCCAGCGCGGCGCGCAGCCCCTTCTCCCACGCCTCCGGCTTCGTGCTCAGCGAATGCAGACCGTTGTTGAAGTGGATGACGTCGTATTTCGCCTCGGAGAGGTAGAAGTCGAGGAGCTTGAGATAGCCGGGGCTGGTCACGCAGTAGCTGGAGACCCAGTACGAGACGTTGACCTTGCCGTCCAGACGCTTCTGCACCGCGCCCTGATAGCCGTTGCAGATCGAATCGCCCACCAGGAGAACGCGAGGCAGCGCCTTGTTCGCGTCCGTGAGATGGAACGCGTAGCCAATCGACCATTCAATGTTCTCGTGTCCCCGCAGATTCTCGGAGACGGGGCACGGATCCGCCGCAGAGGCGGAAAGAAGCACACACGCCCCAAGGGCGGCAATCAGATTCTGGATTTTCATAGGTGGGACATTTTCTCATATTCCCGCTCCCTTGGCAATCGAAGACGGCAATTATGGTATACTTGCAGTCAATCAAGGAAAGGACTCCCAATGCATCTCCGTCCAAACCGAATCTCGTTCCTGCTCACAGCCATCGTGGGCATTGCCGCCACGCTTCCGGCAGCAACACCGTCCCCGATGACGGAATGCGCCCCTGGCGTCCTCCTGCTCGAGGCGGAGGACTTCGCCGAATATGGCGACTGGCGCGTCGACACCCAGTTCACGCACAAGATGGGCAGCGCCTATCTGATCTGCCCCGGCGCGGACAAGCCCACGCAGCATCCCGCGAAGACCACGGTGACGCTCCCGAAGGCCGGAACCTGGCAGGTGTGGGCCCGCACGAAGGACTGGCTGCCCGAGTTCTCACCCGGCAAGTTCGCCCTTGAGGTCAATGGACAACGTGGCGCCCTTCTCGGCGCGGCAAAGCGCGGCTGGGGCTGGGAGAAGGTCGGTGCCTGGGACCTTCCGGCGGGAACCGTCGACCTGACGCTCCGCGACCTCTCCGGCGCCTACGCCCGTTGTGACGCAATCCTCTTCACCCAGGACAGCAGTTACGTGCCGACCGACAAGCGGGAGCTTGTCCCCGCCAACGTCGCCGACGGCGGAACATATGACGTCGTCATCGTCGGCGCCGGTCCAGGCGGTATGGGCGCCGCCCTCGGCGCGGCCCGCAATGGCGCGCGCGTCGCGCTTGTCTTCGACCGTCCCATCCCGGGCGGCAACGCGTCCGAGGAATGCGGCATCGGCTTCGACGGTGCCTCCCTCGGTCACAGGAACGCCCGCGAATCGGGTGTCGTGGAGGAGATCCGCCTGCTGAAGGCCTCCGGACAGACCTCCTATACGAAGGCTTTCCACAAAATGGCGGCCCCGTCCTCCCATCTCTCCCTTTTCAAAAACGAACGCGTCCTGCAGGTCGAAAAGAACGGCACGCAGATCTCCGCCGTCCTCTCCCGCAACACCCTGACGGGCCAGTGGACGCGGTGGAGCGGACGGATCTTCGTCGACTCGACCGGTGACGGCTGGCTCGGCTTCTTCGCCGGGGCCCGCACCCTCTACGGACGCGAAGCCGGCCACGAGTACGGCGAAGAATGGATCGCCCCCAAGGTGGCGGACAAGCTGACCATGAGCGGAACCCTGTCCACCGGAATCTCCCGCCCCACCAACCAGATCCAACCCTATGAGACGCCCGTCTGGGCGCGCGTGATGCCCAAGGGCTTCGACCGGAAGATCCCCGGTCTCGGACGCCCCTGGTGGCTGGAGGCCCCCGGCCGCATCGACGACGTCGAGGATCCCGAAGCCGCCCGCGACCACCTCATCCGCATCTGCTTCGCCTACTGGGGCTACGTGCGGAACGAATGGCCGGAACGCCAGAAACACGGCGTCGAGACGCGCGCCTTCACGCCGCCGTCCATCTTCAACGGCCGCCGCGAGGGCATGCGCATCGTCGGCGACTACATCCTCACGGCCAACGACTGCAACGCCGGTCGCGTCTTCCCCGATGCCGTCAGCTACGGCGGCTGGTCCCTCGACACGCACGATCCCCTCGGCATGGACAACCCGCACGGCGACGGCTGGTGGCATCCGCACAAGGGCGTGCCGATCTACACCGTCCCCTTCCGCTCCCTCTACTCCGCCGACGTTCCGAACCTGCTCATGGGCTCCCGCTGCGAAAGCATCACCCACATCGCCCTCGGCTCCATGCGCGTGCAGGGCACGCAGATGGCCGCCGGACAGGCCGTCGGCACCGCGGCCGCCCTCTGCATCCGCCACAACGTGATGCCGCGCGAACTCGGCCAGACACGGATCCAGGAGCTCCAGCAGACCCTCCTGAAGGACGACCAGTACATCCCCGGCCTCGTCAACGCCGATCCGAACGACCTTGCCCGCACGGCCACGGTCACGGCCACCAGCGGGGACGCAGTGGCGATAAAGTCCTTCGGAAAGACCGATCCCGAAATCCGCCGGAAACGGGACGACGCCCATGATCTGAACATGGCCCGTGCGACGCGCTTCGCCCGCGGTGCCGCCGACCGTCTGGAGGGCGTGGACCTGCTCCTCAAGTCGGCGCGGACGACCGATCTGCCGATCACCATCCAGATTGTCGGCACGGACGACGCAAAAGACACGCCCGACCAGGGCGTCGTGCTCGGCACGCTGCAGGGCACGGTACCGGCGAAGCGGACCTCCTTCGTCGCCTGCCGTCCGACCGCGCCAATCGCCCTCGGGAAGAAATTCCTCTGGCTCATCGTCCCCGAGGCGAAGAGCGTCGCGTGGCTCCTGCGCGGCGCGATGATGGATGACCACGGCATGCGGTCCTGGAAGAGCGCGAAGGACGGCTGGCAAAACGTCCCGGGGCAGCAGTACGCCTTCGTGACCACGCCGCAGCAGCGCATTCTGCTTGACGCGAAGCCCGCCTACGTCATCGACGGCACCGCGCGCCCCGTCGGCAACTGCGTGCACGGCTGGGTGAGCGATCCCGAGGCCGACCTGCCGCAGGCGATCACGCTCACCTTCCCGAAGCCCACGTCGGCACGGGAAGTCCGCCTCGTCTTCGACAGCGACCTCACGCCGCTGCGCGCCGCCCCCCATCCGAAACAGCTCGTCAAGGCCTACACGGTCGAAGGCTGCATCGACGGCACCTGGAAGCCACTCGCCGCCGAGACGGACAACGTGCTGCGCCATCGCATTCACACATTTGACGCGGCGACGCTCTCGGCCCTCCGCGTCACGGTCACGGAGACCTGGGGCGATCCCTCAGCCCGCATCTTCGAAATCCGCGTGTACTGACACGCGGATTCCTCCTCGCTTTCGTCGTCGTCCTAGTAGGACTCGGCCAGCAGCCCGATCTCAATGAAGAGGCGCTTCTTCTCCTCCAACGTCATTTCCATTCTCCTTTCACGAAAGCAGCAGGAATGGTTTCCTGGGGGAAAAAAGAAGCCGGCACACCGAAGAGCACCGGCTTCACTTCGACGTTTCCCGCACCCGCGGGCACATCCAGGTTTCCCTGATCCACCGTGGCTCCCATCACGCCTATTGTTCGGACGTTCGGAACTCGGTTGGCAGGTGCGCGAAAACTGCGCACTGACTAATATAGAAAAGTTGTTTCTCCATTGTAAATTCCCGCCCCCGCTTTGAATAGTTCCGTGTTTTGGGGTTCCACTATCTTCCCACTTGCAAGCCCGGTCAGAATTTGCGATAATCAGCGACGATGTCTTCCGCAAGGAAGGGATTACCGAGAAGCGGAGGATGTTCTTCGCCTTAAGTGACGAGAAGCGATTCCCGTCACTTTTGTTTTGGGAAAGGATTGATTGAATTCTTCGCCACATCAAGGCAAAGGAATTCTGACACTCGCCGCCCGAAAGACGACGCCCGTCGGACTTAGAAGCCCTCCGCGTTTCCTTTTATATAAACGAGGTAATTGCAAAACCCCTCGGACACCCTGTCGCCGGCCCTGCCACCCGACATGAAACCAACCGACGACACGCCTAGCCCCCTGGGGAATTGAACGCCACCATTATTGCATATTCCGCAAGCGCCCGCAAGAGGGCAAATGATATTTTCGGGGGGGGTAAATTCTTTTTTTATAATATATGAGGTAATTGCAAAACCTCGGCGTTGACGGCTTGTCCGTCCGCCTGACGGC
>JAUNMP010000234.1 GCA_030537465.1 bacterium
GGCTGATTGCGTCAATCGCGCCGCAGGCCGTCTGGAACGGCGGGAGCGTGTAGGTGAGCTCGGGATCAAGAATGGCGGTCTTCGCGAAGAGGCAGTCCGCCCAGATGTAGCTTTTCTGCCTGCGCGTCGTCGAGGAGACGACGCTGCACATGTTCATCTCGCTGCCCGTCGCGGGCAGGGTCGGGATGAGCAGGAGCGGCAGCGCGGCCTCGGGCGGCTGGGCGGTCACGTTGGAGTGGCTCGCATAGACCATGTTCCAGAGGTCGCCATGCGTGTAGAGGACGCCTGCGGCAATCGCCTTCGCGGCGTCCATTGCCGATCCGCCGCCGACGCCGATGACCAGGTCGGCGCCGAACGCCTTCGCCTGCTCGACGCCGCGGGCGACCATCTCGATCGGCGGATTCGGCGTCACTTCGAGGAAGGCCTGGGAGGCCACGCCCGCCGCGTCCAGAAGGCTCCAGAGCTTGGTCAGCGTGCCGGTGACGCTGCCGTCATTGTAGCTGACCACAAGGGCCTTTGAGCCCAGCTTCTTCGCCTCGACGCCCGTCTGGGCGAGCGTTCCCGCGCCAAAGATCACCTTGACGGGGTTCTGATAGGTAAATCCGTTCATTGCCGTCCTTTCAATTTATCATCCAAACTACAGTTCGTTCACTTACTTGACCAGCCGGAAGCCCTGCGCGGGCACATCCACGCCGTCCAGCGCCTTCGCCACCTTCGTGTGGTTCACGTAGATCCTCTCGCCGTTGCCATAGGTCACGCGCACGCAGCCCGGCGCGAGCTCCCTGTGCTCGACCATCTCCTCCAGCTGCAGATGGCGCAGCCCGACGAACTGGTCGTACGCCTTCTTGATGCCGGCGATGTTGTTCTCCCCCACATGGTAGAAGATCGGGCGGCCGCCGAACTCCACGAGAATCAGGTTCTCGGGCTGCGCCAGGACCTCCTGCGTGATCTTGTCGGGGTTCGAAAGCACATAGTCGTGGAACGCGAGCTCGAAGAACGGCACGAACTTCTCGGGCGTCGGCGTCTTGCCCTCGGCGAGGATCCGGCGATGGCCGCGCATCATCGCCGTCGCGTAGTTGATGTAGTCGACGTAGGGCAGCAGATGGTCGAAGCAGCATTCGCTCGAGAAGCCGCCGAACGTCTTCCGGCAGTACTTCGCGGCCGCGATCTGGAACTGCATCTGCTCGTTGCGGTTCGCCGCGTGCTTCGGATTGAGGCAGCGGTAGGGGAACGCCGCCGTGAAGACGTCGATGTAGTGGCAGCCGAAGAAGCCGAGGTCCGCGGTCCTCCGGAGATTGTCCTGCATGAAGCCCTGGACCTCCCAGGCGTTCTTCAGGCAGAGGTTGTAGGCGCGGCCGCCGCACCAGGCCCCGTTGGTCTCCAGCTTCCCGTTCGGTCCGACGCAGGCGATGTTGCCGTTGTCCCAGAGCGGGGAACAGGTGTAGCAGTCGGAATAGTTGTCCTGGGCGTCGATGATGTAGCCGAGCTCCTGTCCACCCTTGATGAGCCGACGCAGTCCCTCCTCGCCGCCCGCGACGGGCTCGACGGGGAAGACCGCCGGCGCGCGTCCGTCATAGCCGCCCGTCTGCCAGCCGGCCAGGCACATCGCGACGTCGTCGATGCCCATGGACTTCATCTTCCGAAGCAGCGCCAGCGTGTCGTCAAAAGAGCAGTTGCAGCGCACGGGATGTTCTGTCTCCGGCGTGAAGTCGAGGACGTCCTCGGGGCGCTTGAACGGCTTTGAGGCGCACTGCTGGCGCACGGCGACCGAACGCGCGAGCTTCGCAAGATGCGGACGCTCCTTGATCTTCTCCTTCGTCGTCTTCATCTCCGGCGACCGTGCCAGCTTGTAGCGGCGGTACGTCTTCGCCATCGCGTTGTAGTCGCTGCCGGCGGGGAGCTCGTAGATCAGGAGTCGCATGTCCTCATAGGCGCCGATCCCCGTCTCCCCCACGCGCCAGCGTGCATACATCCGGTACTCGCCGTCCAACACGGATAGGCGTTCCTCGGTCTCGAAGCGCATGCCTTCCAGAATCGCGATGAACGCCCCGCGCGGCGTCTGCATCGCAAAATAGGGAAGAACGTTCCAGTTCCGCGCGCTGGCCCATCCCCCTTCCCCACGCTGGAACGACCCCATCACGCCGCGGCCGCCCAGCCAGAAGCCGGACTCGCCCTTCTTCGCGACGGCACAGCTCGGCTGAAAGTCCACCAGCCAGGCATCCTTCACGTCGGACGCCTTGAACGTCGCACACAGCGCACCATCCGCCTCACGCGTCACGGGGAGCTCGATCTCGCGCCTGGACTTCTTGTCCGGGCCCGTAACCACCGCCTTCACCGTGATGACGCCGTCGTAGCGCTTCGCACCGTTCCGGATGGACTCGTAGACCTTGCGCTCCTCCTGGAGGCGGCGCTGGTAGCGGTCTTCGCGTTCAAGGTCCCTCGCGCAGGGGCGGAAGCCGTCCATGTCCGCGCGCGGATTCGTCTTCAGGCGTTCGGCGCCCTTCCGGATGATGGCCAGCGCCTGGTCGCCCGCGGGCGTCCCCTTCACGCCCGCGAGGATGCGGGAGAGTTCTGGACGCGTGAAGTTGAGCTGTTCGCGCTGCTTCGCGCCGAAGCCCGTCGCGATCTTCACTCCCGTCAGCCTCTCGAGCTCGTCGTGTTCGGCCCGCGTGATCGGCATGCGCCCGCCATAGCTCTCGGGCCAGGCGCACTCGTAGCACGGCCAGTACGGCGCATTGACGTCCATCCAGGTGATCAGCCGGTCGCGTTCGTCGTCCGTCAGCTGGACCTTGGCATGGCCATAGAGCTTCTTCGTGAGCTTCGAGGCGTGCGCCCCCCAGGAATAGGCGGGCTGGATTTCGGCGGGGCCGCCGCCGATGCAAGTGACATACCCCTGCGACCAGAGGTCGACGTAGCTCGTGCAGAAGTAGGCGCCGAGATCTCCGCTGAGATTCAGCTTCGCGCCGGCCTTCGTCCCATAGTCGTGGCAGCTCGCGCACTTCGCCGTGAAAATGGGCTGGACCTCCTTCTGGAAGGAATAGAGGTGCGGCTTCGTGCCGCGTTCGAGTCCGCGCAGGTTGTAGGCTCCGTCAAGCTTCGACGGCGGACGCTGCATCGCGAGCGGCTGCTTCTCGGTCTTGGGCACGTCGCCCACGCGGTTCTCGTGGCAGCCCACGCAGCCATAGAGCTCGCCCGGCTGGAGATAGGCGCCCGAGCGCATGGACTGGACCATCTTCCCTTCGGCATCCAGTGCCTGGAAGTAGACATACGTGTTGCCGGGAACCTCGAAGTAGGCACTGCCGTCCTCCTCCACGGGGACCGTGCCGAGAATGCGCTTGTTCTCGAACGAATGCCAGTTCATCGCGCAGGCCTCTTCGCCATGGCCGAACCAGCCGCGGCCGCGGATCCAGGTGCGCTTCTCGGGGCTCTCGACAATGCGGAGCGCCTTCACGCTGCCGGGCTTCACGCCCTGCATGTGCGTGCCGATGTAGACGTTCTGCACGTAGAAGCGGCCGGGCGCGTCCGGCGCGTCGAAGTTCCGCTGCTCGCTCGGAATGACCGGCTTCTTCGCCGCACGCAGCAGCACGGGCGAATGGCATCCCGGCGCCTCCTCGTGGAAGACGACCTCGTTGCCATGCAGGTCGAGATAGACGAGCGCCATCTCGCCGGCGCGGCCGTTCGTGCGCGTGGCGATGAAGTGCGCATCGTCGATTGGACACGGGTCCGCGTATTTGACGGGAAGCGGACGCGTCGAGTCGAAGTCCTCCTTGCCGCCCGCGTGGATCTTCCCCCGATAGTCCGCCGGCCAGGTGCGGAGGACAGGCTCGGGGCCGTCCACGCCGCGCGACCGGTCGATGATGCCGAGCGCGCCCCAGGCCTTGTCGTGGCAGCTGCCGAGCGAGGCGATGACCTGCGAGCCGGAGCCGGGGAGTTCGCGCGCGTTGATCACGCCGCCCGGGCTCGTCGTGTTGTTGCCCCAGTAGACCGCATGGCGCGTGCCGTCGGGATTGCACACCCAGAGTCCCTGCGCATCGCCGAAGTCGCGGTCCACGTACTCCCAGCGGTCGTAGAGGATGCGGCCGTCGGAGAGGACGGTCGGATGCCCCTCGAAGAGCGTCGACTTGCCGATCTGGTGGATGTTCGCGCCGTCCGCCTTCATGCGGTAGAGATTGCACATGATGTGGCGGTTGCACATGCAGTACTTCGGCTCGCGCGTCGCACCGAAGAGGATGTCGCCGTCCGGGAGCCAGACGGGATCGATGTCCGAGACGCCCTGTGCGCGCGTGAGCTGCTTCAGACCGGAGCCGTCGGCGTTGACGGTGTAGACGTGGTAGTCGTCGGTCTTGCCGGCGCGCATCGAGAAGACGATCCGATTCCCGTCATAGTCGACTTCGGGATCGCGCACCGTGCGCCCTTCGACGAGGGGAACGATGTCGCGCGTCGCGCCGGTCTTCACGTCGAGCGCTTTCAGCGCGCCCTGCGTGCGGTAGCTGTTCTGGTTGATCTCGCCGCACTGGAAGAGCGTCGCCGTGTTGTGGTGGTCCTGCGCCCACATGTCGCGGGTCGTGTAGACGATTTCCTGTCCGTTGACGAGCGGATTGTTCCGCACGAGCGCCACCTTGAGGAATTCATCGAACGCGGGACGCGACGCCTTCTCGGCGCGCAGCTTCGCAAGCTGGTCGAGGAATGCGTCTGCCGAATAGGTGGTGGGGTATTTGCCGCCCAATTCGCGGATGGCGGCCTCGGCACTCGCGTAGGCGGCATCCGGGACGGGGTCGAGACGAAGCGTGCGGCGAACTGAAGAGGCGAGCGTCGCGGCGACAGACGCCCGGCTGCCCCCGTAGTTATCCCAGATCTGTTCGATGCCCGTGTAGGAGAGGCCCCAGGCGCTGTTGGTGACGAGATAGAGGAGCTTGGTCTGCAGGGACTTTCCACGGACGCGGTCGGCAACCCACGACAGATCGGCGCCGCCGTGCAGCACGACAAGGTTCCAGGAACGCTCGGCCAGGCGACGGTCCAGCGTCTTCGGCGTCGCCAGATGGACCGAGACGCGCTCGTCCAGGGCGGTGAACAGCTCGGACGCGACAGCCTTCGCGGCGTCGTTCATGACAATCAGCACGGCGGACGCGCCGGAAGCCTGCGCAGGAAAGTCCTTCGGCCGACGCGCGACGTCCTCGGCGCGGCGTTCGGCGAAGTCCGCCTTCCCGACCGTGCCCTCGAACGACACGTCGTCAAGCGTGAGATGCGCCCAGCTGCCGCCGCATGGATCCACCACACGGAAGTAGACATCTTTCCCGACGGCCTCCGGCAGATTCCAGGTTTCGACGCGCATCGCCTCGCCATTCGCACCGCACGCCGAACGCAGAATCTTGCCTGTCGCGCGGTCGACAAGTGCGAACGACGCCTTCTTCCCGCCGCCAATGCGGAAGGAGACCGAGGGTCCCGTCAGGCGAATCGTCGGAGACTCAACTACGCCCGTGAACCCGTCGTTCGGCGTATCGCGCTTCGTCTCCAGCGTGGAGAGGAAGAAACGTCCGCCTTTCGTATACGGCTTCCCGGTATTGTGCTCCTTCGCGAGATCCGTCACCAGCTTCCCGAAGGCGCCGTCGACGACCTGCCACCCCTGCAGATCGCCCGTCTCGAAGTCGAAAGTCATCGCGCCAGCGGCGGTCGTGCATCCTGCGGAAAGCAGCAATGCGCACGTCCGCACGAATCCTGCGGTCTGAAAATCATGTTTTTTCATAAAGATTACCTTTCAAGAAACGCTACATCCATTCATGGCAGCGTGACACATCATTCAGGCTTCAACAGTTTCAAATCCTCGCGAGCTGGGGCAATTTGCCGAAATGCGCATCTCGGGAACACAAGGGAAGAGCATGCTGGACCGCCAAGGCGGCGATCCAGATGTCGTTCGTCGGAATCGGCGTTCCCTGGGCTCGCAGCTGCGCAAAGATTTCGGCATAGACCTGAAGCGTCCGTGCATCGGGATAAAGAACCTCGACACGCGCATTGGACAGAAAACTCGCCAGTACCGCCTCATTCCGGCGGGCAATTGTGCCACACTGGAATCCCGCACGAAGTTCTGCAAGCACAATAAACGGCACGAAGATGCGGTCGGCCTCTGTCAGCTGCCGAACTGTATCCGCATCGCCTCGGACAAAGTCCGTATAGCGGTTCGTGTCGATGAGCAGCTTCACTTCCACATCTCCTCGTCCACCGTCCGCATCTCACCCAATGCCTTCTCCGTGGCGGCATCCTCCACCCAAGTCCCGGCCAAAGCCAGAAGTTCGGCGTTTCGTGGCTGATGGCGGAAGACCCCCAGCCCCGCCGCCAGCATCTCCAGCAGAACCTGATTCAGGCTCTTCGACTCGCGCTGCGCATAGGCACGCAATTCTGTATCCAGGTAGTCCGGAATGCCTCTTATCGTATATTGCATACAGTTCATGCCTACATCTCCTTCATTAAATGCCTACGCAGTATAGCATGTACCAATCCGACATTCAAGCGCTTGCGTTATTTTGCTCCTGCAATCCAACAGATTGACTTGAGGGCAGGGATCGCATTCTGGGCGATTCGTCCTAAAAGACTTTTCCATAATCAATTTCTCCTTATTTGGAGTTCAATAAATCAGTTAGGCGATCGATCAACGCAGTCTGAATGTCTTGGTTGGTACAAGGGCATCGTGCCCATAATAATCAAACCAAACGCCAGAATCAGATACGCGCATTTTCGCATGCCCAACGCCGTCGGCATGCCAATGCCTCGTCATATACGGCTTGTACTCGGCAATGAGCTCACGTCTGCCCGGCTCGGCATCAAGCCATTGACCGTCATTGCCATAGGACTCAATTCCCGCCCGAATCCTTTCCGGGTTTGCGGGATTGACGGCGCTCATACCATTTTCAGCATTCGGAGTGCGCCCCCACACTGTATTCATAGTCATTTCCGTTATCAAGCCCTCGGGAAATTTTGCCTCCCGAAGAGAAAGATCGTGCGTGTGAGCGCACAAGACGATTGCATTGCGCGCCGCGAATAAAGCCCTCATCTCACGGCGTTCGCGATCTTGTCGCGCATTCCCGAGATAAAACCACCTGCTCCAAAAGTCATATGGGAACACACCTCCATGCAACACAATAAAAGAGGTAATTGCAAAACCTCGGCGTTGACGGCTTGTCCGTCCGCCTGACGGCG
>JAUNMP010000235.1 GCA_030537465.1 bacterium
AGCGTGGTCGGCAGCAGGTCCTTGATGTGCTGGATGTCGGCGGGAGTCATTTACAGGCCCTCGAGACTGTGCGCGTCCATGCGGTGGCGCGACGAGGTGACGATCTCGACGGCCGGGCCGCCCGTGGTGGCGGTTTCCGACGCGCCGTAGGATTCGGGCTGCAGCTTCCCCGCCGCGATCTTCTCGAAGTAGGCGAGGGCCGCGGCCCGGGCGTCCTTGCGCTCCTGCGAGATCGACACGCCGAAGCGCTTGAGGACGTCGAAGGCGAGGTAGTCCATGGCCGGCGAGATGCAGCCCTCGGGGATCTCGCCCTCGTTGGGGCTCATCCGTACGTTGCCGTTCGTGCGCAGGTAGTCCCGCACGAGTGCGGCGGCGCGCCGGCAGAGCAGGTCGACCGGGTCCGAGGACCAGCCGCCGTCGGCCTTGTACGCCTCGAGCTCCTCGTGCGAGAGGGTCGCGACGATGTCGTCTTCCGTGGGTTTACGCCAGGCCATATAGATGTTGGATTTTTGCCGTGAATGGTGAAGGGGTGCTATTCGGCTCGGTCGGCGTGGCGGTATTACTTCGTCCTTTCGGACACCCGGATACTTTCCGGATACGCTCATTGCGCCTGCTCGGTCTGGGAGGCAACCGAGCCGAATAGAAAAGCCCAATGCGACTTAGCTGACCGTGAGCTTCTGCATGCCCAGGGTGTTCGTGAGGACGATCTGCGACTTGTGCATGACCGTGACCTTGACGAACTCGGCCTGGGTCTCGTCCTTGAAGACGGCGTACTCGCCGCCGCCCATCACGGGGGACCAGAAGGTCTTGGCGTTGGACGGGTCTTCCGTGGAGGCGGCGTCCGAGCCGGTGAACATGAGCGCGATGGACGCGCCGACGATCTTCGCCTTGCCCGTGCCGGAGGTGTAGCGCTCCGAGCTCACCATCACCTTGTCGACGGCCAGGAACTGGGCGAGCGCGTCGGGCGAGAGCGAGTAGCCCGCGAAGCCTCCGGCCGTGTTCTTCGAGCCGAGGCACAGCAGACGCTTCTGCCAGGCCGTCGAGCCGAAGAGGATGCGGTTCGGATTGAAGCCGAGCGAATCGCCGGCGGCGTCGATCTTCTCGAGCAGGTCCTGGTCGGGCGTGCCGGCCGACGCGCTCCACGTCTTCGCCGTGTTCGTCGCGCCGTTCGCCAGGAGCGTCCAGGCGCGGAGGGCGTCGGCGCGCTTCAGCAGCAGCATCAGCCAGGCGACCTTCTCCTCGAGGGCGTTCGGATTCTCCTCGAGGTCGTCGCGGTCGACGACCGTGGAGAGGCCCTTCGAGACCGTGTGGCTGTCGACGATGTTGCCGGTCGTGGCGACCGTCTTGAACTGGCCGCCGAGCGCGCGGACGTCGCTGTCGTCGGAGACGACGGCGAAGGCGTCGGCGTTGTCCGCGACCTTGTACTGGAACTTGCGCGTGGTGCGGACCTTGGGCGCGAGGAACGCGAGCAGGTCGTCGACCTTCTTCTCGTCGGACTTGAAGCCGACGGCGAAGTCGGTGAGGGGCTTGGAGAAGAAGGTCGCGTTGAACGCGGCCTCGTTCGCGAGGACGGCGCGGCCGATGCCGGCGCTGCCGTCGGAGATGCCGATGGTGGCGAGGTTGTAGGAACCGAAGCTCTTCATTGTGTTCTACCTTTCCTGGATTGGTTTACTTGGCGTGGCAGACCGCGTGCGCGATCTCGATCATGTCTCCGGCGGCGGCGGCGGCCTCGAGGGCGCGGCCGCAGATGAGCTCGGTCGTGCCGGCGGAGGTCTGCTCCTTGCCCTGGGGCGTCACCTCGGCGCCCTGGGCGATCGCGCCGGCCGCCTTGATCTGCACGGTGCCGGTGAAGCTGCCGAGCACGGCGACCGGGACGATGTCGCCGTCTGCCGCGGCCGCGTCGAGCGCGACGCCGATCGCGGCGTCGGTCGCGGCCGTGCACTTGACGACCTTGCCGGAGCTGAACTTGACGAACTCGCCCTTGGCGATGGCGCCGCCGGCGGTGAGGGTGATGTTCCCGTTTTCGGAACGCTTGTCCATGGTGTTCTACCTTTCTTGGTTGGTGGCTTACTTGAACAGGTCGGGGTTCCTGCGCTTCGCGGCGGCCCAGGCGTCGAGATAGCACATGCCCTTGGACTGGAACTCGTTGACGAGCTGCATGCGGCGGTCGGAGTCGTCCTCGCCGGCGCCCGTGCGCTCGTTCGCGAGGTCCGTCGTGACGGACTTCGTCTTCAGCGCCTCGAGTTTCTTGAACTTCTGGCGCTCGTTGGCGAGCTCGGTCTTCGTGGCCTCGTGGGCCCTGCGCTCGTTCTCGAGCTTGTCCTTGGCGTCCTGCGCGTCGGCCTTCGCGGCCTCGCAGTCCTGGTTGGCGGCGGCGATCTTCTGCTCGTCGGCGGCGTTCCTCTCGGCTGCCGCCTTGTTCGCGGCGATCGCGTTCTTCACCTGTTCCTCCGTCGCCTCCGGCGGAAGACCCAGGAGCTTCTTCAGCTCTTCGATGTCCATTGTTTTTCCTTTCGTGTTGTCCTCCGCCGATTCGTTCGGCAGACGAAATTCGCTGATGTTGGGGTTGTTGACGAGGCCGATCGACGCAATGTGGTCGACGGCGACGAGCGTCTTGCCCTGGTTGTCGAGACCGGTCTTCTCGCCGAACCAGTAGGGGGAGAACCAGCCGAAGCCCTTGCCGGGGAATCGGTCCCACTCGACGGTGAGCGTGCAGCCCTCGTTGGAGAGGTCGATCCTCTTCACCCAGCCGAGCGCGCCCTTGTCCGGATACTTGGCCGCGAGGGACGGCACGTCGGGGTGCCCCTGGTAGACGGGGATGCCGGGGTTGCCGGCGGCGACGTCTGCGGCGAGCTCGTTCGCGATCCGCGCGGCGGCCTCCCGGGTGAAGGACTGCGAGATCTTCCCGTCGTAGGCCCAGGTCCCGAAGGGCAGGAAGATCGGCTTGTCCTCGGCGGCAGGGGCCGAGAACTCGTGGGAGAGGTTGAAGAGCTTGATGCGGTTCATGTGGTATAATCCTTCCATGCAAGATTCAACAGTTCATCTTCTCAACCTCGTCTTCTCCGGCGTCACCGCGGCCGGATCCCTCGTCGCGGCGGCCGCCGCCGTCACGGCCATCGTCCATTTCTGGCAGCACCGGCGCGACGACGACGTGTGCCTTGAGGCCTTCACGGTGGACGCAGCCTTTAACGGCGAGACGAATCGAGGCGGAGAATTCTTCACGGCCGACATCCGCATAACGAACATCGGCAAGCCGACCGTCACGGTCGTCGGGCTTCGGTTCGTCGGCGGGTTTGACGAGGCTGGCGTTCAGCTCGACGTCTCGCCTACCCTCTGCCATGAACTTCACCAGGGGGCAGCGTGCGAAGTCATGGCAATTGTTACAGCTGAGAAGGATGTCGCCCTCCCCGACCGCGCGTTTCTCGGATGTGTCACTGCAGACGGAAAGGTACGCGGATGCGCGGCGGTCGACTTCGACAAGGCGCGCGCCGCAAGAAATGGCGCATAGGATGCGTCCGAATTCTGAATGCGGATTGTTCATGCGATTTCCGTGTTGCATTCGGTCAATTGGCTGTGGTACACTGTGCGGCGTTAAGAGGAGTCGGAAACTCATCGGGAGCGAATGAGCGATGCGCCGGGAAACTGGTTCCGCGAAAGATCCGATGCAGTAGGTATGAGGTCGCAAACACCCGTCCCATATCACCTGTCTCCTCTTTTCGTTTTCCTGGAGAACTCCTCGTCTGGTGGGAATGCGGTGCTGACGCCAAACTCCTTGTCTCCCTGTCGGTGTTTTCTCGACGGTCTCTTCTTCTGTGCGGCAATGTGAAGACGGGGCGTGTCGATGTCCACGATCTCTTTCCCCTGCTTCTCGTCGAAGTGGCGTCCGACGACCTTGCCCTTCCGACTTTCTCCAGGAAGGATCTCGAGGATCTGTTCACCTGTCATCATTGACTCTGCCTTCGCGAGTGCTGCTGCGTCTCCAGATGCCTTTGCCTTCGCAATCCGTTTTTCACGTTGTTGGTTGCGCCTTGACCTTATATGGATTGCGGCCTTCGGATCAACGCGCAGCGGCGTCTCCAGGCCTTCTGGTCTTGGCACCATGACAGATTCTGCAGATGGGTCGCCAGAGATTGCGACAAGCCTCTTGGATGTGTCGGCATCCTTATCTTCCGGGGACGCGCTCTTCCCGGGGCAGGTCTTTGATTCGCATCCTTCCACACCATTGGGAGAAGAGCAGATCCCTTTTGCGTTCGCGAGATCCTCTTTTGCGCTGATGTCGACGATTTCCCATGCATCTTCAGGAGCCTCATTCGCCAGGGCGCCGGACGGAGCCGGCGCGGCAGGACTCCCGAACTCGGCGGCCATCGCGTCGGCGATGACGGCGGCGAGGGCGGGGTCTTCCGGGATGAGGGAGGGGAGGTCGGCGAGGAGCTTTGAGCTGAGAGCCTTGAGCTTGGAGGGGTCTTCCTCCGCGAGCAGGGCCTTGACGGCCTCTGCGGCCTTCGATGTGTCCTTCGCGAAAGCCGCCAAAATCGCCCTCTGGGGCGCGTCGCCGGATTCGGGCGTCGTTGTCCGTCCAGAACCTTCCTCGCGTTTTGCAACGCCTTGCAACGCGGTTTGCAACGGGGTTGCGGGAGTCTGTTCGTTCGGGAGGCCCGGCTCGGCGGGCTGCGCGTTGGGATCGGCGGTTTCCTCGAGCTTGAGTTTCGTGGCCTGTTCAAGCTGTCTCTTCTCGATCGTGTATCCGGCGGCCTTGAGCGGGTAGATGAGGGAGGCCAGCTGGTCGAGGGAAAGTCCGGATGTCGCAGGCTCGCTCGCGAGCTCATGTCCGGACATCTTGCGCTCGGCGGCGTCGTCATCGTCCTTGGCTTCGGTGCGGCCGTAGCGGGCTAGCATGTCATTCTTGGAGAGCCTGATGCCGAACTCGCCGAGGTGGTTGTCGATCTTGATGTCGGTGTCGACGTCGGGCTTATTGACCGGTTCGATGGAGATCGACGCGAGCGGCTCGTCGTCGCCGGTCACGTAGCGGATCACGAAGCGGTCGACCTGCTCGTGCAGCGTCTCGCCGAGGTTGGCCGCGGCGTCCTGCTCGATCATGCCGGCCTCGTCGCCCTGGAGCGAGGCGCCCGTGCCGTCGCCCTTTGAGATCGTCGAGAGGTCTGCGCCGCGGTAGAGCGCGGCGATCGCGCGGTCGGACCACTCGACGAGGGCCGGGAACGGGATGTTCGCGGCGTGGCCGGTGTCGATGGCCTCGATCTTGGAGCCGCTGTCCAGCAGCACGCGCGTGTCGCGGTAGATGTTCCGGATCGCGCCCTTGATGTTGTTCCACTGCTCGCTGCGGAACGTCGCGCCGGTGGATCCCACGATGATGGGCATGCCGCTGCGCTCGCTGAAGAGCAGCCAGTCCTGGAAGCACATGCGCTTGGCCATCGCGCAGATCGAGGCCGGGATCCCGACGCCGTCCCCGGTCGTCACCAGCCACTCGCCCTCGGCCATCCGGACGCCTTCGACGGCCGTCTCCGTCGGAAGGAACCGGAGCGCGCCTGTCCGATTCTCGAAGTGCCAGAGCGGCAGCTTGATGAACTCCGCCGCGATCTCGCCGTTCGGAAGCGGCCGCCACACGATCTCGTGGACGGCGTAGCCGTAGCTCTGCGCCTCCATCATCTGCTTCTTTAGGAGCCGCAGCCCCCCGCGCTCGTTCATGTTGAACCGGCTCGTCACGTTCACCGTCGACCAGAACCGCTTCAGGATCTCGGCGTGCCGCTTCGCCCGCTCGTCGTTCTCGAAGCCCTCCTTGACGAGGATCGAGTAGTCGCAGCGCCCGACGCTCGCGCGCATCTTCATCGCGCACGTCGCCATCTTGTCGTCGCGCTCCTCGAAGTCCCGGATGACCCGGGAGAGCTGCCCGAGGTCGCCCGCGTTGAACGACGTGATCGCGTCCACGAGCCGGTCTGGGTCGAGGTGGAAGAGCGCGTTGTACTGCGCCATCTGCTCCATGCGGACGCGGGCGTCGTCCAGGGCGCTCGTGCGCTTCTGGAACCAGTGGCGTGGATTGATGAAGTCGAACATGGTTGCTATTGCCTGGTTGCTTGTTAGTGCCGTCCCCGGAAGTACCTGTCATCCTCGTCCCCGTCGCCGCAGCTCTCGCCGCATCCGTCTCCGCCGGCGTGGATCGCCTTGATGACGAGCGCAAGTCCCCAGAAGTGGTCGGCGTGGCCCGTCTTCGTCGACTCCGCCGCGATCGACACGCGTCCGGACTGAGATCGGATGCGCTGGGGCTTGCGGATGTCGTCGCGCATCACGGCGTCGCACGGGTAGGTGATCCGGGCGTCCTCGTGCCACGCGACGAGGTCGGTCGCCATGATCTCCTTGACCGGAACGTTCTTCGTGAGACCCGGCACTGGCTCGCTCGAGGCGAAGTTCACGCCGAGGACCTTGTATCCGAACTCGGTCTTGTCCTGGAGATCCTGCGCGAGGCCGACGCCGAGGCCGGACGCGTCGAGCGCGAGGCGAACGACGGCCGGGTGGGCGACGATCGGCGCGAGGACGTCGAACTGCTGCGGGATGCGCGAGCCGTGGATTCGCAGAACGTAGCGGATCCGCAGCGAAGAACCTTCGAGCGCGCCGAGAGGGATCACGGAGAAGTCGTGCGTGAGCCCGATGTCGCCGCCGACGTAGACGGGAACGCTCCTCTCCTTGCACGAATCAAGCCAGGAGAAGAGCGCGTCCGGAATCGCGCCAGCGCCTTCGATGTCGACGATCTCCGCATCAGGATCCTTCGCACGGTTGATGAGTTCGTGGGTGAGAAGCGCGCCCGTCTCGCTCGCGAAGGCGCATTCGTAGTTCTGGTCGTAGCTCGCCTTGTCGAGCGCCTGGGCGCGGGCCTCCTCGGGCGTGATCGGTTTGCGCGTCTTCGCGTCGTAGATCTTCACGCCCATCCGCCAGGCGTCGGACCGGCGGACGCGCGAGACCTTGAACTGGCCCTCGGTCGCCATGCGGTAGAACATGTTTCCCGTGCCGTTGCCCGTGGAGGCCACGCGGCAGAGGAAGTCCGGGTTTGAGCTGAGGATCGGCTCCGCCGCGTCCCAGATGGCCGCAGAGTCCTCGTGGAAGGCGAATTCGTCGAGGATGAGATCGCCGGAGAATCCGCGGGCGGTGCGGGGATTGGCGGCGAGCACCTTGATGCGG
>JAUNMP010000236.1 GCA_030537465.1 bacterium
TTATTTACAGGACTTCGCTACATTGAGCCCCTCAAAAAATGGGGTAATTCCAAATCTCGAATCGTCACGCCCAAGCTCTTCTAACATCCTACTCTGGGTAGTATAGCCGCTAGACATCCCTCTGTCAAATAGACATTCTTGCTGTTTCCACAGAGCGTCAACGGAAGAGAATCTCAATGTCATACAATCCCGTGCCCGCGCGGACAAAATCGACATAGGCGGATTCGCCGACCGTCGACACCGTAAACGTCTGATTGCTCCCGTCGACCAGAACCTTCGCCACGGCCGTCCCCTTCGGCAGCAGGATATGGGCTTCGAGGTTCTTCGCCGGAGACTGGACACGGTAGCGCATCCCGTTCGGCCGCAGGACGTACCGCACGTCGACTACGGCGGGAGCCGCCTCGTAGCCCGTGAAGTAGCGCACCTCGTCCAGTCCCGTCACCGGCCAGCGCGGCGAGAAGCGGATCGATTCGTACTTCACGCTCGTATCCCGCACGCCCGCGAGCGCCTCGTCGAAGGCGGAGAGAATGCTCGCCGCGCCCCACGCGCTCGGTCCCAGGCGGGCGTTGATGCTCTTGGCCGTCTTGCGATCATAGAGGAAGTAGAGCGTACCATCGCGCTCGGCCATCGCCTTGACACGCATCAGGATGTCCCAGCCATAGGCCTCATAGCCGTTCTCGAGCGCGGCCTTCGCAAGTTCCCCCGCCGTGAACAGGCAGATGCCGCCATTCACGTAGTCGCCCGGACCGTGCCGACTGAAGTTGAAATCGTACGGCGGATCCACCGTGAACCATTCGGCAAAGCACGCGGTCGTCTGACGGCGGCGCTGGAACTCCTCAATCGTTTTGCGGCAGTCCGCCACGGGCATCAGGCCGCGGTTCATGTCGTAGGCGGCCGAGAGCGACAGGCGCTCCCGCTCGTGGGCGTCGACGGGCGGCACGTTGAGCGGCAGTTCGTGGATGAAGAACGTGCCGTTCCACAGGTGCCTGTACATATTCGCCTTGAGGACGTCGGCCCGCGCGCGCCAGCTCTTCGCCTTCTCGGGGCGCCCCAGCCGCGCGTTGAACCACGCCAGCTGGTTCATCGCCTGGAAGACGCCGGAATTGTCGCCGTGCATGATCGCCTGCGGCGTCTCGGCCGTGAGCATGCGGTTCGTCCCGGAACTCGGCTGGTAGGTGAAGTCCCAGGTGTCGATCGTGTAACCGCGCTTGACGAGACCGTACTTCGGCTCCCAGCGCTGCGGATCGGAGGTCATGTAGTCGATGGCCTTCTCCAGCCTTGGAAGGACGCGCGCGAGCCAGGTATCATCCCCGCTCACCCGATAGCAGTAGGTCGCACCCTCCACCAGCAAATATTCGACATCCGCCTCGATGTCGAGACGGCACATCGCCAGATTGTCGTCGGGGAAGAACTTCCGGCTGTCCGGCGCGGCATATTTCCAGTGCTGGTCGTCCGCCTGCTTGATGAGCTCGAGAATGCATCCGTCGGCGCGCTGCTGCTCGATCGTGAAATTCACATAGCCCGCGTAGTCATACTCCCAATGATGCATCGCCTTGAGCGTGTGGACGTGGTCGCGGATCCAGTTCTTGTTCACCATGAACGTCCGCCCATTCACGAATACCAAAGCCCGTTCGTCGTTGATGACGTTCCGCAGCCGGTGCAGAAAGTCGCCAATGGAGGCATCCTGCGTCGTCAGAATGCCGGGTATTGCCAGATCCTTGTTGTTGAACCAACCGCATTTTCGATTCGTCTCGGCATTGCGCATGCGCGGCAAGGCCTGCGAGAACGGGATCTGCCGTCCTTCATTGAGTGAATACCCCGCAAGGAACGGTTCGGCGGCGACCAGTGTTCCCGCGCAAAGAAGAGCTCCAACGCAAAATGAATGTTTTTTCATTGCCTACCTCATCGGAAAAGAATCAAAGTTCCCTTGGGGCTGACAAACAAGACACCCGTTCCACTAACGAAGTCCGGGCATGTCTCCGCGCTGATGAAACCCGAATGCGAACGCCCTCCATAACGTACTTCCGCGACCTCATTCGTCGTTCCCGTCTCAAGCGACAGGCAAGCCCCTTCCGACACGGCGATCTCCAGAGTTTTCTCCAACGGCGCCGCCGAGCGGACGACAACGGGTTCGACAACCAGTCCATCCAACATGCCGCCATGGCTGTTCATCTTGACGCCATCGTACGCGGTATCAGACGTCTTCAAGCCACTGAAGCCCAGTCGATAGGTGCCCGCGACGTCAAGGGTCGCATAAAACGTATGGCGCGTCCAACGCTCGACACCATCAACAGCAAACACGCCAATCTGGTTCGTGACCGCCCCATCGGACGAACCCACCCACACCGAGAAGGATTGTCCGCCGTACGCCCTGAGAATCGACGGATTCTCAAGATGCTGGTCCTCATATCGCCAGAAGCGTCCCATCGAAACGACGGAAACGCGATACGTCCCCGCCGCCGGGAAGTCGATCGTGCGGTAGATCGTACCGCGATTGCGGATACCGACGCGCCGATTGTCGTCATAAGACACCGCCCCCCAGGTCCAGTCACATGCCGCAGCGTAGGTTGGGGAACCAACTGTCTGGAATTCAACGCGCGGCGTACTGTCGGGAACACCAGTCAGGCCAGGATCGGACACGTCGACCGTCCATGCCGCGGCAGACGAGAACGTGTCGGTCAGACGGAACGCCGAGACCTTCGCGGGTTCCACGCGCACATCGTCGATCGACACCGACGCGCCAGCCACCGTTCCCGCGATGACGAGCGGCAGATCGGCACCGACCATTCCCTCCGCGATCGTGAACGGCCCCGCCGAAACGTCCTCCCACGTACCGAATGCCGCATTGACAACCGTTCCGCTGAAGACCGTACCATTCTCGCCCAGACGCACGTCGAGCGACTTGAACGCTGTTGCCGCCGCCACGGGCTGACGCATCTTGAAATGGAGTTCATACGTTCCGGTCGTCTGAAAACGAACCTTGCCCGTCAATGTCGCAGTCCCGTCAACGGCCACATAACGTGCCGCCGCAACGGCCGAGCCATCACAGATCAGCCGCACGCGATTGTTGGCATCGGCACCTCCCACAGCCCAATCCGAAACAGCATTCGTGGACACGGGCATCTTATACTGGAAGGGATTGATTTCGAAATTGCCATTCGCCACCCAACCGCCGGGATCGTCATCCGACAACCAATCCAGGTGGATGTCATCCAGCATGCAGACCTTGTTGCCCGTCAGGATCGTCTCCCCACGTTCACCCTTGTTGTTGAATCGATCGGCCTGAAAGACGAGCGTATGCTCGCCCGCCGGCAGAAATGGCGTCCGAAGGACATGGCGAACATACGTATTGTTGTCATTATACGTCATCACCTGCGACAGTACCGTTTCATCGATGCTCACGCGGAACTCGCCGCCGGCATAATTAGGACGCGGCGCCGCGGCAAAACTCAGCTGGTAGACCCCCGCGCGCGGCAGTACGACCTTCGTCTGCGCGCCGCTGTAGGCCAGCACGAGCGCATAAAGGCCATCGGGGTAGGGAATGTCGTTACGACAGTAGTAGGCATTGTTGCCCTCCTTATACGCCCATTTGACGACATGCGGCTGATCGCTCCCCACTTTCTCGTCCGTCGCCATCCAGCCCTGCTTCGCCGCGCTAGACGAAAGTTTCTCTCCAGAGGTCGGATTGTCCTCGATGTTATATGCGGAAAATCCTTCGAATGAAGGGTCTTCGATTATGCCAGACAATGCTCCAGACGGAACGCCGACGGACGTGTCCTCGCCACACACGAGACACAGCGTACCGCCGTCAATCTGGATCTTTTTCACCGCGGGATCAAGCGCCTTGAGGCGCAGGTCGCCATCACCCGTCTTGATCAACGTGTCCGATCCGACCGTCTGCGCGGACACCACGCCATCCGAGACGTCGTACGTCCGCGCCGAACCCTGCTCCAGCACAAGCGTCTGCGCGGTGTCGACGGTCCCCGCCTTGAGATCGACCGTCAGCGGCATCTGATCCTCGCCGCCAGTCAGCGGCGAGCCCACGAGCGTGCCCGCGCCCTCCTTGACGAGCGTCACGCCGCCCATGGCATACAGGGGCTTCTCCTGCCCGGCCATCACGTCGCACACAGCCTCGACGGCCGCCCCGGCCGCCACCTTGAAGACGATCGATCCCTTCCGCACGTTGAACCACTTTCGCATCAGGTAGTTGGCAACTAGTGTCCGTTCCGCCTCGCTGATCGGCACCGTAAAAGCGATCACTTCGCACAGGCGTCCGCCACCCTGGCGATACTGGTTCGCATCCGACGCGATCTCCGAGCCGTTGAAGAAACCGCTCAAACGGTTCCCTTCCAAGATCGGCATATCCAGCAGATGATAGCCTTCCGTGATGGATGTGGTAAAGGGATCAATGATCGCGCCATCCACGCGGAAACGCCCCGTGCGGAAGAGCTGCTGCTTGTCGCCATTGTTCAACCAGCTGTAATAAGCCGAGATGCTGAAGTCCGCACGGGAATAGTTCTGCGGCACGTAGGCCGTGTACGTGCTGCTGCCACCATCCAGGAGGAATCCCCATTTGTAGTCAAAGATTCCTGCGACAACGAAGATGTGCCGCACATTCGTCAAATGGGACGCCTTGCCATTGTCCGCATACATCTTGAGCGACTGCCCGCTCTGATAACCGCCAAAGTCAACGTAGGCCGGTGCGCCGTTCGCAGCGGTCGAATACGTCGGGAACCAATGATCGGGTCCGAGTTCCCGCACCGCCGCGCTGTGGGCGATGTTCGTGTGCGCCATCCAATGCGGATAGGCATAGGCACCAGCCGCCGTCCGCTGCGTGCGATCCGTCTCGCGCACGTCGAGGATCTGCCAGACGTTGGCATCACTCCCCTCGACCAGCTGAACCGTCTCCGATTCCGAGACATCGATCCACGTCGCCGCCTTTGCCAACACGTCAAGAGGCTTCCACGACGATTCGGGGACAGTCCCCTCCGAGACAATCCGCAACGTTCCCTGGGAAACGAGAATCTCGCCCTCACCGGCAAGACGGGACGATTCAAGCTGCTGTTCCCCCGACGATGTCTTGCGGAGTTGCCCCTCCACGACATAGTTCGTCGCGCCCAAATCCCCGGCGGGGAGCGTGGCGAACGAGTCAACACCCACGCCTACAAGCCCATCCGCCAACAATTGTCCAACCCCACAGGTCGCGACCAGAAGTGCCTTTGCAATTTTCATGCCGACGATTCTAACAGAAATTCCCATCGCCTGCACTATCTTAAAACAGAAAGGCTCTATCTTTTTTGAGAAACACCTTTTCGGTCCTCGCCCATCGTGCAGCCGAACCGTCGGCGATAGGCATCCGCAAGATGGGCGACCGAAAGCTGTCCCGACCGTACAGCAATGTCCTTGAATGGCAAATCCGTTGAGACGACAAGACGGCGGATGTTGCTGAAGCAGGTTTCCCGCAACACGGAGCCGACACTCTGCCCCAAGGCACGAGTAAAATGATTCTCGAGGTTTCGCACGGTCGTCTCAAGCCCCAGCGCCAAATCGGTGACGCGCAGACAGAAACCGTTTGTTTCACGGATGCGTCGAAGTGCGGCTATTACTAGCGGATCGTCCGTCTGGAGGCTCAAGGTCGAATCACGCGTCACCACGGGACGATGCCCATAGACAACTGTCTTGTCCACACTCCGCTCTCCGCGCATCAATCCATCCAAGGCCGCGGCCGCGGCATATCCGGCCTCCTCGGCGCAAAGCGGAATCGACGACAAGGGTGGATGGGAGGTTTCGCACAGAACACGGTCATCATTGACACCAAGGACGGCAACCGAATACGGCACGGGAATGCCCGCCACCTGGCAGGCGTCAAGGATTTGTCGTCCACGGGAATCATTCGGGGCAAAAATGGCGAGAGGTTTGGGCAGATTCTGAAGACGTTTCACGATATGCGGCAACTCAAGATGCCAGTTCTCGGCAACTCGCCGCGTATGCGGGGAGTTGATCCAAGCGGCTTGATGCCCACATGCGGCGAGACGCTCGCAGAATCCGCGCCCCCGCTGAATCGACCAATCCGAAGCGCGGCAGGCATCCGTCTGCCAGACCGTCGTTCCCAGAGAAGAGCGCGCTTCTTCAACGAATGCGAAATGCCGAAAGCCGCGAGCCAGGAAATAATCGGCTGCATCACATCCCGTCTGATAGTAGTCGCTTTCGAAACGCACCGTATTCAGATTCTCAACACAGACGTCCTGGCTGACCGCAGGCGTATCCATCAAGACCTTGGGTGCAGGATTGGCCAGAAGATTCCGCATCTGCTGCGGCACGAGCGCGCGGCTAATGATTCCATCCCCCGTCCACCCCTGCGGCATTCGCAGATCACCGACGCCACCGGATGTCAGTTCGAGGATCCACGGATCGTGTTCGCGCGTATAGCGAACAATTCCCTCAAGAAGGTCACGCGAGACCACAAGCGATGTCTCCAACAAGACGATCACACGTCGATTCAGCGAGAATTTCATTGTCGGACCCGCATTCCTTCATCTTGGACGAAGAACGTCATTTCTCCGGCGACGGAGACCGAGGTCTGGGGATTGAGCGCACCCCGCACGGTCAACGAATCTCCAGAGGAGACCGTAATGTCCGCGACGGGATTGTCCAGCTCATTCGCGCCAAGAGACAACGCCATGGCGACAAACGCCGCAGCAAACAGCTTCGAATTCATCTTCACTCCTTCTCGTCCTCTCGCGAACTCACACCTTCAAGCTTTGACAGCGTGATTTGCTGATTGGGAACCAGCGGGATCCGATCTTTACACCCGTTGACCCTACCGGAAGAGGATCCCATGTTCCCGTGGGATCCAGCCAGCACGCGTAGCAACCAAGGTCCAACTTGCCGTCGCGAAGGCGATCATTGCCGACGAGGTCCCGATCAATTCCTATCAGAAGAGATGCGTCGCCCTTGCCGCGAGCCGGGGATCCCCAACGGAGCGAGTAGGATTCGACACCGAGAGTAGCAGCCTTGTCCGCAGCGAATTTTGGATCGACGCCAAAGACGTTTCCGCCGAGATCCCGCCAGGAATCTGTGCCATCATAGGCAAGCGAACCGTCCGACGCGCCGATGAGGCAATTCGTATAGGAGATGCCGAACATCTGATTGTA
>JAUNMP010000237.1 GCA_030537465.1 bacterium
GATGCCAAGCATGATGAGAATCGCATACGGGCCCGTACAGGTGAAGGCGTGGGTGGTCACTTGACGATTTCGACCCAGGACGGATCAAACTTCAATTGAGTAAGAACTTCGTCTCGATCCAATAGTGGGGGACGGCGAATCCGGAGTTTTAGCCGATTATCTGGAACTACAGTCGTTATGGTGAACTGTGAGCCATGCGGTTGCCATGTAAACTTCTTTACATCGCTACCTTTGAGATACCCCTCAAGATTGCCTTTTTGGTTCCATTCCCATTCATAGTCTTCGGGCAGGAATTTCAGAGCATCCTCTTCAAAGACCGAAACCGTCGAAAGATCGTCGCCCTTGACAAGGACAACCGTACGTGTTGTGGCAAACTTCTTTCGCACATCGGTTATCCGGGCATTCCAAATGTCAAGAATCATCTCGCCCAACTTATCAGGGTCTTCGGTATGGACATTCTCGATATCAAACGAGTAGTCCGGCGAATTGCGTCCGCTGATTAGTCGAACATGTTTCACCTTGAAAGGATTCTTATTCTTAACCGTCTTGGCACTCCATGCCATCTGATGCAGTTGGACATCGTCAAGTCCTACATTCGATGGAGCCCATTGTGCACCGACACAGCGCGCAAAAATCTGCTCCCAATCCGAACCTTCCAAGGTTGGAGGATTGCGAGTAGCCAAGAGATATATCAGCTCCTTTCCTAGTTCCATTGCAAAGCCGGCAGGGAATTGTCCAAGCGGATAATCAGGCTTATATTTATCCACCCCACGGAGCTTAGGACTCTTCAATTCGTTCATGATGATTAATCCTTATAGTTCTTCAAGCTTGGCAACGACCCGTTCTGCAACGGCGCGAATAACAGGGACAGCCACACTGTTCCCTGTCTGATGTTTAATTTGCCCATAATTAACAACAATCCTGAATGCATCCGGGAATCCCTGAATACGAAGCATTTCACGAGCAGAGGGACGTCGTTCATCATTGATTAAGATGTAGTTTGCAGATGCCCCCGCTCGCAGTGCACATGAGAATGTGTGGGGCGTAATCGATCCTGCAACATTCTCATGTGATATGTATGGACGAGGAAAGTCTTTATCTTTCAAACGCTCCAATCGACTCTCACGAATGGCGGGGCGCACAAACAGCGACCTGTCATTCTCCGCATCAACATCAATAATGTCTGCAACCGTCTTGCGTTGATCTGGTGGAAGTGGAGGCGGAAACTCAAAATCAACCTTCTTGCGAAAACCACAAATAATGATTCGCTCTCGCTTTTGAGGCACACCATAATCAAGTGCATTTAAGACCTTATAGTGAACATCGTACCCTGCATTCTTCAAATGCGAAAGAATGACTTTAAATGTGCGGCCATTATCATGTGCGGTTAAGTTACGCACATTCTCTAGCATGAATGCCTTTGGCTTCTTCGCAAGAAGGATCTTTTCAATATTAAAGAAGAGCGTTCCCTGTGTCTCGTGTTTAAAACCCTCTTTGTCACCAATAATAGAAAAAGGCTGACACGGGAAACCCGCCAGAAGAACATCAAAGTCGGGAATTGTAGCAGGATCTATCTTCTGAATGTCTCCGTAGGGACGTTCGCCAAAATTATAGTAGTAAGTTTTCGCGGCATCTTTGTCCCATTCAGACGAAAACACGCAACGCCCACCATTTAACTGATAGCCAAGACGGATACCTCCAATACCCGCGAACAGATCAATAAACGTGAACTTCCCTTCCTTGGGTGCGGCAAATGGGAAGTCAATATTCTCCTCTAGCCCCAAAGCAGACAAGAAGTCCAACTGCACCGCCGCTTCGCAAACGCGGAGAACCTGTGAAGGAAGTTTGGTGATGATCGACGGCAACTGGGCGTCAAGTTCTTTGTCGGCACGGTCGGTTGATTCAAGATAGGCCTTGAGCTGCTTGCGGACCTGGGGCGACCGAGCGAAATCCTTCGTGCGGACAATGACATTTTCGATCGACGCGGCGAGGGCCGCGCTCGAAGAGGCCGGCGCATACGTCTTCTCGATCTTGAAGAGCAGATAGGTGCCGTCACCGTGCCCCTTCCCCTTCGCCGGATAGCCAAGCGCCTTGAGTTCCTCGCGGTTCTTGATACCCACAAATTCCGCGGCGAAATACTTCGGTTCCTTCGTCCCCTTGAAGAGCCAGATTTCGTTCACCTTCGCGCACGATTCGGCATCGACCTTGTCATCCGACGAGAGCGGATAGGGATAGAAGCCCGGCCAATCCGCCAGCTGCGAACCGGCGTAGGTACCGACGAGGACAACCTTCTTCGGCTCCTCCGCCGTCGGCTTCGCCGGCGCGATCTTCTGCTTTTTCGTCTTCAAAAGTCTCTCTGCCATCTCAACCTCTTCGAAATAGAACTGCAGTCAATTAACGAACTCGCCGAACTCGTTCTTACGCGAGTCCGCACGAAGGTCATTGATTTCCACGCCGAACATTGTAGCAAAAGAGACCCGCCCATTCCAGCACACCCTCCGGCACGCCCTGCTTGAGCGTGGTCCATCGAAAACTCCCCCCCCTGCGGCGGTCGCGGGGCGACCGCCCTACCCTCGCAACCCTCTCAACCTTCTCAACTCTCTCAACCCTACTTCCGCACGATCTCGTAATAGATGCGGCCGCCGTTCGGACCACGCGTCGTCGCCTCGAAGGCAAGGGCGCCGTCCTTCACCGTGGCGGGGACTGTCCCCACGCGCGTGCCGGCCGTGTCGAGTTCGTAGACCATGCAGTTCTGCGGCGCATCGAGACGGAGGGAGATCTTCGCCGTGCCGTCTTCGACCACGCAGCCGCGCCCCCACTCGAGGAGCGTCTGGCGGTTCTGGTCGGCATAGCGCGCCCCCGCGCCCTGGACATCGGTGAGATGCACGAGCAGGAGACGGGACGAGGCGGCCACGGGCTGCGAATCGAGGGACGAGACCCACACGGTCGCGGGCGCCCCCGTCACATCGGCGACGAGAGGTCCAGCCGTCATCGTGCCGCCTTCCGTGAAGCAGCCGCAGGTGCGGGGCGTCACGAGGCGCATCGATCCCTGCTCCCGGTCCAGCGCGAGTGCGCCGGCCCCGGCATCGCGGCGGAGATAGAGACAGACGCTCGCGCGGTCGGAGGCGGCGGAGAGCGGATCCGTCACGCAGTCGAAGTAGCCGGGCGTGCTGTAAGGCGAATCGCGCCAGTTGCGGTCCGAATGCGAGTAGGCGAAGCGCCAAAGACCGTCCCAGTCCTGTTCGGACGCCAATGCGCCCGTGAGGATGCCGCCGATCGCACGGTAGCGTCCAGGGCCCGAGAAGTTCCACTCCGTGATCGTGTACGGCTTCGAGGCACCCTTCGCCCAGCCGCGGTTGAAGATGCCCGGCTGGCCGACGCGGATCGGGTTCTCGTTCCGGCAGCGCGACGGCAGCGACCAGCTCCGCTCGACGAACTGCGGATGGTCGACGTAGAAATGGCTGTCCACATAGTCGTAGCCCGTCGCCACCCCTTCTCCCTCGCCGTGGCGTCCGCCGTTGTTGTCGTTCGTGAGCAGCGCCCGGGCGCCCAGCGACCGGACGAACGCGCTGCACTTCTCCCAGACCACCCGACTCTCGCCGCCCTCGTTGATGAGCGAGATGAGCGGGAGTCCGGGCTCATCGAGATAGGCGCGCTGCGTGTAGGGATTCACGTGCTTCAGGAATCGCTCTGTGAAGGCGCACCAGTCCTTGAACGCGAGATCGTATTTGGCGACGGCCTTCTTGTATTCGTCGATGTTCTCCACCACGCCGTCCTTGTCGATGCCGATGTCGCGATACTTCGCGCGGCGGGAGACGTAGAGGTCGGTCGTGATGTAGAGTCCGCGCTTGAGGCACTGCGCAATCAGGTAGTCGAGACGGTCGCGGGAATCGTCATCCTGGATCCAGCGGCGGTCGTGATGGTGGACGCGCACCGTGTTGTAGCCGCAGCGGACGAGGCGTTCGACGAGCAGCTCGGCATCCGCATGCGACGGATAGTTCGCGTCGAAGCAGAGGTTCACGCCGTAGAAGCGCTGCTCCACGCCGGGCTTTCCTTCGAACTCGAAATGGCCGTTGACGTTCTTCAGCCAGCCATACTTGCCGGCAGGGGCGTCCTGCAGCGCCATATCCGTCCAGTCGAGCGCGGAACCCTTCGCGGGATCCTTCCGGTAGTCGAGCTTCACCCACTTCGGTCCGACGGCGATCGTGCAAGGCGTCGGCGACACGAGGCGGAAGCCCGCCATCGTCGACAGTGTGACCTTGAAGGCCACCGTATCGCCGACGGCGTAGGTGCGGCGCGACTGGCAGCCGCCCAGACGGACGCCCCAGTTCGGACCCCACTGGCGCGAATCCTGGGCGCGATAGGCCGTCGGTTCCTCGAACTCGGCACGCAGGGTCCGCCCATCCGGCAACGGGAAGAGAAACACGCGCGCCTTGCCGGAGCCCAGATGGAAGTCACGCCCCAGCTTGGCCGGCAGCGTCCGCGAGACCGCATCGGCCGTCCACGTGCGCCCGATAACGGGTGCGATGGGGAAACTGGCGGAGAGGCAGAGGACGTTGAGATCGCAGGGCTTGATGCAGGTCAGATGGATATCGCCCTGCAGGCGGCCATCCGCGAGACGCATCCAGCCGCCCGTGGGACGGAAATGGTCCTTCATCGGGAGCGACGACCAGGTCGGCGTGTAGTTGAGGACGCCGATCTCGAAGCTCTTCCCCTCGACCGAAAGGTTCGGGGCGGTCTGTGCGACGATCGGGTTCGGCCGCCCGCAGAAGGCGTCGAGATGCGGCTTCATCGCCTCAAGCCAGATGCGGCAGCCGAGGGCGCCGGGATGGATGCGGTCGGGGAAGAGCTCCTTCGTCGTCCAGCCCGTCGCGGGATCGATGAACTGGTCCGTGAAGTCGAGCCACTGGATACGCGAGCCATCCGCAAACTTCTGGATCAGCTTGTTCGTCTCGTCGTTGCGGCGGCGCGCGGCGGCGTGATGCGCGTCGTCCGCGCCGAAACCGCGCGGGAAGATCGGCAGCAGCAGGACCTTCGCCTGGGGCTGGCGGACGGCGATCTCGTCCAGCACCGCCTTCACGCCCGCCGCGACGTTGGCGGGACTGGTCGTCTTGTCGGTGTTGTTGTTCGTGCCGATCATCAGGACGACGGACTTCGTCCGATAGCCATCCAATTCGCCGTTGCGGATGCGCCAGAGCAGATGCTGGGTGCGGTCGCCCGCGTAGCCGAAGTTGAGGACCTTGTAGGCGTTCGTGAACTCGTTCCAGGTCTCGTAGGCGTAGGGTTTGTGGTCACAGTAATGCGTGATGGAGTCGCCCAGCAGCACCACGTCCACCTCGCCGCCCTGGCGGCAGACGTTGGCCAGACGGTCGTTGTGGAGACGCACCCACCAGTTCGATCCGCGCAGGTCGCTGTTGAGGTTCAACCGCGGCACCGGCGTCGTCTCGACACACGCCCCCGCGGCGGCAAAAGCGCACGGGACGAACAGGACGGAACAGACAAAAGAATATGAGAACAGTTTCATAGAAGAATGTACATCATTAGCGGAACAGAATCAGGAAGCCGGCCGAATGGTCGAAGGCTCGGATGCCGACGGCAGCCGTACCAGTAGATGCGAACGCAAGCTGGTTGACAGCGGCCTCGGAGGTGAACGTCACGCGCTGCGACATTGTGTACGTACCGAGTTCGACGCCGTTGAGCGTCACCGTCAAGGATCCACCTTCACGCGACTGCGGCCGGAGGCGGCGTCCGAATAGACCCCCTCGATGTGGTCGCCAGGCAGGAGGATGATCGTATCGTTCGCCGCGGCCGCGTCGACGGCGGCCTGGATTGTCCGAAACGCCGTCGCCTCACTCGTTCCACGCCCCGCTCCATCGCTTCCGTTCGGATCGACATAGTAGTCTGCGGCCAAGACGGATGAACTCACGGCCAGAACCGCATAAAATGCCCATTTCCGAATCCTGATAAAACAATTCAACATCTCACGACTCTCCATAACTCAACAAATTTTCAAGAAGTATACACTTTCATGTATCCTTTGTCTATCTCAAGAAACTTTCTTGCAGGGGGGCGCAAAATGCAGTTTCTCGGGCGGGCCAAAAGAGACAGTTTCCGTGACATCAGATTTTATCTAAGGGCCCTCGACGTGATGGGCGGACAGTACGCCTTCCACATCGCGGACTTCGACGACGTGATCCTCGACGGATTCGACGTCCGCGGCAACAAGGACGGCATCCACGGCAACTGTGCCTGTGACCTGATGCTCCACGGCATCCGCCATTCCGGACGGGAGCCGCTCGTCTCCCTCGGCGGATACGGCGAGCGCACCCTGCGGAACCGGATCCTCCTCACGGGGTCGATGTTCGGTCCGAATGGCGCAAAGCTCTCCTTCGCCGGAGCGAAGACCCACGCCAGGGTCCTGGTCGAAGGCTGCCTCTCGGACGGACCCATCCAGGTCGTCACCGACCGCGGCGCCACCGCCGAGGTCCTCGGCCAGGCCAATCAGAACTAACGCTTCATTAAGTTCCTCTGCGTCGTGCGCGGGGGAATTTCGACCGAGCGGCCATCCGGCAGTACAAGCGTGCCCGTGCCGGCATTGTCCGTCATTTCTATCATTTCGGCGAGCGGGGCGGGCGGCCACGGACAGAACGCGGCGGTGGTCGGCGCCCTCACTGACGGGAGTCGATCTTCGACGGCGAGACCTTGACGCGGAAGAAACCGCTTTTGGCGGACATCTGGGGTTTATCCAGCACAACGGAGGGACCCGTGGCCATCTGGCCTTCCGTATTCGCGCCCAGGTTCAGGTTCGAACCGTATTCGATCGCATAGTAGAACCCCGGCTTGGCGGCAAACGTCGCCGTCGTTGCGGCGGGATCCGTCATCGCATCGAGCACGGCCGTCTGCGCGTCGTTCACAGCCTCCTGAAGCACATTCGTCGCCGCTTCCGTCAGTTCATACGAAACCGACCAGGAGTTATCACCCAGCGATTTGGCAACCGCCGTGAACATCGTCTCATATTCGGCCTTGTCGTCCGCATTCAGATTGTTGGCGACGTCGTCCGCAGGCGTGAACACGCAGTGCGCGATCGCCTCTTCGGCCGACTCCGCCTGGCACTCCACCGCCTCGCCAGCCGGCGCACAGA
>JAUNMP010000018.1 GCA_030537465.1 bacterium
GAAGAATCTGCTCGTCTCCGAAGGCCGCGTCGTCATCGGCACGAAGGACGATCCCACCGATGCCCCGAACGTCTTCATGAACAACACGATGGGTGTCGGCTGCCGGTCGACGATTGAGAAGGACGAGCGCAAGGAGACGGCGGGCGAACTCGTGATCAACAACGGCGTACTGACGGCTCCCGACTACTGCTACCTTGGCTTCTACAATGGTACGCCGTGGACGGATCCGAATGGCGAGCTGCGTCCGAAGATCACGGTCAATGGCGGCGTCTTCAATGCGAAGGCGATCCGCATGGGACATGACGGCAACGGCAACATGATGACGGCGTCGCCGACGCTCGAGGTCAACGGCGGCGAGGTGAACCTCGCGTCGGTTCTGGAAATTGCGTGGAACACGTATTCGCAGGATACGGCCTTTACGCCGGTGGACACGGTCGTGGTGACGGGCGGCGTCGTGCGCGTCAAGACCGACCTCAACATGGGCAACCAGTGGCACTGCCCGGAAGGCGTCCTCATTGTCGGCGGCGAAGGCACGCTCATCGTCTCGAACCAGGTCAATGTCGGCAAGGTCAAGGACGCGCGGCTGCAGAAGGTCTTCCTTGAGGAGGGCGGCGTCCTTCAGACGGGCAAGACGCTCCAGCATACGTCCGAAGCGCCGAGCGAACTCTATTTCCGCGGCGGCGTGTGGCAGCCGGGTCTCAATCGCGCGAATAACTACCAGCTCAATTTCGGCAGCCACAACCACGCCTATGTCGGCAAGGGCGGTCTGAGGATTGATTTCGCCGCCGAATGGGAGAAGGGTGCGAATGATGCCTCGTACATGGAGTTCCAGCAGAAGCTGGAGCGCGATCCCGAACTCGCCGCGGGCGAGGAGGATGGCGGGTGCCTCTTCAGCGGACACACGACGGCCATTCTGCGCAATGGGTCGAGCAACTCGACGTTTGCGGGTCCCGTCGTCTCGACGAACGGCTTCATCTTCGGCGTCGACAACCGGTCCGACTGGTTTGAGACGCGCACGTTCATCGTCCATGAGGACGGCGGTCTGCGCGCCTCGGGCGACGGTATGCTCTTCAAGGATCTGACGCTCGGCACGGCCGGCGGCACGAAGGCGATCACGCTCGACTACTGCAACAACGCGAACTTCAAGGCGCTGGTGGCGAAGGAAAGCCTCAAGGTGCTCTCGCCGGTGACGGTGAGCTTCCATCGTCCGGGCGGTTCGTCCAACACGTACACGATGCGCGAAGGCACGATCGACGTCCTCTACTACAACGCCGCGGACGATGCGAACGTGCCGCTCGAGATGTTCGTCGCCAACGACCGCTTCCCGGCCTACACGATGACGTATGCGAAGAGCGACGTGACGAGCGAGGTCTCGACGAAGTACGTCGGCATGAAGCGCGTGACGGTGACGATTGCGCTCGATCCGACGGCGGCGAGCGACGTGTGGACGAACGTGACGACGGGCGGCGCGTGGGAGAACGCGTCGAACTGGAATGGCGACACGACGCCGGATGCCGCCGGTGCGCTCGTCCGCTTCGAGCCGGCGACGGCCGCGGCGATTCCGGTGACGGTCGCCGAGACGCACACGGCCGGTCGCGTGACGCTCCAGGCGACAGACGGTCAGAAGGGCTACAAGCTTTCGGGTGCGCCCCTTAACCTCAATCACGAGGATATGTTCTCGGCGCCGGAGATCGCGGTGGCGAGTGGCACGCATGAGCTGGCGAACGGACTCGTCACGGACGACACCTACGCGCGTTCGAATGAAACGACGGCGAACGGCGGGCGCACGGGGGCGATTGCGCTCAATGTGCAGACGGGGGCGAAGCTGACGGTGACCGGTCCGATCACGACCGACCCGAAGCGCGAGGTCTTCGTCAACAATCCGAAGGGCCAGAATGGCGGTCTTACGATTCTTAATGGAGAGCTACACACGAAGGAAGTGCGCGTCGAGTCCGGTACGGCCGAGATCGCGGATCTTGCGAAGCTCAACGGGGCGACGCTCCGCATCGGTCCTGCGACCGTCAATTTGACGGGAGAAGATGCTGAGACCGAGAGCGCGATCATCGCCGATCCGAGCAACAACAAGAAGACGGCGGTCCTCCGGCTTCAGAACAAGCTGACGCTCAATGGCACGATCACGGCGGGGGCGAACGGGTCCTTCATGAAGACGGGACCGGGCGAACTAGTCCTCAACTCCCTGGGGTTCAATCAGTTCGGCGGTGCGATCAGCGGTGACAATTGGAATGGCGATACGGCTTGGCCGGCGAACGGCGATTCGCTTGTCCAGGGCAACTCGCCGTTCTGCCTCGACGAGGGTACGGTCACGTTCGGCCGTCCCGGTCAGCACGTGAACTTCGGCCCCACCTCTGACGTCTTCATCGGCTCCCAGCGCCGGGGCTGGGACTATGCGACCGACAAGGTGACGCTGAACATGATGGGCGGCACGGCCTGGGCGAGCGTGATGGGCATCGGCCACGGCATGCGCCGCGGCGCGACGGGAGACGATCTCGCCTACGTCGAGTTCAACCAGTACGACGGTTCGTTCACGAATCAGAACAATGTCTACATCGGCTATGACCTCACGAAGTATGATAGCCACATCCGCGCGACGATGAATCTCTTCGGCGGCGAGTACCGCGTCGGCCACTATATCCGCGTCGGACAGACGTACAACAAGTCCGGGGCGAACGAGCCGCTCTCAACACTCAACGTCGCAACCGGCGCGAAGTTGACGTTCGACTACGCGAGCAACACCGACCAGCACGGCAACCTCTATGTGCCGTACGCGGAAGGCCTTGATCAGCTGAAGTCCCACCAGAACCGTGCCTGCGATGCGATCTTCTCGGTCGGTGGCACGGTTGAGAACGCGTATCTCGTTCTCGTCGGTCAGAACGGCGGGCGTGGCGAGGTGCATCTCGAGGACGGCGGCTTGCTTGACTGCGAGAACATCGTTCATCGCACGTATGCGGATACTCAGGGCACGTACTACTACCACGCGTTCAATGTGGCGGACGGCACGTCGTACGTCTACTTCAACGGCGGCGTCTTCGCGCCGCGTTCGAAGATGGATGCGACGAAGGATACGAAGGGCGGCGTTCAGTACAACGCGACCCTTGGCAACCTGACCGAGGCGGTCGTCCAGACGGGCGGCGCGAAGATCTCGACGGCGAACTGCGCGGCGGAACGCTACACGATCGCGCAGGAGCTCAAACACGACGCGACGCTTGGCACGACGAAGGACGGCGGTCTTGAAAAGCTCGGCGTGGGCACGCTGGCGTTGGCGACGCCCTCGACCTTTACGGGCGACACGGTTGTCCGCGCGGGTACGCTGCTCGTGACGAAGGAGGCGCCGGCGGGCGCGATCCTGCCGAATTCGGCGGTCGAGGTCTGCGAGGGCGCTACGCTCGCATTCGAGGCCGGCGCGAAGGCCGAACTGCAGAACCTGAAGATCGGCGAGACGGCCGGCACGGTTTCGGGGCTCGTCGTCGGCAGTGGCATGAACGTCTTCCTGCCGGCCGGCGTCGCGAAGGGCTCGAAGCTGCCGCTCACGGTCGAGGGCTGTGTGAATCCCTCGCGTCTGGGCAGCGTGAACATCTTCGTGGACGGTGCCCAGGACACGCGTCTTGGGCTCGAGCTGAAGGCCGACGGACTCTACGTCGCCGGTTCGAAGCGCGTCACGGTGCTGATTGTCCGGTAACGAGTTGTCGAAGACGGTGAATCCGTGACGATGGAGAAGGTCCCAACGCCCGTAGATCTATCCGCCATGAGTGAAGTCAATTATAGACGCAACGGAATGAAGTACTCCTCTTTCGGGCACCACAAGTCGATGGCGCCCAAGGCGGGGCTGGTCGCCGGTGATCTGGCGAAAGACGCGCAGAAGGCGAAATCCAGCCGGGAGCGCCGCGCGATGAAGAAGGGAAAATAGCCCCTCTTCAACACCCCGAATTTGAATTTCATCTTGCCGTCTTGTGGCGCTAATTGATATAATTCGGGCATGAAAATCGAAAAAGCCTTTGTAGTGACGACGGTTCTCGCCGCCATAGGGAGTGTCTTCGGCGCGAACTTCCAGCAGACGCCCTATGTGCAGCACCCGGCGACGAATGCGATGAGCCTGATCTGGTTCACAGATTCCGCCTGCGAGGCGACCGTGAAGTGGCGGCCGGAGGCGGGGGGCGACGAACGGCAGGCGGTGACGACGGGCATCCTCGCGCCCGCGCTCACGAACAACGTCTACCAGGGTGAGTCCGGCATCACGCCGAAGTACCGTCATCGTGTCCGCATGACGGATCTCGAGCCCGGCACGCGCTACAGCTACTCGGTCACATTGCCGGACGGCACGAGCTACGCGAACACCTTCAAGACGGCGCCGGAAGGGAATTCGCCCATCCGCTTCATGTACTTCAACGATTCGGAGACGAAACCGGACAATCCGAACACTTCGGACTGGGCCGACCCGAACAACAACGACAAGACCCGCACCTACTACATCACCCCGACGGAGGGCTACAAGCAGGGGCTTACGCGCATGAAGAGCCGCAATCCAGACCTTTTCGTGATGGCGGGTGACCTTGCCTGGAAGGGCGGCTATCAGACACACTGGGACGAGTTCTGGCGGCACAATGCCGGTGGCCTCGGAACCGGCTACGATGACCCCGCCGGATCGATTCCGATCCTCGCCGCAATTGGCAACCACGATCTGCAGGATGCGGCAGCCTGCCCTCCGAAGGCCAGTGCGCTTGCCCATTGCGAGCATTACCTGGGGGGCGAATCGGCTCTTGAACGCTACCTTTCCTACTTCGAGTACGAGCCGAACGGCGTCGACTTCTCGGATGTCGACGACCGCGACCGCAGCCAGATGTTCCACCGCGTCGACTACGGCCCCGTGACGTTCATCTTCCTGGATACGAACAATGGCGACACAGCGATCCCGAGAAGGATACGAACACGGGGCTTTTCCGCGACCCCGCCGTGGCCGCATCCTATGGTCTGCCGGCAGGACGGTCTCCCGACTTCAATCCCGGTTCGAAGCAGTACACGTGGCTGACGAACCAGCTCGCCGACGCGCAGCAGAAGGCGAAGTTCACCTTCGTCGTGAACCATCAATGCCCGTATTCGGCGGGCTACCACAACCGCACGAACGTGACGGAAAGCGGCGAGTGGCTCTCCGGCCGCGCGGTGCGCGTGTTGAAGGACGTGATGCTGAAATACGGCGTGGATGGCTGGCTCTGCGGCCACGACGAGATGATGGAACATGCGCGCATCGAGGGCGAGGAGATCCTGCCGGACGGCACGGCGCGTCCGCACAGCGTTGATGTCTTCGACATGGGCACGATCGGAAACGGCCTACGCGGCGGCTTCATCACCAACGAGGGAAAGAACCTCGTCAAGACGCAGCGCGTCTACGAAGACGGCACGAAGGAGATCTTCCGCGCCTACGTCGACGAGCCCGAGGTCTGGGAGAACGGCGTGCTCGTGGCGGGGGGCGTCCATTACACGCATATGGAAGTGGACGTCCAGGAGGCCGAGCCCGGCCTCTGGACGTGCACGATGACGCCGAACTACCTCTTCACCTCCAACTCCAACGGCAAAGTCGGCAGCGAATGGCGCACGTACAATGATGTGCTGGTGCTCACGAACGATTTGCGCGCCCCTGTCGTTCCAGAAGGCATGCTTGTTCTCAAGACCGCAGGAACGCTCGCAAGTTCCATGGCTGTGGAGGGGGCGTCGCTTGCGGACATCTCCTCCTACACGCAGATCGTCGTCAACTGCCAGGGAACAATCAAGAGTGATACGTCGATTGCCTCCTGGACGGGGGACCTGCGCATTCGTGCGGGTGCGGTCCTGGAGGTGACGGTGAACGGAGCCCTTGGCGCGGCCTCCGGCAAGATCTTCATCGAGAACGGCGGCCAGCTGAAGATGGCGATGGCGACGGCCGCCACCTGGGTTCAGACGAAGAAGACCTGCTACTTCGAAGGCGAAGGGCCGGATGGCATGGGGGCGCTCTACAATACGTCCCCCAATCACGAGAACGGCAACTGCCTATGGCCGTATACGCTGATCATGACGGGAGATGCGCGTTGGTACAATGGCGGCTCGGGATCACAGGATGTCTATGGCGGTTCGATCGACATGAACGGCCACACGCTGACATATGGCATCAACGGACGTTTCCACAATGTCACCATCCGCAATCCAGGGCACATCGTCGTCGTCAAGGGCGGCATGCTGATCCAGGGGAACTGCAATTTCGGAGGTACGCACGCGAACACGATCACGTTCAAATCCGGTGCGACCTGTCGCTTCTGGGGACTGCCCGGGACGACGCCTTGGACACTGGTGTTCGATTCTGGGTCATTCCTCTATCCCGGAAACAGCGTGAACGATTGGCAGGGACCTGTCATTCTGAACACCCTTGTCCCGATGCAGCGGTGGAATGAAGATATCGTCATGCGGTTCACGAATGTTGTCTCTGGTGTGGGCGGTATCACATATGCTTCCGGGCGCACAACGCGGATGACGCTTCATCTTTCCAATCCGGACAACGACTTCCAGGGGGGCGTCAGTCTGAACGAAAGTACGCTGCAGCTTACGGCGTCAGGGGCATTGCCGATGTCGGGAGGAGCTGCTCGGATCAAGAACGGGACCGTGCTCCTCAGTGGTCTCACGCACTACGACCTGCCGGCCGCCGAACTTATGGCGACGGGCATGGTGTTGAATGGTACGGGACGCTGGCATGGCGGTCTTGTGAAGAAAGAGGCAGGAACGCTTGTCTATGAGTCTGGCGTGGGTGGTGATCTGCTGGACATTCAGGGGGGCTGTGTGAAATTCGTGCGCAGCAACCGGGGCCTCTTCGAGGGAATCGTCACTGGACAAGGTCTCTTTGACGCGGCTTGGAACGCCGGTCTTTGTCCAACCAACGCAATAGCCGACTGTCCTCGCTATTCCTATTTGAACACGTCATCCGGGTGGAAAGACTACATGTACGTGTCCTATACGGGCTATCTCTGGAACCGGAGTTCAGAACCTGTGGTCTGGACGTTCGGGTGCGACATCGATGACAATGCTCAGCTTGCGATCAACGATGCGGTTGTCATTAATCATGCGGGATGGACAAAGCCGTCTTTCGGCACCGTGACGCTCAATCCCGGGGCCAACAAGTTTACGTGGCGTATGGTCAACTGGACGGGCGGCGGCGGCGGCACGGCCGGTCAGAACAATCCGTGGTCTCTCGCGAAGGCGCTCGCCTACCACGTCGGGGCGACCGAATCGACGAATCCGGCTGACTACACCGCCTTCACGGCGGCGGATGCGGGAACACTATTCACAATTACCGACGGAACGAATCCGGACGAACTGAAGCAATTCCTTCCGGTCTTCAACAAGGTTCGACTGGCTTCGGGCACGGAACTTGACCTGAATGGATTCAGCTATGTGGTCCAGGAACTTGAAGGACCAGGACGGGTTTCCAACGGTCAGTTGACGGTCGCGTCCAAATGGACGATGTCCGCTGCTGACATTCGGACGGGGAACTCCTTTGAGACCACCGACGCGCTGGCTTTCGCCGAGGGTGCGGTTGTTGACGTTTCGGACATCGCCCAGCTGCCGGTGGTGTCTTCTGACAAGGCCTACGTCCTCGGCCGTGCGGCTCAGGTGACGGGTACGCCGGCTGTCTCCTCCGCTCTGGCGGTTCAGAAGTGGCGCGTGCGGGTCGAGGAGAATGTCGTCAAGCTGTACCACAATTCAGGGATCACGATTTTCGTTCGCTAATTGGAGTTCGGACAATGACCTGTCAGTTGAATTTTCTTGGTTTTGCCATGGGGCTCGCGTGTGTGGCCGTGGGTGGAGAGATCGACATTCCGGCGCTGCGCGCCCGTACGGATGCGCGGATCGCGTCGATTCGCGCAACGGCCAATCTCGAGATTCCGGCGGGGCGCGACGTCTACTATCTCGCGGCTGACGGCGATGACGCGAAGGACGGACGGACGCCGGCGACGGCGTGGCGCACGGTCGAGCATCTCAACCGCCAGAAGGGCATCCGCGCGGGTTCGTATGTACTCTTTCGCCGCGGCGATCTCTGGCGCGTGTCGCTCGATCTCCCGAACCATCCGAAGGACCGTCCGTTCGTCGGGTACGCGGGCGGTCTCCAGGGACGTACGGGCGTGACCTACTCGACCTACGGTGAGGGGGCGAAGCCCGTGCTGACGACGTCGCCGTTCAACGGGGCGGACGCCGCACGCTGGCAGGCGACGGACGTGCCGGGCATCTGGGCGTGTCCGCTCGGCCGTACGGACGTCGGCAACATCGTCTTCGACGGCGGCGCGGCGCACGGCATCAAGATCCTGCCCGTCTACCACAAGGACGGCAAGACGACGGCGCAGTACACGGGGCATCCGTTCAAGAACTTCCGCGATTTGGACGGCGATCTCCATTTCTACCACGACTATTCGACCAATGGCATCGGCCGCGGCACGGGGATGCTCTACGTGCGCTCGAAGGAGAATCCGGGGACGCGGTTCAAGTCGATTGAATTCGGCATCCGCCACAACATCATCACGGCGCACGGACGGCCGGACGTGACCATCGACAATCTGTGTCTGAAGTACTGTGGCGCGCATGCCATCCAGCAGGGCGGCTCGAAGCACCTGCGCGTGCAGAACTGCGAAATCGGCTGGATTGGCGGCGGCATCCAAGGCGAGAATCTGTTTGGACGCGCCTGGGGCGTGCGCTACGGAAATGGCGTGGAGGTGGGCGGCTGCGACGGCTACGTGGTGACAAACTGCTACTTCTACCAGATCTACGACGCGGGCGTGACGCATCAGGCGGACGTCGTGTCGCGCTTCGACGGGAAGCAGCGCGAGATCTACCAGAAGGGCATACGCTACGTGGACAATGTGATCGAGACGTGCAACTACTCGGTCGAGTACTTCCTGAGCCGGAGTCCGGCGGAGAATCCAAGCCGCATGGAGGACTTCGTGATCGCGGGCAATCTGATGTGGGACGCGGGGAAGGGCCTCTGCGAACAGCGCCCAGATCGCCGTCAGGACGCGCACATCAAGAGTTGGCCGTCGAGCAATCGCGCTCAGGGGTTCGTGATCCGCGACAATGTCTTCGTGGGCGCTCATCGGCAGTTGCTCGAAGTCGTTTCCCGGCTTGTGAATGCCGAGGGCGGCAGTTCGATGCCGAAGTTGGAGAACAATGTCTTTGCAGCGCGCAAGGGTGTGCTGCTGGGTGTGGTGGAGCAGTTGCCGGATGATCAGGCTCGTCCGACCTACGTGCCGCTCGACGACAAGGCCGAAGTCTACCTCAACCGCCTTGGCTCGGGAAATAAATTTTTCATACAGACCTAGCTTGAAAGTCTAGAACCCATATAGCCTCTAGAAGCCCTAGAACCTCTAGAAGACCTGATAATATCGGAGAAGGACTTGATATGAAGAAGACAGTGCTTTCATGGGGCGCGATGTGCGCGCTCGCGACGATGGCGGCGGAACCGTTGTGCATCTGGCCGAATGGCGGGATGACGGTGGTGCCGGGCGACTGCGCGAAGGTGACGCAGGTTGGCGACGAGGTGCGGGTCGACGTGGGTGCCTGCAAGAAGACCGTGTGGCCGGCCGCCTACTTCAAGTTTGCCGCGACGACGAATCTCGCGGAGGTGGGGGCGGTGCGGGTGACGCTCACGAACCGTACGGACGCGGCGCTCAACCTTCATGTGAAGATCAAGGCGACGACGGTGCAGGGGCGGGTGCCGGACTCTGGTACGACTCTGATGCCCTATGCTGCGAAGACGTTCCGACTGCCGCTCCACCTCGAGCGCTGGGTGTTCGACGTCGATCCGAAGTTCAAAGGTCTGAAGCGCAATCCTGCCGTGGGTGGTGGTTCGTCGTATTCGCTCGAGAAGACGCACGCGATTTCCGTCTACGCGCCGCAAGGGGCGTCGAACATTTCCTTCGGCATCCTCCGGATGGAGCTTGAGCCGAGCGAAGAGAAGGCGTCGTCGTATGGTGTCCTGAAGGCCGCCGAGTTCAATCCGTGGGTGGACGAGTTCGGTCAGGCGCGGTTCTGCGAGTGGCCGGAGAAAGTGCATTCAGCGGATGATCTGCGTCGGCGCGGGGCCGAGGAGGCGGCGGAGCTCGCGGCGCATCCGAACGGCATCCCCGAGGTCGACCGCTTTGGTGGCTGGGCGGCGGGACCGCAGCTGAAGGCGACGGGCTTCTTCCGTACGGAGAAGATCGACGGCAAGTGGTGGCTGGTCGATCCGGACGGGCATCTCTTCTTCTCGCACGGCGTCAACTGCGGTTGGGAACTCGCGGCGACGGGCGTCTCCGGACGCGAGGAGTACTTTGAGAAGCTGCAGCCGAAGGAGGGGGCGACGAAGCAGTTCTGGACGCTCCACAAGAGGCCGAGTTTCCGCAACTTCTACAGCGACACGAATAACGTGCCGTACTGGACGTTCTCGTTCTGCGGCTACGACCTGTGGCTAAAGCATGGCAACAACTGGCGGAAGGCGAATGTCGAGAATTCGGCGCGCCGCATGCTCGCGTGGGGGCTCAACACGACGACGGGCACGCAGCTGGAGCTGCGGAAGATGCACAAGGTTCCGTACGTGACCTCGATCGGACCGCGTTCGCGCGCGATCGAGGGGGCGAATGGCTATTGGGGCAAGCTGCTCGATCCGTTCGCGCCGGAATTCGAGGAGAGCTGCCGGCAGGTGGTGACGCGGGCGCAGGAGGCGGGGACGAACGAGTGGTGCCTCGGCTGGACGTCGAACAACGAGCTTTCCTGGGGCCGTGACGGAGCGTCGCTCGCGCGGGATGTGCTCTCCTCGCCGGACGACCAGCCGGCGAAGGTCGCGTTGCTGAAAATCCTGTCCGAGAAGGGGCTCACGCCCGAAACGGCGAAGGAGGAGGATTTCCGTCTGCTGGGCGAGGCGGTGGCCGAGAAGTACTACTCGACTGTCCGCGCGGCGATCAAGTCCGTGGCGCCGAACCACCTCTACATCGGCGACCGGAACGACAAGAAGAATCCTGAGACGCTGCGCGTGGCGTCACGGTATCTGGACGTCGTGACGGTGAACACCTACGACTACCAGCCGACGGTGCAGCTGCCGAAGGGCTCGGAGGACAAGCCGATGCTGGTGACGGAGTTCCATTTCGGCTGCTACGACACGGGCTACTTCTACGCGTCGCTCATTCCTGTGAAGGACCAGAAGACGCGGGCGCAGTGCTATCGCGACTATGTTTTTTCGGCCGTCGACAATCCCAACTATGTGGGTGTGCACTGGTTCTGCTGGCGGGACTGTCCGATCACGGGCCAGCTCGGAGAGGGGGCGAATGCGCAGTGCGGACTCGTCTCGACGACGGATATACCGTACCAGGAGCTGGTCGGTGCGATCAAGGACGTGTCGGCGACGATGTACAGGCGTCGTGCGACGGGGACGAAGTGATCTAGACAAGACAATCGAAGGAATACTGGATATGAAGAGACGTGATTTCATCGGGACGGGAATTGGGGCTTTCGCGATTGCGGCGGCGGGACGGACCTGGGGGGCGGATGCGCCGTCGAATCGGGTGCGGTTGGCCATTGTCGGCTGCCGTGAGAAGGGACGTGGCGCGGCCGTGGTGCAACGGGCGATGGAGGTGCCGGGCGTCGAGATCGCGTATGTGTGCGACGTGGATGCGCGGGCGATGGACTACGCGGCGGAGATGATCGAGAAGAAGAGCGGGGTGCGTCCGAAGAAGGAGAAGGACCTGCGGAAGGTGCTGGAGGACAAGGAACTCGACGGCATCATCAGCGAGACGCCGGACCACTTCCACGCCTGGAGCGCGGTGATGGCGATGCGTGCCGGGAAGAACGTCTACGTGGAGAAGCCGTGCGCGTTCTGTCCGAAGGAGGGCGAGGTGATCCTCGACACCTGGCGGAAGACGGGGATGGTGTTCCAGATGGGCAGCCAGCGACGCGCGGCGACCTCGTTCCGCGAGGCGGCGGCGGCGATTCGCGACGAGGGCGCGATCGGCGAGACGAAGTGGGGCAAGTGCTGGTACATGACGAAGCGCACGGGCATCGGCAACGGGAAGAAAGTCGCCGTGCCGGAGTGGCTGGACTGGGATCTCTGGCAGGGGCCGGCGCCGCGTGCCGCCTTCCAGGACAACGTCGTGCACTACAACTGGCACTGGTTCCGCACCTGGGGCACGGGCGAATGCGGCAACAACGCAGTCCACTTTGTCGATGTGGCGCGGTGGTGCCTGGGCGTGGAGTGGCCGGAGCGCGTGGTCTCGGGCGGCGGCAAGTTCTGGATTCCGGCGGACGACGACTGGGCGTGGCCGGACTCGCAGAACGTGACCTGGACGTTCCCGAAGTCGAAGTTCATCACGTGGGAGGGGCTCTCCTGCACGAACATGAAGCCGTTCATGAACGTCTCCACGGGTGCGCTCGTCTACGGTACGAAGGGCAGCGCGTTCTTCTCGCCCGCGGGCGGGGTGGATTTCTTCGACCTGAAGGGCAACCTCACGCGGCGCTGGGACTCGAGCGGGAAGGCCAAGCCGATCACGAATACGGACGACCGGTCCGGCGGCAGCTGGAACGACACGACGAAGGAGCATCTGGCGAATTTCGTGGAGTGCATTCGCGCGAAGACGCCGGAGAAGACGTTCTCGAACGCCGAGATCGGCGTGAAGTCGACATTCCTGGCGTTGTCGGCGAACGTTTCGCAGTTGGCGGGGCGTCCGATCGACGTCGACCCGCGGACGGGGCGCCTGCTCACGAAGGAAGGCGCCGAGTTCTGGTCCCGCGAGTACGAGAAGGGGTGGGAGCTGTGCTGATCTTCCCCCGCGAGGGGAACTTCGGCGTTAGTGGAGCTTGAGGTTGGTCTTCGTCGAACGCGTAGGACCGACCGAAGGCTCCGCAGGCTTCAACTGGATGGGGGCCTGCACGCCGTCCTCCGGATTCTCGGGGGGGGGCGGAGGGACGGGGTTCTTGAGGGCCACGGGCTTCTTGAGGGAGATGGGTTTCGTGGCGACATCGAGGGACGACGACTGCGGTTCTGGGGCGGGGCGCTGCTGAACGGGGGCCGTGGGCAGGCGGAAGCGCTCCGCGACGGCACCGTTGTCGTGAGCAGGAGCGGGAGGTGGCGTGGAGTTGTCCGCATCGTCGTCCTTCACCGGTTCGGGCATCTTCGCGAAGCGCATGCGGCGACGCGCCCAGCAGGCGAGGGTGAGGAGCGTGGCGGAGACGAGCGCCGTGATGAGCGGCATGTAGGTGTCGCCAATGAGGTGGGGGAGCCCCTGGACGACGGCCTTGGCGGCCGCGCCGAGCGCGGCGTGGAAGAAGTGGCTGACCATGTAGGCGGTGAGGGCGCACTGTCCGAAGAGCGTGATGATCCACCAGCCACGGCGAACCTTGCAGATGTCGGTGACGACGTAGAGGATTGCGAGCGCGAGGACGCTCCAGCCCATGGCCTGGAGCGTGAAGCTCACGGTGAAGATGTGCTTGATCATGGGGATGCCGACGAAGACGAGTCCCCAACCGGCGGCGAGGAGTCCAGCCGCGAGGCCGAAGAGCGAGAGGGCCTTGTTCTTCTGGGAAAGCTTGCTGCGCAGAATTTCCGCGCACTGGGCGCCGCAGAGCGTCATGAAGCCGAACATGGTGGTGGTGAGGAACCAGGTGTAGCCGTGGTAGGGGACGCCGGACTCGGGATTGGCGATGCTCTTCATGAAGGTGTTGTCGGCGGGGAGGATCCACGAGAGGACCTTTGCCTCGCAGACGGCGGCGAAGTTGCCGGTCTGCGAGTAGTCGCCGAGGAAATGGAGGAGGGCGCCGTAGACGACGACCAGCAAGACGGGGATGGCGATGCGGAGCGCGCGCACGGGAACGAGCATGACGAGGGCGGCGATGAGGTAGCCGGCGGCGATGGTCTCGAGCGTGTTGTTGTAGGGGCTGATTCTCTGGATGTCGAGCGTGGCGAGGTTGCCCTGCACGAGCATGCCGCAGAACCAGAGGAGAATGACGCGGCTGAAGACGTGTCCCCAGAATCCGGCGGTGGGCTTTCCGTCCTCGCCCAGTCGCTTCGAGAGGGCATAGGGGATGGCGGCGCCGCACATGAAGATGAAGAGGGGCATGATGATGTCCCAGAGGGTGAAGCCGCCCCAGAAGTGCTTGAACTGGTTCTGGACCAAGTCGGGCATGGGCCAGATCTTGTTCGCGGCCCAGAAGACGGGGCCGATCACGGTGAGCAGGAACATGTCCAGTCCGCGGAGGATGTCGAGGGAGAAGAGTCGTCTGTCGTTTTTCATGGCGTTATTCTATCATACGAACTTTGAACCTTCAACTTTGAACCTGGAGCCATTTTTTGGTACACTATCTAGGATTTTTCAAACCGAAGGGACAAGAAAAATGGGCTGGTTCGAGAAAAAGACCGAGAAGGCGAAGATTCCGCCGACGAAGGCGCTGTGGCAGGTCTGCCCGCGCTGCAAGAGCTACATCACCAAGGAAGCCTGGAAGGCGAACAACGCCATCTGCCCCGAGTGCAACTACCACGGGCGGCTGGGCGCGCGCCAGCGCATCGCGCAGCTGGCGGACGAGGGTTCGTTCGTCGAGGTGTTCCGCGAGGTGAGCTACTCCGACCATCTGAATTTCCATGACGCCACGGGCGCCTACAAGGAGAAGATCGACGCGGTGATCGCCAAGAGCGGCGAGACCGAGTCGATCGTGATGGGCGCGGCGACGATGGGCAAGGTGCCGGTGATGATCGGCGTGATGGACTTCGCGTTCATGGGTGGCTCCCTGGGCACGGGCACGGGCGAGCGCATCACCCGCGCCTGCGAGCAGGCGATCGCCGAGCGGCGTCCGCTCATCATCTGCTCCGCCTCGGGCGGCGCCCGCATGCACGAGGGCATCCTCTCGCTCATGCAGATGGCGAAGACCTCCGCGGCCATTGCCCGCGTGAAGGAGGCGGGTCTGCCGTTCATCAGCGTGCTCACCGACCCGACCACGGGCGGCGTCTCGGCGTCCTTCGCGATGCTGGGCGACCTGAACATCACCGAGCCCAAGGCGCTGATCGGCTTCGCGGGGCGCCGCGTGATCGAGAACACGATCCACCAGAAGCTCCCGGCGGACTTCCAGAGCGCCGAGTACCTGAAGGCGCACGGGTTCATCGACAAGATCGTCGAGCGCAAGGAGCTCAAGGGCTTCATCGTCAAGATGCTGAACTACTTCGGCTTCGCCGGTTGAGAGAGAGGTTGGTAATATCATGGCTACCGCAAAGGCTAAGAAGGCTACGGCCAAGGCAACGACGATGACGGCGATGGACCACGTGAAGCTGGCCCGCGACCCGAAGCGTCCGCACATCTTCGACTTCATCTCGACCGTCTGCAGCGACTTCGAGGAACTCCACGGCGACCGTCTCGTGAACGATGACCGCGGCCTCGTCTGTGGCTTCGGTGCGATCGACGACTACAAGTGCCTGATCATGGGCCACCACAAGGGCGCCACGATCGAGGAGAACATGGAGGCGAACTTCGGCATGGCGAATCCGGACGGCTACCGCAAGGCGATGCGTCTCGCGAAGCTGGCGGAGCGCTTCCACATGCCGATCGTCTCGTTCGTCGACACGCCCGGCGCGTATCCCGGCAAGGAGGCCGAGGAGCGCGGGCAGGCCGAGGCGATCGCGAAGTCCCTCGAGTTCTTCGCCCGGTTGAAGACGCCCGTCGTGGTCGTCGTCACGGGCGAGGGCGGTTCGGGCGGCGCGCTTGCGATCGCCGTGGGCGACCGCATCCTCATGCTCGAGAACGCGATCTACTCCGTGATTTCCCCCGAGGGCTGCGCGGGCATCCTCTGGCGTGACGGCACGAAGGCCCCCGAGGCCGCCGAGGCGCTCAAGATCACGGCCCCCGACCTGCTGAAGCTTGGCGCGATCGACGAGATCGTGAAGGAGCCGGCGGGTGGCGCGCAGAAGAACCACAAGGCGACGGGCGCCGCGGTGAAGAAGGCCGTGGTCGCCGCGCTGAATGAGCTCATGAAGCTTCCCGTGGACGAACTGATCGCCAAGCGCTACGACAAGCTCTGCGCGATGGGGCGCTTCAGCTGATGAACCGGCGCGACTTCATGAAGGGCGCGGCACTGGCCGCGCTCACTGCGCCTCTGGCGCGCTCCGCCTCTGCGGCTTCGGCCGGCGGAGGCGTTGTCTATTCACGGACACTGCCGGTGAAGCACGAAGTGGACGTTTTCGTGGCGGGAGGAGGTCCGGCGGGCGTGGCGGCAGCTGTGAGCGCGGCGCGTCATGGCGCGAAGGTGTTCCTCGCGGAGGGACACACCTGCCTGGGCGGAATGTCCACAGCCGGTCGTGTGATGGTGTTCATGACGACGAGCGATGGCGAGCACACGCTTGATGCGGGCTTCGGCGCGCGTGTACGTGACCGACTGAAGCGCGAGTCTCGCATCAAAGGTCCGGCGAACGACCTCGAGGCGTTCAAGCGCGTGTACGATTCGGAGATGACCGAGGCCGGCGTCGAGTTCAGTTTCTACACGAAGGTGGCGGATGTCGTCGCCGAGGGCGGAGAGATCCAGTACGTTGTCTGTGCATCCCCGAGCGGCATGTGGGCCGTGAAGGCGAAGGCCTACATCGACTGCACCGGCAACGGCGATCTTGCCGTGTGGGCGGGAGCGGAGTGGAAGAAGGGCGACGCCACGGGGCATATGATGCCCGGCACGCTTGTCTCCTATTGGGATCGCCTCGACTGGGATGCCTGGAGGAAGAACATGCCCAAGCCGTTCCCGGGTTCGGGGCAGCCATTCGGCGCTTTCCTGCCCGAGGCGAATCGGGACAAGGTGCTTTCGGTGCCCGATCTTCACTTCTCGGGCATCTTCCGCCAGGAGGGTGGACTCGGCCTCGCGAACATGGGGCACTGCTTCGACGTGGACGGTACGGACGAGGTCTCGCTCACGAAGGCGCTGGTGGACGGCCGTCGCAGCATGGTCGAGTACGAGCGTTATCTGCACGACTATCTCAAGCACGGCATGGAAAAGGCCCGTCTGCTGGCAACGGGCGAACTGCTCGGCATCCGCGAGACGCGCCGCATCGTCGGCGATTACGTGCTCTCGCATGACGACTACCTCGCGCGGGCGTCGTTTGCCGACGAAATCGGGCGCTATTCCTATCCCATCGACATCCACCCCTCCAGCGCCGATCCAAAGGCGATGGCTGAGCATGTGCGGCAATTTCACGAGAAGTACCGCTACAAGAAGGGGGAGAGTTACGGCATTCCGTACCGCATCCTCACGCCGAAGGGGATGAAGAATCTGCTGGTGGCGGGGCGGTGCGTATCTTCGGACGAGATGGTTCAGGCCTCGATTCGCGTGATTCCGGCGTGCTACATCACGGGGCAGGCCGCGGGCATCGCGGCGTCGATGGCCGCCGACGCGGGAGCGTCCGTGCACACCGTCGACGTGAAGGGCCTTCAGGCGAAACTCCGTGCCTCTGGCGCGTACCTGCCCAACGCGTAATGGGCAAAACCGAGGTATGAAGAAGAGAATTCTGCATTATCTGATTCTCGCCGTAACCCTTCTGGGGCTTCCGGCCTTCTTCGCGTGGGTGGGTGGCTATGACGAAATCTGGGAGGGCGTGAAGAGCTTCCCGCCCCGCACGGAGGACTGGGGATTCCATCCCGAGAAACTCTGGAACCATCGCCATCCCTTTTGCTGGCCGTGGTTCCTGGTGTACGCGGGCTTCACCTTCGCCTGCATGTTCCCCCTTGTGCGGCGGGCGGTGCGGGCCGTGGCCGCGAAGGCGAAGCCCTGTGCCGTGGGCGGAGTCTTCCCCTGGTGGGGCTGGCTGGGCGTTGTTCTCATCGCCGTGTTCTGGTATCTCTCCTGGAACCGGTTCGAGTGGGCGAGGGACATCCAGCCGCACATCTCCTACATGCCGCTCTGGGCGGGCTATATTCTTGTGATGAATGGTCTCTGCGAGAGGCGGAGAGGGTCCTCTCCACTGACTCAACATCCTCTGCCATACCTCGCGACGTTTCCTGCAAGTTCGCTTTTCTGGTGGTTTTTTGAATATCTGAACCGCTACACATGGAATTGGTGGTACCAGGGCATTGGACATATGGGGGCGGGGGAGTACACGTTCTACGCGACGATCTGCTTTTCGAGTGTTCTTCCCGCGGTTGTGGCGACGGCGGCATGGCTGCATACGTTCGCCGCATTCCGAGACGACGGATTCGAGGGAATGATGAAGGTCGATTTCCGCAGTTGGCCGGTGGTGTCGATGTTGTTGGGCATCGCGGCGCTAGGACTGGGGGGACTGGTCTTTTTCCCGCAGTATTCGTGTCCGCTCTTATGGATGTCGCCACTTGCGGTCTTCCTGCTCGTGCAGACCCTGTTGCGGGAGGAAAGCGCGTTCGACTGTCTCGGGAAGGGGAACTGGGCGATGCCGTGGCGGTTCGCCGTGGCGGCACTGATCTGTGGTCTCGCCTGGGAGACCTGGAATTGGGGGGCGATCGCGAAGTGGATCTATTCCGTGCCCTATGTCCAGCGGTGGCAGATCTGGGAGATGCCGCTCATCGGTTTTGCGGGATATCTGCCGTTCGGCTGGGAGTGCGCGGCGGTTTCCGCATGGATCCTTCCGGCCTTGGTCGAGGACGGCGAAAGGTGATGCGGTGGAATATGATTTTCTATGTTTCCGCTTGCCTTCCGCACGTATATTCTGTATGATTATGTCCGTCTAAGGACGTAAAAGAATTTTATTCACAAGGAGTTAAGCAAAATGAAGTGTTCTTCGATGATGGCTATTGCGTTCTGCGGGATGCTCGCGGTCGCGGTGACGGGTTGCAGATACGACGATGACGCCGCCGGTACTGGTGACGATGCGGCTGTCGCGCAGGATGTCGCGACAGAAGGTGGCGCCGCCGACGGGGTTGTTGGTGCAACCGACGTCGCGACGGACGCAGACCAGAATGCCGCTGCTGCTGCCGCCGCCGCGGATGCCGATTCCAGCACGCTTGATGCCGCGATGGGCAGTGTCCCGTTCGATCAGGACCCCAATTACGCGCGTTGCACCGACGTCGACTTCGCTCCTGTCTACTTCGGGTTCGACGCCTCCAACCTCGCCGCCGGCGAGATGGCGAAGATCGAGGCTGTCGCCGAGCACCTGCAGGCCAAGGCGAACCGCGTCGTGATCATCGAGGGCAATTGCGACGAGCGTGGCTCCAACGAGTACAACCTTTCGCTCGGCGATCTCCGTGCGACCTCCATCCGCAAGTACCTTGAGTCGCTGGGCATCGAGCCGAACCGCATCCAGACGAAGAGCTATGGCGAGGAGAAGCCCGCCGTTGCCGGTCAGGGTGAAGCCTCCTGGTCGAAGAACCGTCGTGGCGAGTTCGCGATTTTCCAGCACAAGTAAGTTTGTCTGCGGCTACCTAGATGGCATTCGCATTCATCTTTGATTCAATAGGTGGCACCGAGTGGCTCGTTCTGCTCGGTGTCATTCTTATTGTTGTTGGCCCGAAGAATCTCCCGGCCGCCGCGCGTAAGTTCGGTGAGATTTCGGCTCAGCTTCGTCGTGCGGCGGACGAGTTCAAGCGCCAGCTCCTGTCGATGGACCAGGAGATTCGCTCCACCGTGGATGAGGCGGTGAAGTCCGCTGACTATGTTGAGACGCCGAAGGAGTCGGACGACGATCCTTCGAAGAATCCGGATGATGCCTCGGTCGACGACGGCGGCGATCGCGCCGAGACAGAGAACGACTACTACGGCTACGACGGTTCGTACGACGATGGTAATCCCTATCCGGGCCACGAGTACTACGACGACGCGCAGGCGGATGACGGGACGAAGGGTGACGCGGCTGTGGCCGAGGCGCCCAAGGCCGAGTCCGACGTGCAGACGGCTACGGCGGACTCGCAGCCAGTCAAGCCAAAGGTGGATCCCTACGCCATCAAGATCACCGTCAGCACGGATGCGGACCGGAACAAGAAGGGTGCGAAGGCATGAAGGCGCGGTCGATTCTGAAGAATCCCGACGAGGTCAACGATCCGCCGCGGCCTTTTCTCGAGCACATCATCGCGCTGCGCACCAGCTTGATTCGCGCGGCCGCGTCCTGGTTGATTTGCTGTGTTGTGGCGGGATGCGTCTCGCCTCATGTTCTCACGTGGCTCAAGGCACCTGCGAAGGCTCTTGAGGATGCGGGCCGCATCACCATCGTCAGTCTGAACATCACGGGTGGCTTCAGTCAGATTATGGACATTGCCCTGTGGGGCGGTTCCGCGCTGAGCTTCCCGTTCGTGATGTACTTCGCGCTCCACTTCATCTTCCCTGCGCTTACGAAGCGCGAGAAGTTCGCGATTCTTTTTTTCCTCTTCGCGGGCACGCTGTTCTTCGGCGTGGGCGTGAGCTTCGCCTTCGGGCAGTTGGCGCCGAACGTTGTCCGTTTCTTCGATGCCGTGAACGAGTGGGTTGGCCTTTCGGTCACGCAGGTTCAGGTTGAGGACTATGTGCCGTTGATCCTCAAGCTCATCCTGGCGTTTGGCCTTGTGTTTCAGATCCCGCTCGTCATGTTCGTGTTGGGTTGGTTGGGGGTGATCTCGTCCGAGACGCTCCGCAAGTGGCGCAAGTTCGCAATTGTCTTCGCCTTTGTGCTGGGTATGGTACTGACACCGCCTGACCCAATGAGCCAGATGCTGATGGCGCTGCCGCTCTGCATTCTGTACGAGATCAGCGTCTGGGCTGTTTGGTTGAAGGAAGTCTGCACCGGCGAGCGGTGGAGGCGCGAGAAGGAGGCTGAGTGAAGACGCGCCTCCTGATCGTGCTGGGCTATATCGGCACGATCCTGTTGGGTGCGTTTCTCCTCATGCTGCCCATCTCGAACGCCGCGCATGTCTGGATGAAGCCGTACGACGCGCTGTTCACGGCGTGTTCGGCGGTCTGCATCACGGGGCTTTCGGTCATTGACGTTGGCGCACAGCTTTCCCATGTCGGGCATTGCGTGATGCTGGTGCTTGTGCAGCTGGGGTGCGTGGGCATTATGACCGTCGGCACGTTCTTCCTGGTGGTGATAGGCCGAAGGCTCTCGCTTGCGAGCGAGTTCTCGGTGACGAACGCATTCGGGGTCAAGGGGGTGAGCGGGTGGCGTGGACTCGTCCTCTGGGTTGTGCTCTCGATGACGGCGATTGAGCTTCTGGGAATGTGGGCGCTCCATGCCGCGGTGCCCGGGCAGTCGTGGTTTCGCTGCTACTTCTATTCCGTGATGGCGTTCTGCAATGCCGGGTTCTCGCTTGATCCGGGGTCGGTTGCCGTCTTCAAGGGGTATCCGCTGGCGCTTTTGACGATGGGGGTGCTGCTGACGCTTGGCGGCCTGGGGTTCCTCGTGCTCTACAATCTCTGCACGATCCAGTTTTGGCGGCGCAATCTTGTTGCCCGTGGTCGGTTATCCTTCCATTCCCGCATGGTGCTGCTGACGTCGCTGCTGCTGACGGTTCTCGCGCTGGTCTTTGTCTTCGTCTTCGAATGGAACGGGGCGCTCGAACCCTATTCGCTTCCGGAGAAGCTTGGCGTGGGACTTTTCCAGGCGTTGACGCCGCGCACGTGCGGTTTCACCGTGGTTCCCGTGGAGGAGCTGAATCCCGTGGTGCGCTTCGTTTCGGGCGTGCTGATGTTCATCGGCGCGGCACCTGGGGGCGCGGGAGGCGGACTGAAGATCACGACGTCCGCGGTCTTCTTCCTCTCGATTCTCGCCATCTGCCGCGGTCAGAGCGAGGTGTCCGTGTTCAAGCGCACCATTTCCGATCTGGTTGTGAGAGAGGCGATCGTGATCGTGACGGTGCTTGTGCTGCTCGTCGTCGCCGGCATGGCGGTACTGCTGGTGAGTGAGAACCGGGGTGAGGGGTCGCTGTCCTTCGAGCATCTTCTCTTCGAGACAATCTCGGCGGTGTCGACGACGGGACTCAGCTGTGGCTCAACCACGGCGTCGCTCTCGTCTGTCGGTCGAGCGGTGATCATGTTCTGCATGTTCTGCGGACGCCTCGGGGCGATCGCGGTCGTCTTTCTAATCGGCGGACAGGATTCGGCGCCGAGCCGGATCCACTATCCCAAAGAGGAACTGGTGGTGGGTTGATGTTCAGGATCGGGTGTCATCTTTCGAGCGCGGGCGGCTATCTTGCGATGGGGCAGACCGCCGAGTCGATCGGCGCGAACGTCTTTCAGTTTTTCACGCGCAACCCCCGCGGTGGCGCGGCGAAGCCGATCGACAAACAGGACGTGAGGGATTTTCTCGCCTTCGCGGCGGAGAAGGGGATTGGTCCGATTCTCGCCCACGCGCCGTACACGCTCAACGCCGCCGGCGCGGAGGAGCGCGTGCGCGAGTTCGCCGAGCAGACGATGGCGGACGATCTCCGCCGACTCGAGCTGACGCCGGGCGCGCTCTACAATTTTCATCCGGGTAGCCATGTCGGGCAGGGGGCCGAGCAGGGCATTGAGCTCATCGCCTCGATGCTCGCCCGCATCCTCGATGCCTTCGGCTCCGCTCCCTCCACGACCATTCTCCTCGAGACGATGGCTGGGAAGGGTAGCGAGGTTGGACGGAATTTCGAGGAGGTCCGCGCGATTATCGACCGTACGGCCCAGCTCCTCGGCCCCTCGACTTCTCAGCCCTTCATCGGTGTTTGCCTCGACACTTGTCACGTGTGGGACGGCGGATACGACATCGTCGGCGATCTCGACGGTGTGCTGGCGACGTTCGATCGCGTTGTCGGGCTCGACCGCCTGAAGGCCATCCACCTCAATGATTCGCTGAACGCGCTGAACGCGCACAAGGACCGCCACGCCTGCATCGGCAAGGGGAAGATCGGCCAGGAGGCGCTGGCGCGCGTGATCAACCACCCGAAGCTGCGCGACCTGCCGTTCTACCTCGAGACCCCCTGCGACCTCGACGGCTACCGCGCCGAAATCGCCTTGCTGAAATCTCTCAGAACAGGTGACTAAACCGTCAGGATTTGATAGACTTTCGGCATTGCGCTTTAACATCACAAAGGAGAACACATGAGTATCACACGCAGAAACTTCCTCGGCGCCTCGGCTCTCGCCGGCGCCGCGTTCCTCGCCCCGGGCTGCTGCAGCTGCTGCGGCGGCGACAAGAAGGTCGGCAAGCTCGCCCTCCAGCTCTACTCGCTGAAGGACTACATCGGCGGCAACAAGAAGACGGGTCTTGCGGGCGTCGGTCTCGAGAAGGCTCTCGCGGACGTTGCGGCGCTTGGTTTCAAGGGCGTCGAATTCGCTGGCTACTACGGCAAGAAGCCCTGCGAGCTCAAGAAGATGCTCGCGGACAACGGCCTCGCCGTCGCCGGCACGCACGTCGCGAACAACATGTACGGCTTCGACATGAAGAAGTTCTCGTACGATCCCGAGGTCCTCAAGCGCACGGCCGACTTCGAGCTCGCCTACGGCAACTCGCTCGTGATCTGCCCCGGCGGCGGCAACTTCCCGCCCGGCTGCTCCTGGTCCACGGGCAAGGGCGGCGAGGCCGCCAAGCCGTCGCAGGCGATTGACGACTTCACGAAGAAGCTCGTCGAGCTCTACAACAAGGCCGCGGTCGACGCGACGAAGCTCGGCATCAAGATTGGCCTCCACAACCACACGTGGGAGCACGCGATCTTCATGCAGAACGGCGTCTCCTTCTGGGACTACTTCTTCTCGAACACCGACAAGGCGGTCTGCATGGAGCAGGACGTCGGCTGGACGACCTGCGCGGGCGACTTCATCAAGGGCGTCACGCCGATGGCCCAGTATGCGAAGTATCCTCACCGCTCCCCGACGCTGCACGCGAAGGAGAACGGCATGGGCAAGGCCGTGAAGGAGTTCGACGCGATTCTCGGCCAGCCCGGCAAGCCCGGCGCCACGCCGGTCGACTGGGACGCCATCGCCGTCGCCGCCGACAAGGATGGCGTCGAGTGGTGGGTTGTCGAGTGCGAGCGTCACTTCGACGATCCGAACGGCGCCGTCAAGCCGTCGATCGAGTTCCTCAAGTCGAAGGGCCGCGGTTAATCAAACCCGATTATGGCGCGTAGTGCGCCAACCACGGAACCGTCCGCCTTCGGGCGGGCGGTTTCGTCGTTCTAGACAAACGAAGAAGAGACCAGCCCATGAAGAACCGGATTGTTTGTTCCGTGCTGTTGGCGGCGTGTTCCACGCTGGCGACGGAGTACTACGTGGATAGTGAAGGTGGCTGCGATGCGGCGGCCGGCACGAGCGAGGTGACAGCCTGGAAGTCCCTCGACAAGGTGAACGCGGCCGAACTGAAGCCAGGCGACGTGGTGCGGTTCAGGCGCGGTGGCCTGTGGCGTGGTTCGCTGGTCCCGAAGAGCGGCGAGCCCGGGAAACCCGTGACCTATACGACGTACGGGAAAGGACGAAAGCCGATCCTTCAGCAGAGCGTGGACCGTTCGCGTCCCGAGGACTGGGTGCAGGAGAAGCCCGGCATCTGGTCCACGCGGAAATGCGAGCCCGTGCTTGGCGACCAGGTGTGGGCGCCATCTGACGCAGACACGTGGGGGCCATCCTTCCAGCAGGGCATGAAGGGAACTGCGAAGAAGACGACGGAGAACGGCGAGACCTTCTGCCGCGTGACGTGCACTGGCCTAGGACCTCGGCGGGCACCGCATCTGATTCAGCTGTGGGGACCGAACATGCCGAATCTGCCGGATACCTGCCTGCTGAAGATGAAGGTGCGTTCCTCGAAGCCGTTTCGTCTCTCCGGTGTGCGCCTGATGCAGGGAGGCTATCCTTATACGGCCTCCCACGCGGGAAGCGTGAAGGGCGACAAGACCGTGGGGACCGCGTGGCGGGAGGTGCCGGTGCTGCTCACGCGGGATTCTCGGAATCTCACGGGGACGCCGAAGTTCCATCTTGCGGTCGGCGACGAGCTGCCCGAGGGCGCGGTGTTCGACGTGAAGGTGGAGGGTGTGTGGTCCGCGACGGTCGACACGTCCCTGATCATCGAGAAGGACATCGGCATCTTCATCTGCAACCACGGCGAGAAGTGGGGCGTGAAGAAGTGGAACAATCCCGACTGGGAGGTGCCGAAGGCGGAGAAGTGGCAGCGTTCGATCCGTCTGGAGAACGATCTCGACTACTGGTACGACCCCGAGGGCAAGCGCGTGGTGGTGAAGTTCCCCCGCAATCCGGGCGAGGCGTTCGAGTCGATCGAGCTCGCGAAGACGGCACACATCGTCAGCGAGGGTGGAAAGCATGATGTCGTCTATGATGGACTCTGGGTCCGCTACGGCGCGGCGCATGGCTTCGGCGGCGGCTCGACGGCCAACCTCGTGATCCGCAACTGCGACATCAGCTGGATCGGCGGAGGTCTCCAGTTCTGGAGAAAGCACGAGAAGACGGGTAGGATCGTCTACCCTGTTCGCTTCGGAAACGGCATCGAGTTCTGGGGCGACTGCCGGAACAACCTCATCGAGCGCTGTCGTCTGTGGGAAATCTACGACGCCGCCGTCACCAACCAGGGTAGGGACGACTCCGAGACGGAGATCACCTGGCGGGACAATGTCATCTGGAACAGCGAGTATTCCTACGAGTACTGGAACCGAAAGCTGACACGGAACATCCTCTTCGAGCACAACACCTGTGTGGACGCGGGCTACGGCTGGGCGCATGCCCAGCGGCCGGACCCGAACGGCGCGCACTTGATGTACTACTCGAACCGCGCGGCGACGACGAACTTCGTGGTGCGGAACAACATCTTCTGCCGGGCGACCGAATGGACGGCGCGTAGTGCGCTCGACTGGCGTTACGGCCTGGTGCACGACAACAACCTCCTGTGGAACGAGGGCAATGTGCCGTATTTCCGCTGGTTGGAGGGCAGGGACAAGCTGAAGCTCTGCTCGTGGGAAGACTATGTGCAGCTCGGGTTCGACGTGCATGGGCTGCGGGCGGAGCCGCAGTTCGTCAATCCCGCGGTACGCGACTATCGTCTGAAGCCCGGAACGCCAGGAACGGTATTGGCGACGGATGGCGGTCCAGTCGGTGCCCGCAATATGCCGGGCCTTGATGGTGATCAGTCGGAGTGCGGACAATAGTTCTCATTGGCACAGGTTCGAACTGTGTCAATATGACACGGTCTGGCACAAGGGAGGGAGAAATCCCCTCCCTTTTTCGTTTCCAACGTAAGAATCTTGTTTGGCATGGGTTCTGCTGATTGGAAAGCGAAGGAGATAAGATACCCATGAATGCCGAAAAATATACAACCAAAGTCCGTGAAGCGCTTGAAAACGCCCAGAATGTGGCACGCCATCACGGTCAGCAGCAGATTGACGTGGAACATCTGCTCTTCGCGCTGGTGAAGGATTCGCAGGGACTCGTCCCGAACCTCTTCTCGAAGATGGGGGCGGGGACGGGGCCGCTCACGGCGCGTCTCGAGCAGGCGATCAACGACAAGCCGCGGATCACGGGGAATGTGGAGATGGACAAGGTGTACATTTCCAACGACCTCGCGAACGTGCTCATGCACGCCGAGGACACGGCTCAGCGCATGAAGGATGAGTACGTCTCTGTGGAGCATCTGGTGCTGGGCATGCTCGCGGACGAAAAGATGGCCTGCGCGAAACTTCTGAAGGACGCGGGCGTGGAGACGAAGAACTTCCTGGAGGCGCTGCGGGCGGTGCGTGGCAACCAGCGGGTGACGACCGACAATCCGGAAGGGCAGTACGAGGCACTGAAGAAATATGGTACGGATCTCGTGGAACTCGCCCGGGCGGGCAAGTTGGACCCGGTGATCGGGCGCGACACCGAGATCCGCGACGTCATCCGCATCCTCTCTCGCAAGACGAAGAACAATCCTGTGCTGATCGGCGAGCCTGGCGTGGGCAAGACCGCGATTGTCGAAGGCCTCGCCCAGCGCATCGTGCGAGGCGACGTGCCGGAAGGGTTGAAGGACCGCACGGTCTTCTCGCTCGACATGACGGCCCTGATGGCGGGGGCGCAGTATCGTGGACAGTTCGAGGAGCGCCTGAAGGCCGTCCTCAACGAGATCCGCGCCGCGAACGGCCGCATCATCCTCTTCATCGACGAGATCCACACGATCGTCGGCGCCGGCAAGACCGAGGGCTCGCAGGACGCGGGCAACATGCTCAAGCCGATGCTGGCGCGCGGCGAACTGCACTGCGTGGGCGCGACGACGCTGGACGAGTACCGCAAGTACATGGAGAAGGACGCGGCGCTGGAGCGGCGTTTCCAGCCCGTGCAGGTCGATCCGCCGACGGAGGAGGATGCGGTGTCGATTCTCCGCGGACTGAAGGAGCGCTTCGAGAAATACCACAACGTGCACATCCGCGACGAGGCGCTGGTGAATGCCGTGACGCTCTCCTCGCGCTACATCCAGGACCGTTTTCTGCCGGACAAGGCGATCGACCTGCTCGACGAGGCGTGCGCCTCCATTCGCACGGAGATGGACTCGTGTCCCGCGGAGCTGGACGAGATCTCCCGCCATGTGCGCCGTCTCGAGATCGAGGAAATCGCCCTCACGAAAGAGACCGACGAGGCCTCGAAGAAGCGGCTTGAGGAACTTCGGAAGGAGCTTGCTGAACTGCGTACCCAGTCTGATGCCATGACAGTACGCTGGAAGAACGAAAAGGCGGATCTGGAGGAGATCAAGCGGGTGCGTGCACAGCTGGACGAGGCGCGGCTTGCGTTTGACGCCGCCCTGGCGGCGGGAGACAACGCCAAGGCCTCGCAGATCAAGTACGGAAGCATCCCCGATCTGGAACGCAAGCTCAAGGAACACGAAGAATCGGTCCAGAAGAAGACCGACGGACAGTTGCTGCGCGAGGAGGTTACGGCGGACGAAATCGCCGAAGTGGTTTCGCGGTGGGCGGGCATTCCCGTCACGAAACTGCTGGAAGGCGAGCGGTCAAAGCTGTTGAAGCTTCCCGAGACGCTCCATGAACGGGTCATCGGGCAGGACGAGGCAGTGGACGCCGTCGCCGACGCCGTTCTGCGCTCGCGTGCGGGCATCAAGAACCGTCAGCGTCCCGTGGGCGCGTTCCTCTTCCTGGGGCCGACGGGCGTGGGTAAGACGGAACTCGCGAAGACGCTGGCGAGCGAGCTCTTCGACGACGAGGCATCCATGGTGCGCATCGACATGAGCGAATACATGGAGAAGCACAATGTCTCGCGACTCGTCGGCGCGCCTCCCGGCTATGTCGGCTACGAGGAAGGGGGGCAGCTCACGGAGGCCGTGCGGCGCAAACCCTATTCAGTTGTGCTGTTGGATGAAATCGAGAAGGCGCATCCGGACGTCTACAACCTGCTACTGCAGGTCCTGGACGATGGACGTCTTACGGACTCCCATGGCCGTACGGTGAGCTTCCGCAATGCGGTGGTGATCATGACCTCAAACGCGCCGCGGGAGTCGCTCAAGGCGATCTTCCGTCCTGAGTTCCTCAATCGGCTGGACGAGATTCTCGAGTTCAAGTCCCTCTCCGAGGAACAGATCAAGGCCATCGTGAAGCTTCAACTGAAGGACTTCGCAAAGCGTCTGGCGGAGCAGGAGATCGGGTTCGAGATCGACGAGGCTGGATTGTCCGTGCTCGCGAAGGACGGCTACGACCCCGCCTACGGGGCTCGTCCCGTGAAGCGGGCTCTCCAGCGTGACCTTGAGACACCTGTCGCACGAGCAATCATCGCTGGACGGTATCCTGCGGGTACGAATGTGAAGGTCTCGAGTCCGGATGGTGTTTCGCTGACTTTTACGTGATACTTGCCTTGGGGCGGCCGAATTTGATAGAATATCAGCATCTTTCAACGACCAGGAGTGGTGTTGCTCCTGGTCTCCAACTACAAAGAAGGTAACAATGAAGAAGCTGATCATCGCCTCGGCCGTCCTCGCCGCGGGCATTGTGTTCGCCCAGGAGTCCGCTCCTGCAACGGCAGAGACTTCAACTGAGTCCAAGGCCGAGCTCAACGAATCGGAAGATGCCCCCATCGTCTGGGGCTTCGGCAACTATGGTATCTACTCCGGCTACCAGCTCTACGGATCGCTCGTCAACTCCGAGCCGACGCTGCAGGGGTATTTCGAGGTCAACTTCAACATCCCGGCCGACCTCGGCTATCTTGGTGTCGGCGTGTGGTCCAACACGGACCTCACCGGCAAGCGCCACGCGAGCTACCGTCGTGCGTTCAACGAGTGGGATCCCAACATCCACTGGGGCAAGACCTTCTGGTTCGATGACGAGAACACCTGGGGCCTCGACTACCGTGCGACCGTGGTGTGGTACTACTATCCCCATGGTCACCACCAGATGCACGGCGGCAAGACGGATACGACGATGGACTTCAACCACAGTCTCTCGCTCATCAACCCGTACATCGTTCCGTTCGTCGACTTCGTGCACGAGTACCACGAGAACAACGCCGATCTGATTCAGTTCGGTGTGAAGCGTGGTTTCGAGCCGGTCGAGAAGCTGACAATCACTCCGTCCGCCACGTTCGTCTATCGTGACCACCGCTACAACTGGTGCTTCCCGACGGCGGGCTTCACGGAATTCCACAATGGTGGCATCGCCACGATGAAGCTGCAGCTGGACGCGAACTATCAGCTCACGGACAACATCGGCCTCTTCGCGAAGGTCGCCTACTGCTCGATCATCGACCGTGATCTGCGCGATGCGGCCGAGCACGGTTCGGGTGCGGACTACAGCCAGTACAAGGATTTCGCCTGGGGCGGTTTCGGCGTGGCGTTCAACTTCTAAGGGACGCTCCGCGTGAAAACGCAGAAATAGACGAGCGGCGGAAGGGCGAAAGTTCCCTTCCGCCTCTCGTTTTTCAAGTTTAAAGTCCGTTTTGTAGAAATAAGGCGTAGAAGCAAGATGACCACCGTCCTCAACCACCCGCTCGTCGACCACCGCATGACGCTTATGCGCGACCAGTCCACACCTCCGAAACTGTTCCGCGAACTGGTGAATGAAATCACCGAGTTTCTCGCCTTTGAGGCGCTCAAGAATCTCAAGACGAAGGAGATCGAGGTCCAGACGCCCGTCGCCAAGACGATGGGAAAGCGGATTGACGAGAAGATCGTGCTGGTGCCGATTCTCCGCGCCGGCATGGGCATGCTCGACGCGATGCTGCACGTTCTTCCCTACGCCAAGGTTGGTGTGCTGGGGATGCAGCGCAACGAGGAGACGGCCGAGCCGATTCCCTATTACGCCAAGGTTCCGCCGGCGAAGGGGGATGAATTCGCGATTGTGATCGATCCGATGTTCGCGACGGGCGGCAGTGCCGTCGACGCCGTGACGCAGCTCAAGAAGCTCGGCTACAAGAAGATCATCTTCCTCAATCTCGTCTCCGCGCCAGAGGGCATTGCGAACTTCGAGAAGCACCATCCTGATGTTCCGGTCTACACGGCGGCCAAGGACGAGCGGCTCAACAGCCACTACTACATCGTACCTGGTCTGGGTGATGCGGGCGACCGTATCTTCGGCACGCTCTAATCAACGTACGGGATGACGTTCGCCGGTTCCAAATTCAGGGCATTTCTCCCTGCGGCCACCTTCGCGATGGCCGCGGAGTTCCTGATGGGACTTTCCGACTCCGTCATCTGCGGGCATGTCGTCGGCGAGACGGGCTTGGCGGCGGTGAACCTGATGCAGGGTGTCTTCGACATCGTCAACTTCGTGTCGTTGTTGGTGGCGATCGGCGCAAGCGTCCTGTTCTCGACCGAGGTCGGGGCCTTTCATCTTCGTCGTGCCAGAGGCTATTTCACTCTTGGACTGGGAATGTCGGTTGTCATGGGGCTTCTCATGGCCCTTGTTCTTGCGTTGACGAGGATTCCGGTTCTTGCGGCATTTGGCGTCGCGGCGGAGGTGCATGAGGCCGCTTCGGCCTACTGGCTCTGGTATCTGCCTGCAGCGGTGTTCCAGCCGATTGTGTTCTATTTGGGCACGATGTGCTATGCAGACGGCGACGCACGGCTTTCGATGATTTCCTATGTGGTGCAGATTGTGGGGAACTGCGCGCTGTCCGTTCCGCTGACGATTGTCTGGGGGACCGCTGGATGCGCAATGGGAACGGGGCTTGGTGCCTTTGTGGGCATCTGCGCGCTATTGTTCCATTTCCGTCGGCCCAGCTGCATGCTGGGTTTCTCCCGGCACTTTGCTTTTTCGGATATTCTGGGTATCACTCGGACATCGCTTGGCGATGCCAGCAAGAGCATCGCCAAGGCCGTGCTGATGTTCGCCCTCAACGCCTATGTCATTGCGCGATTTGGATCGGAGGCGCTTCCGGTGCTGGCCGTCGTCGTGATGACGATTGGCGTCTCGGAGATCTTCGACGGTGTCGGCAACGCCGCGCAGCCGCTGATTGGCGTCTATGTTGGGGAGAACAACGGGCTGCTGACGCGGCGGGTGATGCGCATGGCGCTGCGGCTTTCGTTGTTTGAGGGAGTGGGGGTCATGACGCTGTTGCTGGCGTGTCCTCGCCTCATGTTGTCGCTGGCGGGTTTGGATGATCCCGCACTGGTCCATGAGGCCATCGTCGCCGTGCGCCTTGTCTCCGCGGCACTGTTGGGGTTGGCGATCGTTCTGTTGTTCAACTCCTATTACGTCTTCATTCGACGGGAGGGGATTTCCACGGCGTTGACGCTGTTGGCCATTCTGGTGATGCCGTTCGCATTGTTCCCCGTAGGCGGGGCGTTCTGGGGGATGCGTGGTGTCTGGGGAGCGCTTGGGGCGGCTCCACTCGTTGCCCTAGGGGTGTTCGCAGTCTATCTGCTGGTTCGGTTCGGCGCGCGGCGATTCCCGTTGCTGTTGGACGATGCGCGAAATGGGGATTCCCGTGTTTTCGACCTCGTGCTGGAGCCGGATTCGGTCTGCGCGGTGTCCACCAAGGTCGAGGAACATGTCCGCAGACATGGCGTCGATGTGGTCCGGGCGGCAAAGGCCGCATTGCTCGTGGAGGAGACTTTGATGGTCGTGCGGGATCGCAACGCGGGGCGATGCGTGCTGGCGGAGGTGACGGTCGATCTAAACGGAGGGGGGGTCACCCTCGTCCTGCGCGACGACGGAGAGGTCTTTGACATCACCGATTCCGACGCCAAGATTTCGTCGCTTCGGAGTTATCTGGTCTCCAATTTGATGGGCGAACTCCCGCATCGACGCAATCTCACAACAACGGGCTTCAATCGAAACGTCTACAGGTTGTGAGGTTGTTTCATGTGAGAGAGGGAATTCCTTTTGGATTAAACATCTTTTAAGACTTCAAAGAAGAAGGAGAAGAACTGATGGACATTGCGAAGAAGACAGAGGGCGACCGTATGATCATTGCCGTGACGGGACGCGTGGACACGACAACGGCCCCCGAGTTGGACGCGGGGCTCAAGCTTGCCGGAAACGAGACTTTGACGCTCGATCTCTCGGGCGTGCCGTACATGAGCTCGGCGGGGCTTCGTTGTCTCCTGACCGCACAGAAGACCATGATGGCCGGTGGCGGATCCATGACCATCGTCGGTGTACAGGCGGCAGTGCGCGAGGTTCTCGACATCACTGGCTTCAGCAGCATTCTCACACTGGCCTAATCCAGTCACGGAGGTGAATCGAATGGCTACGGAAGACATCAAGGCTTCGATCGCGAAGCTGGAGAAATCAATCCTCGAGGACGGAAAGGTCGACCGCGCGGAGGCGCAGATCCTCCTTGCGTTCGCAAAGTCCCGCGCGGCGGAGAACGTCGAAATGGCGGAGTTCGCGAAGCTCCTGGAAGGCGCTCTCGAAGACGGCGTCGTCACGCACGACGAGTCGGTGCGCATCGGCGCTCGTCTCAAGTGGCTTGTACGCGAGGTGGAGTCGGAGGAGCCCGAGGTCGGGTTCCTCGGGCGGTTCTTCAAGCTCAAGCGCAGCCGCACGACGGTGAGGACGGAGGTTGTCGCCGGCATCACGACGTTCATGACGATGGCCTACATCCTCGCCGTGAACCCGAACCTGCTCTCCATGGCGGGGATTCCGCGTGGCGGCGTGTTTCTCGCGACTGCGATCGCCGCCGTGGTGGGCACGGTCCTCATGGCCCTCATGAGCAACTACCCGTTCGTGCTCGCCCCGGGCATGGGCCTCAACGCCTTCCTCACGTTCGGCGTGGTGTTCGGCATGGGCTACTCCTGGCAGTTCGCGCTGCTCGCGGTGTTCGTGGAGGGCCTCGTCTTCCTGGCGCTCTCGCTCACGCCCGTGCGCGAGGGCATCTTCAATGCGATCCCGTTCACGCTCAAGAAGGCCGTGGCGGCCGGCATCGGCCTCTTCATCTGCTTCATCGCGCTGCAGACGGCGGGCATCATCGTCAACAACGACGCGACGCTCGTGGGCCTCATCTCGTTCAAGAACGCCGATTTCCACACGAGCGGCATCTGCGCGCTGCTGGCGCTGATCGGCACGCTGTTCACCGGTTTCATGCTGGTGAAGGGCATCAAGGGTGCGATCCTCGTCGGCATTCTCGCCACGTGGTGCCTGGGCATGATCTGCCAGGCGGCGGGCGTCTACGTGCCGAATCCCGCGGTGAAGTGCTTCTCGCTCTATCCGAACTTCTCGTTCGACGGCATCGCCCAGAACTTCAGGGAGTTCGGGCAGACCTTCTGCGCGCTCTTCAACCCGGAGGGCTGGACGCACACCGCGAAGGCGGCCGACGGTACCGTCAAGACGTTGGGTTCGGGCTGGTCACTCGTGACCTCGCTCGACTTCTTCGTCGTGATGTTCGCGTTCTTCTTCGTGGACCTCTTCGACACGCTCGGCACGCTGATCGGCGTCTCGATGAAGGGTGGTTTCCTCGACAGGGATGGCAAGCTGCCGCGCATCTCCGGTGCGCTCTGCGCCGATTCGATCGCGACCTCCGTGGGCGCCGTGCTCGGAACCTCCACGACGACGACCTACGTCGAATCCGCCTCCGGCGTGATGGCCGGCGGCCGCACGGGCCTCACGGCCCTCGTCTCCGCGGCGTTCTTCGGCCTCGCGATCCTCTTCGCGCCGGTGTTCCTCGCGATCCCGGCGTTCGCCACGGCCCCTGCGCTCATCATCGTGGGCTACATGATGCTCTCCTCCTGCGCCGACGTGGACTGGTCGGACGCGGCCGAGGCCGTCCCCGCCTTCCTCGCGATCGTCGCCATGCCGTTCACCTACTCCATTTCGGACGGCATTATGTTCGGCGTGATCTCCTACACGGTAATCAACGCACTGTGCGGGAACTTCAAGCGCATCCACTGGATCATGTACCTTCTCACGGTGGTGTTCATCGCGAAGTACGCGTTGATGTGAGGTTGAGAAGGTCAAGTGGGTTGAGAAGGTAGAGAGGGTGGAGAGGTTGAGATGAAGAAGATTCCCCTGGTTGCCTGGATCATGCTGGGATTCGTGCTTGGTACGACTCTGGGGCTCGTGCTCGCGGAATGCTGTTCGCCTGAGACGGCGAAGAAGGTCATTCCCTGGGTGGCGCCGTTCGGAAACGTGCTGGTGGCGATGCTGAAGATGGTGGTCTATCCGATCATCCTCTTCTCGCTGATCCTTGGTGCGGCGTCGCTGCCGCTGAAGAAGTCCGGCAAGGTGGGGGGCACGGTCCTTCTGTGGTACTTCTCGACCTCGCTCTTCGCCACCGTCTTCGGCGTGGCGATGGCCTATCTCCTGAACCCCTCGATGGCTGCGGCGGGCGACGTCGCGAGTGGCTATATGGAGGGTGTGAAGGGGATGTCCTCGTCGGCGGACGCGGGGTCGTTCGGGGCGTTTCTCGTGGGACTCTTCCAGAACCCGTTCGCGGCGCTTGCGAAGGGGCAGTTCCTGCCGATCATCGTCTTTTCGATTGGCTTTGGACTCTGCGCGCGCTGGGTGCTGGACGCGACCGGGACCGATGCGGCGACGCGCAAGGCGGTGGAGACGATGGTGACGGTGTGCGACGGCGCGCAGAAGGTCTCCTTCAAGCTGATCGACTGCGTGATCCACTACTTCCCGATTGGCGTCTTCGCGTTGTCGGTGGTCAACTTCGCGGAGAACGGCGTGCTGCTCTTCGGTCCCTACGCCAAGATCACGCTGTGCGTGGTGGTCGGCGTCGTTTCGATGATCCTCTTCGTCTACCCGCTCGCGATCGCGGTCTTCTGCCGCGAGAACCCCTATCGGGTGCTGCTGAAGATCCGCGAGCCGATCCTCACGGCGTTCGTCACGCGCTCGTCGGCGGCGACGCTGCCCGTCTCCTTCAAGGCGGCGGACGATCTTGGCATCGACCGCAAGCTATCCTCTTTCTCTCTGCCGATGGGGGCGACGATCAACATGGACGGCGTGTGCGTGCATCTGCCGGTCTTTGTGATTCTCGCGGCGAACATGTTCGGTCACAGCCTGGGTGTTCTAGAGGTCGGCACGCTCTGTCTTTCGATCATGTTCGCTTCGGTTGGTGCGGGTGGCATCCCGGGCGGCTCGGTGTTTCTCCTCTTCATGGTGCTCGAGAACATGGGCCTGCCCGCTGATCAGGTGTCCTTGATCGTCGCGCTCTGCCTGGGGATCAATCCGATTCTCGACATGTTCGAGACATGCTGCAACGTGACGGGCGACAATGTCTGCACCTACATCGTGGCGAAGAGCAATGGCATGACGGCGGTCGTTGAGAAGAATTGATTTCAACCTGGAATGGAGAACGTTGACAATGAACGACAACGAGAGGAAGGCTTTCCTGCAGACACTGCAGGGACTCAAGAACTTCGTGCTGGCGGACGGCACCATCGATCTGAAGGAAACGACGGCGATTCTCGGGTTGGTGAGGCCTTTCGCCGATGCAGACCCAGACTGCGCCTCGCTTGTGAAGGCGTTGGAGCTCGTCAGCGCGGATGGTAAGGTCACGGCGGAGGAGTCGAAGTCGATCGCCATCCTGATTGAATCGCTGGTGGCCCGCGGTGGCGCGGCAGGAACTGGTCTCGTCTATGGCATCGAGGACAAACCGCCGTTCTTCGAGTCGCTGTTCGCCGCGCTCCAGCATCTGCTCGCGATCTTCGTCGGCATCATCACGCCGCCGATCATCATCTGTTCCGCGTTGGGGACCTCCGGCGAGGTGAAGGCGTTCATGATCTCCATGGCGCTCTTCGTCTCCGGCATCTGCACGTTCATCCAGTGCCGACGACTGGGGCCTGTGGGCGCGAAGCTGCTCTGCGTGCAGGGCACGTCCTTCCAGTTCATCGCCCCGCTGATCGCGATCGGTTTCTTCGCCCAGGGTCAGACGGACGGACATCCCGAGAAGGCGATGTGGGGTCTTCCCCTCATCTTCGGCTGCTGCATTGCGGCGGCCCCGGCCGAGATGGTGGCGGCTTTCCTCTTCAAGAAGCTGCGCAAGATCATCACGCCGCTCGTCTCGGGCATCGTGGTGGCGCTCATTGGACTCGGCCTCGTGAAGGTGGGCATCATCCAGTGTTGCGGTGGTTTTGGTGCGATGGGGCTCCCGGACGACAATCCGTTCGCGTTCGCCTCCTGGCGCAACCTCGTGATCGCGGCGGCGGTGCTGCTCACGATCGTGCTCTTCAATTCGTTCAAGAACAAGTACATCCGCATGGGTTCGGTCGTCTTCGGCCTCGCCGTCGGTTACCTTGTCGCCTGGCAGTTCGGCATGCTGAAGTTCGCCTTCAGCTCCGCGGCCGTGAATGTGCCGATCCCGTTCAAGTGGGGCGTGCAGTTCGACATCTGGTCCATCCTCGGCCTCGCGGTCGTCTACTTCATCACTTCCATCGAGGCGAACGGCGACATCACCGCGAACTCGATGATCTCGGGGCTTTCCCTCACGGACGAGACCTACCATGCCCGCGTGCGCGGCGGCGTGCTTGCGGATGGCGTGAATTCTGCGGTCGCGGGTTGCTTCAACTCCTTCCCGAACTCGATTTTCGCCCAGAACAACGGCCTGATCCAGCTCACCGGCGTCGCCTCGCGCCACGTCGGCTACTACATCGCCGGATTGCTCGTTCTCCTCGGCCTCTTCCCCGTCGTGGGCGACCTCTTCTCGACGATGCCGGATCCCGTGCTCGGTGGTGCGACGCTACTGATGTTTGGCATGGTCGCCGCGGCGGGCATCCGAATCATCGCCTCGCAGCCGATTGGACGCAAGGAGTCCCTCGTGCTGGCGATCGCCTTCGGTCTCGGTCTCGGTGTGGAACTCTGTCCGCAGGTGATGATCAACGGAAACGGCGCGCCGTGGATTCTCAAGTTCGCGCCGGACGCGGTGCGCAACATCTTCTCGTCCGGACTCGTGACCGGCGGCGTGGCGGCCATCGTCGCCAATTCCGTCATCCGCATCAAGGAGTGATATGAAGGAACTCGAAGACCGTATCCTGAAGGATGGTCGCTGCCTGCCGGGCGGCATCCTGAAGGTGGACAACTTCATCAACCACCAGATGGACTCGTGGCTCATGTTCCAGTGCGCCGCGGAGTTCATGCGTCTCTTCGCCGACCGGAAGATCGACAAGATCCTCACGATCGAGGCGAGCGGCATCGCCCCGGCCGTCCTCGCGGGCTATCTCCTGCGCGTGCCCGTGGTGTTCGCGAAGAAGGCCGTGCCGAAGACGATGGACGCCGCCTACGTCACAAAGGTCCACTCCTTCACGAAGCAGCGCGAGTACACGGTCTTCGTCTCGAAGGAATACCTGAACGCCGACGAGCACATTCTCGTCATCGACGACTTCCTCGCCTGTGGAAATGCCGCGGTCGGCCTTGCCGACCTCTGTGCCCAGTCGGGCGCCACGGTCGAGGGGCTGGGCTTCCTCGTTGAGAAGGCGTTCCAGGGCGGACGGAGGCTCATCGCGGAGAGGATTCCGGGCGCGCGCGTCGAATCCCTCGCGATCATCTCGTCGTTGGACACCGGGAAGATTGAATTCCAGAAGGCTTAACCACTCAGGAGAAAAGGAAAATGGAACAGAAGATCGATAAAACCTCGGCAACCGACGCCGTCTACGACGCCCGCACGCTTGGGCTTCCCAAGATGGGCCTCCTTGGCGTGCAGCACCTCTTCGCCATGTTCGGCGCCACGGTGCTCGTGCCGCTCCTGACTGGACTCAGCGTCTCGGCGACGCTGCTCTTCGCCGGTCTCGGCACGCTGCTCTTCCATCTCGTCACGAAGCGGATCGTGCCGGCGTTCCTCGGCTCAAGCTTCGCGTTTCTCGCGGGCTATTTCGCGCTTACGGGCATGGAGGGCAAGCCAGGCTGGGAAGGACTGGCGAAGACGGACCTGCTCGCCTACGCCTCAGTCGGCGTCTGCGTGGCCGCGCTCATCTACGTGGTCGTCTCCTCCCTTGTGAAGGCGTTCGGCGTGAAGACTGTGATGAAGTTCTTCCCACCCGTGGTGACGGGCCCGATCATCATCGGCATTGGCCTCGTGCTTTCGCCTGTCGCGGTGAACAGCGCGTCCAGCTGCTGGCCGGTGGCGCTTGCGGGCATCGTGGCGGTGATCGTCGCCTCCGTGTTCGGGAAGGGGATGGTGAAGATCATCCCGATCCTCATTGGCGTGATCGTCTCGTACTTGACGGCGATCATCCTCGGCAACCTCTGCGGCGTCTCGTCCGCGGCGGTCGACTTCTCGAAGATCGGTGCCGCGCCGTGGATCGGGCTTCCGTTCCACTGGAACGAGACGGTCTTCCCGGTGCTCGCCCACGCGGGCGACAACATGAGCCGCATCGTCTCCTCCATCCTGATCGTTGCGCCGCTCTGTGCCGCCACGCTGATGGAGCACGTGGGCGACGTCTCGGCCATCGGCTCGACGATCAACCGCAACCTCTTCGAGCAGCCCGGACTTCACCGCACGATGCTCGGCGACGGACTCGCGACGCTCGCGGCCGCTCTCTTCGGCGCGCCGGCGAACACGACCTATGGTGAAAACACGGGCGTGCTCTCGCTCTCCAAAGTCTACGATCCACGCGTGATCCGCATTGCGGCGGTCCTCGCGGTCCTGCTCGCGTTCTGCCCGAAGTTCGCGGCGGTCATCACCACGTTGCCGGCTGCCACGGTGGGCGGCGTCTCGTTCATCCTCTACGGAATGATCTCGGCCGTGGGCGTGCGCAACCTCGTCGAGCATCAGGTGGACTTCTCGAAGCCGCGCAACATGCTCATCTGTGCCGTGTCGATCGTCTGCACGCTGGGCATCAGCTTCTCGAACGCGAAGGCGATCGTCTTCAGCGTTGGTTCCGCGACGATCTCGCTCTCCGGACTCGCGGTTGGCGCGCTGATGGGCATTCTGCTCAATGCGATTCTGCCGGGCAAGGACTATGCGTTCTCCGCGACTGGGCCGAATATGAAGGATCCGGAGCGCTTCGGCGGTCCCAAGTCCGACAAGTGATGGATGGAAGATGAAAAAGCTTGAAGACTACGTGATTTCGATTCCCGACTTTCCGAAGCCGGGGATCCTGTTCCGCGACGTGACGGGCGTGCTCGCCTCGGGCGAGGGGTTCCGTC
>JAUNMP010000238.1 GCA_030537465.1 bacterium
GATATCATCACCGTCTCCAATGTCGTCGCCGGATATCCTGGCGTACGGGTGCTGGAGAATGTCAACTTCTCCGTGCGGAGGGGAGAGGTCTTCGCCTTGCTGGGTGGTTCCGGCTGCGGCAAGTCCACGATCATGAAGCATCTGATCGGGCTCAATCCCGTTCTGGATGGAACGCTTGTGGTGGATGGACTGGAGATGAACGCCGCGAATCGGGATCGCATTCTCCGGCGAATCGGCGTGATGTACCAGAGCGGCGCGCTGTTCGGGTCGATGAGCGTGCTCGAGAACGTGATGCTGCCCCTCGAGGAGTTCACGAAGCTGCCGGCGATGGCTCGGCGCACGCTGGCGTTGATGCAATTGGAGCTGGTTGGTTTGAAGGATGCCGCCAACAAGATGCCGGCGGATCTCTCGGGAGGAATGAAGAAGCGTGTGGCGATTGCGCGTGCGATGGCGCTGGAACCTTCAATTTTGTTCCTGGACGAGCCAAGCGCGGGACTGGATCCAGTGACTTCGAATGCCCTGGATGATTTGATTCTGCGTCTTCGCGAGACGCGGGGTGTCACGTTCGTCGTAGTGACGCACGAGTTGCCGAGCATCTTCAAGATCGCCGACCGCTGCGCGATGTTCGATCGGGAACGCCATGCGATGGTGGCCCTTGGCAAACCCTCCGAACTGCGCGATTCGTCCGAAGATCCTTTTGTCCGCAGATTCTTCAACAGAGGCCTTTGAACCTTGAACTTTGAACCTGGAACCTTGAACTTTAAACCTGGAACCTTCATCTATGTCTTACGAAAACCAATCCAGTTATGCGAAGATCGGCTTCTTCATCGTCGCCGGCGTGGCGCTGATCGTCGGAGCGCTCATCTACATTGGCGGAATGGAGTCCGCCAAGCATGAATTCCCTGCGGAGACCTTCTTCAGTGATTCCGTTTCCGGCCTTGACGTGGGGAGCGCCGTCAATCTGCGCGGCGTCCGCGTGGGCACGGTCAAGCGCATCTCCTTCATTGGTGCAGAATATTCCGATGCACATCTTGAAGACCGCAAGAAGATCTACGTGGAGATGTCCTTTGACCGGCGTCTCTTCCGCGTGGGCGACGAGCGCAAGCCCCATCAGGTCGTGGCCGACATGGTGAAGAAGGGCCTGCATGCCACGGTGTCGGCTTCGGGCGTGACCGGGCTCTCCCACATCGAACTCAACTTCCCGAAAGGGGAAATCCACGAAGAGACCTATAGCTGGAGTCCCGACCACGTGATCATCCCCCCCGCACCGTCGATTCTCCAGAATGCGGCCGACTCCGCCCAGCAGATTCTCAACCAGCTCAACAAGATGAACTTCGTCGAGGCGTGGAGCAATGTACTGGATGTCACCCGCAACGCGAGTTCGGCCCTCGAGAACTTCAACATCGTGCTGACGGGTGAGCAGGGGAATATCTCGGAGATTCTCGGCAATGTGAGGGAGGCCTCTGCGTCTCTTCGCGACTTCGCGAACGACGTGCGCAACAATCCCTCCTCGATTCTCCGGTCCTACACGCCGGAACAGATTGACGAGACGCGTTGATGAAGAGAAAGGGACATGATTATGAGACATCTGGTTTTGACGGTGGCCCTTGTGGCCGTGGGATTGGCGGGCGCGGACACGTTCACGATCGAGAGGAATGACGCGCGTCCGTTCCGCATTCATGGGAGTCCGGACGAGACGCCTGCGACGAAGGCGATGTTCAAGGAACTGGCCGCCGAGGTGAAGCGCGTGACGGGCGTCGAGGTGCAGGTACTCGGCTACGCGCCGGCTTTCGCGGGCGACTTCTATGTCTCGACGCAGCCCTGGGCCGCGAAGGGTGCCTGGACCGTTGGCAATCGCAACGGTGTGATGGGCATTCATGGTTCGGACGTCAAGGGAACAGAGGCCGCGCTCCGCCATTTCATCGACACTTATCTCAAGCCCGTCAAGGCCGAGGCGGGACGCCTCTCCTGGACGGATCTGCGGGACTCGAAGGGTCCGCAGGGAGCCGATGTGCGCGAGCAGACGATTGCCGCCGTCAAAGCCCAGCGCGCAAAGGAGAATGCCCCCGAGTGGGAAAACGAACTCGTCAATTACGTCAACGTCGAACCCGCGCGCGCCTATTCGTTCCCGTTGGCGTCCGTCGAGGCGGCACTGACACCCGAGCTCCCCGAGACGCCCTATGTGAAGTCCCTCAACGGATGCTGGAAATACCACTGGTGCGGGGCACCGTCCCAGCGGCCGCAGGATTTCTTCCGCACGGATTACGATGATTCGGACTGGACGCTGATCGACGTGCCGAGCTGCGTCGAGATGAAGGGGTTCGGCGTGCCGCAGTATTCGAACATCAAATACCCGCATCCGCACAATCCTCCCTATACGGACAAGGATTACAATCCCGTCTCCTCCTACCGCACGACGTTCACCGTGCCCGAAAACTGGGAGGGGCGTCCCGTCTTCCTGCGCTTTGAGGGTGTCTACAGCGCCTACTACGTGTGGGTGAATGGGAAGAAGGTTGGCTTCAGCGAGGATAGCTGCACGGCTCATGAGTTCAACGTCACGAAGTATCTTCGTCCCGGCGAGAATCAGCTCGCCGTCGAGGTCTATCGCTGGAGTGATGGCGCGTATCTGGAGGACCAGGACTTCTTCCGCTATTCGGGTATCTACCGCAATGTGATGCTCTTCTCGACGCCGCAGGTGGAGATCCGCGACTTCTTCTTCAAATATGACCTCGCGCCCGATTTCAAGTCGGCGAAGGTTGATCTCTCCGTTGAGCTTCGTGGAGGAACGGCCCCCGTGGAGGCAACCCTCTATGACGCCGATTTCAGGAAAGTGGCGACATTCCAGGGCAAGACGGAGATCGTCCACCCGCACCTCTGGTCCGCCGAAGATCCTTATCTCTACACGCTTGTCATCCAGTCGGCAACCGATATTCGATCGGCGAAGGTCGGCTTCATGAAGACGGAGCTGATGCCGAATGGTGCGCTGCACGTCAACGGGAAGGTTGTGAAATTCAAGGGTGTGAATCGTCACGACGCCTCGCCCGTGAACGGACGCGCCGTGTCGCGGGCGGAAATGCTGCGCGACGTGCTCCTGATGAAGCAGTACAACATCGACACGGTCCGCACGTCGCACTATCCCAACGATCCCTACTTCTACCATCTGTGTTCCCGTTATGGGCTCTACGTCCAGCTTGAGGCAAACGTCGAGAGCCATGGTATGGGCTATGGGGTGAACTGCCTTGCTTCGCCGCCGAGCTGGACGCAGGCGCACATCGACCGCTGCCGCGACATGGTGATCAACTGGCGCAATCTGCCGTGTGTCTTCACCTGGAGCTGGGGCAACGAGGCAGGGCAGGGCCCGTCGTTCGATGCCGTGGATGAGGCGTGCCGCAAGGTGGATGCCACGCGTCCGACCTGCTATCGTCAGGACTGCGAGCGCTTCCCGATCGATGGTCCGGGTTATCCGACCCTTGCGGCGGTCCACGGTCGTGGACTTCGCTCGAAGTGCAGCTTCTTCTTCGAGTACGCCCACTGCATGGGCAACGCCCTCGGAAACTTCAAGGAATACTGGGACGAGTTCTACGACCATCCGTCTCTTACGGGCGGCTGCATCTGGGACTGGGTCGACCAGGCGGTGTGGAAGGAGACCGACCGCGTTGGCCCCGATGGGAAGCGTCAGCGGTATCTCGCCTACGGCGGTGACTTCGACGAGGAGCCGAACGACGGAAACTTCTGTGCGAACGGCATTCTCGACGCGGAGCGCAACGTGACGCCGAAGCTCGTCGAAGTTGGGCACGTTCACCGGAATGTCGTCGTTGAGAAGGGAGAGAATGTTGAGAAGTTGAGGGTATGGAACCGCTTCTCGTTCACATCTCTCGCCAAGTACGATGCAAGCTGGTCGCTGCTGGAGGACGGTATCAAGGTCGCAGAGGGGCCGTGGCAGGTGCCGAACGTCGCACCGTCGACGAGGATGGAGGTCGAGATGCCCGCGGCCGCACGTGCGTTTGCGAAGAAGTCCGGTGCCGAATACCTACTCAACGTCGCCTTCGCGCTGAAGGTTGACGAACTCTGGGCGAAGAAGGGGTATGTCGTGGCGCGTGACCAGATAGCCCTCCCCCCTCAACCTTCTCACCCCTCTCACCCCTCTCAACCTTCCCACCCGTCAGTAACCGTCGAGTCCTCTTCTGACCTCGTGAGCGTCCATGCCGGTCCGACGAAGGTTGTCTTCTCGCGGAAGACGGGAACGATGACGAGCCTCGAGATGGATGGCAGGATCGTGCTCACGGATTCGTCCGATGGAATTGTGCGCGGCCCCCGCCTCACCTGCATGCGCGCCTTCACCGACAACGACATCTGGCTGCGTAAGGCCCGCTGGGGTAAGCAGAACAATTTCTACGAGAGCGGACTCTCGCAGATTCGGCATCATGCGCGTCCTCTGAAGGTCGCGAAGGATGGAAACCTTGTGAGGGTGACAAGCGTGGTCGACGTCCACGGCGCGAAGAGTGCGGGTTTCACCCACACAACGGTCTACGAGATTCGTCCGGACGGAGCGATCGCTCTCCGCAACACCGTTCGCCCCTACGGCAAGATGCCGCCTGCGCTCCCGCGTCTCGGACTCTCGCTCATGCTCGACGCGCGGCTTGAAAACGTCACCTACTACGGGCGTGGCCCCTATGAGAACTATGTGGACAGATGCTCAGGGTCGTTCCTCGGACTCTATGAGTCGACCGTCACGGACCAGTATGTCGCCTATGTGAGACCCCAGGACAACGGCTACAAGACCGATGTTCGCTGGGCGGCCTTTACGGACGCCGAGGGGCGCGGCGTGTTGGTGAAGGGTTCGGAACCGCTCTTCATGCAGGCACTCCACTATTCCTGCGAGGATCTCGAGTTCGCCCGTCATCGCGACAAGCAGGAGCGGATTTGGAACGAAAAACCGCCGCGGAAGGAGATCTGCCTGAACCTCGATGTGCGGCAGTTGGGCCTTGGAGGCGCCTCTTGTGGTCCTCGTCCCGAGGCTCAGTACATCTTCCCGATTCAGGAGGAGTCCTGGACGATGATGCTGGCACCCGTGTGCGGCAAGGGGACGCGCGACGATCTGGTCCGTCGGGCCCGTGCGCTCGATGCGTCCGCCGTTGTGCCTGCGCAGAAGGGGAAGTCTGAAGTGACGACGGAAAAGGCCGCCCAGGGGGAGGCGCTGCTCTGATATGAAGACGACGAATACCATCGGTCTCGTGTCACTCGGCTGCGCGAAGAACGCCGTCGACCTTCAGGTTATGGCAGGGCACCTGCTCAAGGCGGGGTTCGCGCTGGCGCCGTCATCCGACGATGCGGACGTCATTCTCGTCAACACCTGTGCGTTCATCGAGTCCGCCCGCGAGGAGGCTGCCGCCGAGATTCTTCGCGCCTGCGAACTCAAACGCGCCAACCGCTGCCGCGTGGTGGTTGTCTCGGGCTGTTTCGCGCAGCGCTACCGCGAGCGGATCCAGGAGGTGTTTCCGGACGTGGATGCGATTCTCGGCATTGACGCGCTCGACTGCATCGTCGACGTGGTCAAGGCAACGCTGGGGATGAAGACGTCCCGTGGATTTTCCGCGAAACAGACCGTCCCACCTGGCATGCCGAAGCGGGTCTTCGACCCACCGATGGCCGCATTGCGCTTCACGGGGCCGGCCTTCGCCTATCTGAAGATTGCGGAAGGGTGTGCCCATCGCTGCGCTTACTGCGCGATTCCCGGTATCCGTGGGGGGTACCGTTCGCGCAAGTCGGCTTCGATCGTCAAGGAGGCTAAGGAGCTGTTGGCGACGGGTGTGAAGGAGTTGAACGTCATCGCGCAGGATCCGATGCTGTATGGCGTCGATCTCAAGAGCGAGAAGACGAATCTCGTCGCATTGTTGCGGAAGCTGGACAAGCTGCCTGGGGAATTCTGGATCCGGGTGCTCTATTCCTATCCGAGTGAGATCACTGATGAGTATCTTGACTGGCTGGCCACGTCTCCACACGCGGTGAAGTACGTCGACGTGCCGCTCCAGCACACGGATCCCGGCGTACTGAAGGCGATGGCCCGTGGGAGCGCGGTCAAGGCTTCGCTCGTCGCGTCCGAACGGATCCGTGCCGCGGTTCCGGGCGTCACGCTGCGGACGACCCTGATGACGGGGTTCCCGGGGGAGACGCCCGAGGCCTTCGCGAAGATGCTTGCGGATGTGAAGACGATGCGCTTCGACCATCTAGGCGTCTTCGCCTACTCGCCCGAGGAGGGAACCCCTGGGGCAAAAATGAAGGACCGACCGCCGTTGCGGACGGCCGAGGCCCGTGCCCGCAAGGTCATGGCCGCGCAGCGAAAGGTTTGGGACAAACTAGCCGCTGCGATGGTCGGGAAGACGTTCCGCGCGCTTGTCGTTGCACCAGGGGTGGCCCGTCTCGAGAGTCAGGCTCCAGATGTCGATGGCGTCACGTTCCTGAAAAAGTCCCCGCGCAAGCCGCTGCCGTCCGTTGGATCCTTCGTGGATGTGCGGATCACGGCCGTGAACGACTACGATTTCGAGGCGGTTGCGGAGTGTTCATTGTGAGATTGCGGGATTGTATGATTGTAGCATTGTGTGATTGTATGCAATTACATAATTGCACAATAGTATAATTATACAATTACACAATTTCACAATTGCCCTTGCTTCGGCAAATGAAGAGTGATATACTACTTGGACTTTTCGGAGCCCCAAGGTCCGGAAGTTCGAAAGTGAGGTGAAAAAGGCATGGCAATCCAGTTGAAGCTTAAGAAGGGCGAAACCGTTGAACGCGGTCTCAAGCGTTTGAAGAAGATCCTCGACAAGGAGGGCATCATCAAGACGCTCCGTGATCAGCGCTATTTCGAGAAGCCCTGCGTCAAGGCGCGCAAGAAATCCGCGCGTGCGCGTATCCGCGCCCGTTCGCGTCGCCGTATGCAGGAATTCTGATTCCCGTTAGGCTGACATGCCTTAAAAACGCCGCAGCGAGAGCTGCGGCGTTTTCCGTTTCAGGTTTTGAGTTCCAGGTCTCCAGGTT
>JAUNMP010000239.1 GCA_030537465.1 bacterium
TAACAGCTCTAAGCTAAAAGCTCTAAGCTACCTCACGCGGTTCGGGACGCAGTTGTAGCCGCCGAGGATTTTCTTCAACGCGCACTTGAAGTCCTGCTCCGGGAACGGCAAGATCAGCGCCCCGGCGACCTCGACGCCGTTCGGCACGTCGGACTGAAGTCGATAGGTCAATTCGGACGTCCCGCCCAGCTCCAGTTCCCGGATCAGCGGATACGGATAGTACGAGTGCGGGTCGAGGGCATGATCCCAGACCCAGTTCGCCCGTTCGCCCGGATGCCCGTACTGCGCCTTGTAGAACATCAAGCCGTCGTTGCAGGGCCCCGCCGCTTCGACGGACATCTTCTTCTGCGGGAACTCGGCGCGAAGCGGACGCCTCTTCCAGAAGGACGGGTGACTCTCCCAGCGCGCCAGCGTCCAGAGGCAGTACCGTCCCTTCGGCAGCTTCTCATAGGCGAGACGAACCTTGTCGGACGTCTTTGCGAGCGACTGGCCGACCGGGATCAGACGGGCATTCGGACACGCAATCACCGTGAGATCCTTCGCCGCGTCGCCGTCCTGCACGGTAACGAAGCCGATAAAGCCCTTCGTCTGCCGATGGTCTTCCGCGACCGACAGCAGAAGCCGCCCTTTCTCGAGTCGCGCCCTCACCCCCGCCGTCGCCGTGGCAAAGGCTTCGGTTGAGACGCCCTCGACGTCGATCGTCCATTCGCGAGACGGATCCAGCAACACCATCTGCCGTTCATATCCGGGAATCGTTCCACTGGCAAGTGCGCCCTTGAACGTGATCGGCTTCGCATTCTCCCGCCATTGCACCGTCACCTGCGCGCCCTCGCCCGCGACGGACTTGAAGAGCAGCTCGTTGCGTCCCTGCCGGACCTTGCCCGGGAAAATCCGCGCATTGAACATCACCTCGGTCTTCGACAGAACCCGCTCGACCTCTTCAATCGGCGCCTTCACGCGAATCCAGTAGGCCTGGCGAGCGCGGACCTCGTAGTCAAGCCGCACGCGAGGTTCCGCCGCCGGTCCTTCCATCTTCGCGCCGATGGGGCGGAAGGTCGTCCAATCCGTCGAAAGTTCCAGCGCAACTGGCGTGCCGTCTTTCCGCACGGCCCCGTACTCGGCCGCGACGATGGGGTAGCACGTCTTCACCTGATAGCAGAACGTCCCGTCCTTCAAATCGCGGAATGCGGGATTGCCGGCCGTCGGCTTGCCATCGAACAGCAGGAACCCGTTGCCGTAGTGCGGGAAGAAGCGGTCAATGCGGTGAAGGTCGTCGTCGGGACGCCCCTTCAGGTTCCGACGGCAGACGGCGTGGCAGCGTTCTTCGTAATTCTCCTGATAGGGCGAGAGCGTCTCCCGCTTGACGCCAATCGGGCTCTCGCGCCGATTGCCGCAGAAGCAGGAATTGTACTGCAGGTCGTTGCAGGCGCCGTCGTTCGCGAACCAGCCGCGGAACGTCTCGCCGGGGTTCAGCGTCATTGCGACCTTCTCCTGGAACGCGGGTGTCTGGACATAGGCGCCCCGCGTGCCGTTGCGGATGAAGTGGTCCGCGCTGCCGCCCAGACGGTAGTGGACGCCCGGCTGCTGGGCGGACTCCTCCAGATACGCCGCCGTCTCGTTGTCCATCGCCGGAAAAAACTTCTGCGCTGAAAGATCGTAGATGTGGTTCTTGCCGTCGTAGAAGACCTGTTCAAAGGAGTGCCCATAGCCCCCGGTCTGCCCCGCCGGCACGCCGCCCGCACAGGCGAACATGTTCGCCGCGAGATTATTGAGCGGACCGCATTCGAACCCGCAGTAGGCGTTCAGCATCACGAGCGCCTCGTATTCGACCGACCGCGGACAGTCGCTGCCCGGATTGAAGATCGGCTGATGGTTCATGAAGTAGTCGCTTGCGCCCAGCACGAAGTTGAAGACGGCGTTCGCCCGGTCACGGTCGGACATCGCGCCCGCCGTGCCGAGCGAATCGGCAATGTCGCCAAAACTCCGCGGATCGATCTCGCCCTTGTTCACCAGCGCCGGATAGAGGAGCGGTGTCGTTCCCGTGTTCTTGATCTCGACGAAATCGGGATAGGGCTTCTCCGCCACGTCAAAGACGAGCGTCTCGCCCGGTTTCAGATTCCTCGTCTCGCGCTTCGTCCGACGCGCCGCTGCGAATTCCACCGCGGTCGGCAGCGTCGGATAGTTCAAGCGGTTGAGGACGACATCCGGATGGTTCTCCTTCAGGATCTCATGCGAGTAATAGGCGACGGTCGACGTCCGGCCATCCTTCTCCAAGGTCAGGTCGTGGTCGACGCGGTCCACCAGATCACGGATCGTGCCGCTGATCCAGCCGATTCCGCCGCCCGAGACGCCGTCGAACGACCGGTCGAACGTGAAGAGCGCCCGCGTCGCGGCGTCGACGGTGAATGCCTTCGCCGGCGTGAAGTCCGCCGTGTAGCGCACCCCGGACGAAATGCGGAGATTGTCCGCCAGACCTCTGAAGAGCGGTGCCGAGGCGGATTCGGACGCCTTGGGCGGGATGCGGGCGGAACTGCTGGACGAACCCAGATAGAACTCCGTGCCGGCCGAATCATTCGGGAATTTCATCGTCTTCAGATCGTAGGGCGCGTAACCCGCGAGCGAGCATGCCAGCACGGACTTGCCGTCGACAAACACCTGGGCCATCCCGTCCGGCTGCCAGGTGGCTGCCAGGTGGAACCAGCGGTCGACAGGAAGTTCGCACGACACCTCCTGCTTGAAGACCTTGTCGTTGGCGTCCTTGAACTGGAGCAGGATGGTCTTCGTCTGGGCCGTATAGCCCACGCCGAAGATCACGCGGCGATTTTCCTTGTAGCGGCTCCCCTTCTCGATGTTGGCGCCATGGTGGTAGCACACCAGCAGGGACTGGGGACCGACCCCGCTCCAGACTACGCTTTTGAACCATGCTTCCGCCGTTCCCGCCCCCGCCGGGAAGAACGTCTGCGACTCCTCGCGAATCTGCCGCGCCTCGGCCCAGGAGGCCTGCGAGCGCGTCTGATACCAGAATGCCCGTTCGCCGCCGAGCGCGAGCGCGGTATCGCCGGGCGTCCCCGACACGCCCGCGCCAAAGAAATCGTCGCGGTATTTCGGGAACGGCAGATCCTCGGCCACGCGGACGGCGAGACGCGAGACCTCGAGCTCCGGAATCAGGCTTTCGGAATTCGCAAGCGGCAGCCCGTAGTTGTCGTTCTTCACCTCCGTCGCATAGCGGAGCTGGATTTCGACACGAAGCTTCTTCGCCTGCGGATGAATGCGCCCCCGCTCGCGATAGGGCGTCAGTTTCTGCGGCGGGCGCATATGGCTCGTCCAGCGCGGGTCGGACAGGCTCTCGGGCAGCACGGCACCCGTCGCATCCAGCTGGCGAATATGGATCATGCCGCCCCACACCATCTTCGACAGCGACCGGCAGTCGAGTTCCAGCTTGACGGGCTTGCCGGCCGCGCCCTCCGGCACATCAACCGTATAGGACGCAGTCCCGCCATATTTGGGACTGCGGAAGACGAGTCCGTTGCCGACGGCCTTCTGTGTCGCACCTTTCGGCAGCTTCCATTTCGCCGTCGGCGCAAGCGCCCCGGCAAACAGGTTGCCCGGAACAGGCGCGACCACGCGCGTGCCGGCCGTGTCGCACCGAAGCGCCGTCGTCCCTTCCGGAACACTGAAGCGAAGCGCCGCCGTGCCGATCGTCCGCCCCTCGAGGACAACCGTCTCCACCTTTTGCTCTCCCGCGGGCGTCAGGGCCGTGACAATGAATCCGGAATCCTTCGAGACCTTTGCCAATCGCTCCAGTTTCGCCAGATCCAGCTCGACTTCATACGGCACGTCGGTTCGACGGTTCACATTCCATTCCAGGGGAAAAGAAACCGCCCGCACCGCCGAAACGGCAAGTGCGAGCGTGAGGGTACAGGAGAAGCAGATATTTTTCATAAACTTACTTGAAGATGAGCACCGTTCCGCGCGAAGCGACCTTGAGAAGACCATCGCCGCTGATCCAGGCGACCTCGTGTTCCGCGCCGCTGTCCACCGCGCCGTAGACGCCGCCCTTGAGATGCACACCATCCACCGTCAGCTTGTCGGCTGGCAGCAGGCCCGTGAAACTCAGCGTGACCACAGGGTTTGTCCCCGTCTTTACGTCCCACTGCGCGTTCGGACCCACCGCCTCGGCGTTCTGCAGCACGAGCGTACCGCCGGAGAGCTTGACGCCCGTCGCATTCGGCCACTTGCCGGACGCGTTGAACGTGAGCGTGCCCGCCGCGACCTCGACGGAACCCGTCGTCGAGCTTTCCGCACCGAGCGTGTGCGGACGGCTGCCATTCTTCTTCAAGCTCACCAGCCCCGAGAAGACGGCCTTGTTGACACGCGCGTCGCCACCATAGGTACCGTTCTGGCCATTGCCATCGCTGTGCGAATACACCGAGAGCGTTGCCGGGGCGTCGCTGACGATCTTCGTTTTGGCCGTCGTCGCCAATAGGCCCGTCTGCTGATCCTTGCCGCAGAGGTCCCACGTGGCGTCGTCGAACGTGAGAAGCGCATCGCTCCGGGTCGCATGGACCGCATGCGTCAGCAGCCTGCCCACCGGGAATTTCGCCCAATAGGACGAGTCGTTGAGCATGTTGTTCGCGACGCAGAGGTCGAGCGTAACGGGGTTCCCGGGCTGTCCCTCCCACGCACGGCAGGCGGAAATGATCGCATTGGAGACAATTATCGTTCCGGATCCGCGCGGATAAATCCGCCCCTTCATGCCGTCTTTAACGAACTTGACGCCGTCTTTGAAGACGGTCACGGAATCTGCGCCAAATGAAATACCGCCCTCGGCCAGATAGCCGAAGTTGGCGTTGAAGGCGAGGCGGGATCCGGCCTCAACCGTCATGAAGACATCCGAGGACTCACCCAGGTCGCCACTGTACATCGGCGCATCGAATGTCAGATCTCCCGCAAAGACATACTTCGTCGACATGTGATGGAGCTCCACCGTCCGCCCTGCGGGACCAAAGGCGTTACTTGCCGTCACGCGCACCGTGCCACCCCTCAGCTCAAGCGCGCCCGTCTGCGTGCTCGGCGCATTGAGTTCCAACGTGCCCGCATTGTTGACGGTCAGCTTGCCCTCGCCGGAGAGCGGACCGTTCTGCTTGAACGTGTTCTTCGCACCAATGGACCAGGTCTGGTCCGCACTGAGCGCAATCGGCCAACCCATCGTCCACGTCGTCGCCGCGGCAGCATCCGCCACCGCGATGCCATTGCCGGCAATCGTGGCCTGCGCGTCTGGATCCGCCGCGAACGTGAACGCCGTACCGGCCGTGTTGTTGAGGGCGAGACCGTCGAAGCCCGCCGCTCCGGCGAGCCGCGCCTCGGCGCCGCCCGCGGCGAACGTCGCGAAGAGATCGCCCGCCGCCAGGTCCGGCACCGTGCCGTCCTGCCAGTTCGCGTCCTTTGTCATCAGCGTGCTCGCCACGTCGCCGCCAACCCATGTCGCCATGTTGCCGGGACCTGTCGCCACGACGACCGTGCCCGCGCCTTCGATCCAGGCAGCCTTCTTGCCGGCGGCAGCATCCGCCGCATACGTGCCAGGGGCGAGTGCCGAGCCCGCGAGGGACGCCGCCGTGACATTGAGCACCACACCCGTCGCCAGCTTCAGCTTCGCCGTCGGGCCGCCCAGCGTCAGGGCCTCCGCGTGGAAATCCGCGCCCGAGGCGGCATCCACGTCCAGGACGGCACCTTCGGACACCGCCAGCTCGGAAAGCGCCGTGAACGACGCGCCATCCACGAGCTTCACCGTGCCCTTCGTCACAGAAAGCATGCCTGCCGTGTCGGACACCGCGTTTGAGCTGACGAACACGTAGTCGTCGTCTGACGGCGACCAGACGAGTCCCGCGCCCTTCGTGAACCGTCCGGAGAAGACCATCGGATTGAACTTCGGCGTACCCGTGAAGACGACGCGACCGGCGGTGTTGTCGTTGGCCTCGATTGTATGGTTCGCAGCACCCGCGGTCTCAAAGAAACCACCATTCACCAGCGTCAAGTCGGACTTGTAGGTCTTGTAGCAAAACGTCAACTTCTTATCGGCTGAGCCGCTGAAACCTATTGTGCATCCCTGGAGCGTCTTGGAAAGCGTGATGTCCCAGCGCCCCTCCTCAAGGACCGTCACCGGCGCCGAATAGGTATAATTGCCCGCCTCGCAGCAGTTGATAACAGTTCCAGGCCCCTGCTTCACAACAATCGGCGTGCCGCCATATCCGGTCTTTGAACCCAGCGTGCAGGCCTTCTGCATCACAAACATGTAGTTTCCGGCGATATTCACCGGAATAATGCCGTCGCCGATCAGGCTCAGTCCGCACCAGTGGTTCCCGCTGTTGGCCTGGCGCAGGTACTGAAGGCCGCGACCACCGGCCAGAAGCGCATAGGACCCCTGGTTGCCCGACACCGTCGCCTTGTTCTCGAAGCGAAGTTCATAGATCGGATTGGCATTCTCGCCAACCGAATGCGGCGCGGAATTTTTCGTATTCGACCCGAAAATGACGGTGTCCCCCAGAAGAGGTTTGCCCGTCGCGCCGCCTTCGTCCAGCCAGTTCTTGTTCTCCTTCCATTCCCAGTACGAGCTAGATTGAACGGTTGGATTCCAATAGCGCGTCTTCGGCGTCGCCCACTGGGCCGTGAGCGTCGTCGCAGCTGTTGGATGAAGCGTGACGGAAGCATCCCCAAGGTAGCTTCCCTCGGCAAACGACGTCTTGTCCCCCTGCCATTGAATGAATCGTCTGCCTTCCGCAGGAAGCGCCGTCACGACAACCGTGTCCTCGGGTCCCGCCGACACAGAAGTTCCCGAAACCGCTTCGCCGTTCTTGACAATGGACACGGTTCCACCCGTCCCGGCAACAACCTGGACGACAAAGTCCTCGGCCCAGACCGCGCCCAGCAATCCGGCACACACAAGCAACAGACATTTCTTCATAGTCGCTCCCTTTCAAGCCCAAACGGCCCGCCAGCCATTAGCCATCGCAACACTCGCTGCGTAGACCGTGCTGGCAA
>JAUNMP010000019.1 GCA_030537465.1 bacterium
CAGAAGAGAATCGTTTCATGACGCGTCATTATGTCAAAAACGCGCCCTGAGTGCAAGTCCAAGCAAAACGTGTGGAGATGCCCCTCGGCGTTTCATCTCCCGGAAGAAGATCACCATGCCCGAGCTTTTGAAGGTGGCCGTGACGACGCCCGTCTCGGCACGTCCAGCGTGAACGACGCGCCGAACGAACCCGAAAGCGTCCCCCCGGCAGTTTCCGCAGCGTCCTCTCACTCGTAGAGGAACGTCACCTTCTGGCCGCGGTTCTCCTCGACCTTCATCTGCCAGGCGGCCGGACGCGCCGAAGTCTCCGGCTCGCGCGGGAAGAAGAAGTCTCGGATCTCAAGTGAACAGACCGCGCGGTCCCCAGATGTACGGAGCACCGCATGCCCGATGTCGCCCCAGAGGCCATTCGAGGGCAGGCACACCGTGCGCAGGATCTCTGAGGCCTTCCAGTCCTTCTTCACCCATTCGGGCCGCCACCGATGGTCGTGTCCATGGATGTACCCCTTGCACATCGGCGCATGTTTGAGCAACCAGGATCCCAGCGTCACCGGCTTTCCGCCCTTCTTCGGCTTGTAGCTGAGCTCTCCGATGGGGAAATGCGAGCAGACAAGGAACGGACGCTTCCATTTCGGAAGTTCGGCCTTGCACCACGCGAACTCGTCGCCGTGGAGTTTTCCGTCCCCAGGTCCCATGTCGGTCCGAGGACGGTCATCCGTTCCCTGCAGACCGTCCAGCACGATGAGGTCGGCCGTCCCGAGCGAAACGACGCGCATGACCTTCCCCGGCACGGGAGAGAGCTCCATGTGCCCCGGCCATGCCTCCCTGAACGCGCTGCGGCGATCGTGGTTGCCCATGCAGAAGACGAGGTCGATCCCCACCGCCTCAAGCCGCTTGAAGGCCGGCTTCGACGCGGCGTAGTCTTCGGGAAGGCCGTGCAGATAGGCGATGTCGCCCAGGCAGACGACGCGCTTCGGGCGCGGACGCATCGCCAGCACCTCATCGACGAAGCGCTCCAGCCGTTTCCGCGGCGCATCCGCATTCTCGGGAAGTCCGCTCACATGGACGTCCGACACGAACACGGAGAGATTTTCGTCCATTCCATCTGCGGACACCGCGGCATTCACGCAGCGACAGAATCCCGTTGCCGCCGCAAGACCGAGAAAAGACCGTCTATCCACATTCATCTCTCAATCCTCCAGGAGGTCCATGTGAAAATCAGAGGCTGAAGGTCGGAATCTTGAGCGTCTCGCCGCCCTTGAGCGCGCTGAGGTGGGCATAGACGCCCGAGACCGTCGTGTTGAGCGCGGTCGCCACGTCCACGCAGACCTTGTGGCCGGGCACGAGGATCGCCCGCAGGAAGTCGTCCGTGAGGTACGGATGCGAGCCGCCGTGGTGACCGTTGTTCACCATGCCGGCGGGAAGGCCGGTGCGGATGAGCTTGAGTCCCTTGATGAGGCTGTTGTCGCCCGCGTAGCGGTCGTTGCGGAAGCAGCCCTTCGTGCCGAAGCAGCGGCCGAGCTCGCCATGGTAACCGGGGAGCCCCCACGCCACCGTCATGCGCGCCGTGCCACCCTCGGACGTCTTGAAGAACGCGACTTCGCTGCGGAACGGATTCTGGTAGGGATTCTGGCGATCCCTGTAGAGCGGGTGCGGGTCCGTCGTGCCAATGCAGGAGACTTCCGTGAAGTGCCCGTGCGTCACGCAGGTGTAGAAGCCGTTCGAGTGCGTGGGATAGTACTGCGGGGGAAGGCCCGTGCGCCAGCCCTTGTAGGAGCCGATGTCCTTCCCGCCGGGATTGTTGAGGTGAAAGTACTCGCCCTCGGTGTAGACCATCTCGCCGAAGCCGCCCTTCTCGTAGATGCGGCGCATGGCGATCGTCTGGGGACGGAACGCCGTCGTCTCGAAGAGCGCATAGACGAGGCCCGTCTTCTTCACGGCCTCGACCATCTTCGGCGCGCGGTCGAGCTGCCGCTCGCCGAGGAGCGCGGGGACGGCGCTGCAGACGTGGTAGCCGCGATCGAGGGCGCGCAGAACGAGATCCGCGTGGCTCGCGGCGTCCGTCGCGATGAACACGGCATCCATGTTCTTCCCCTCCTTGTCGATCATTTCCTCGGCCGAGGGGTAGGTCCGCTTCGCGCCGACGATCTGCGCGAGCTTCGCGCAGCGCTCGGGATCAAGGTCCGTCGCCGCCACCACCTCCACATTCGGGTGGTTCTGGAAGAAGAAGACCGCGCCGAAGGTGCAGACGCCGTAGCCGGCGATGCCCACACGCACCTTCCTGTCGGAGAACGGCTCCCACGGACCGTCCGTCTTCGATTCAAACGATTCGTCGAAGCCCTGGATCTTGCCGACCGGCTCCGGCGCCTTCGCGGCCTTGAGATTCATCGCCGCCGTCGCGGCAAACGTGCCAATGAAGAAGTTCTTGCGTGTGATGTTCATAGAGAGGGGTGGGAGGGTTGAGAGAGGTGGGGGTGTGTCCGCGGGGGCATGGTGGCGCGGGGGGGGACGTTGGACAGGGGGGGGAGGTCTCCCCATTGACCAAAATCAAGTCGATTATAGTCAATATACTGACCGAAATCAAGGTGAATGATACAGACTAGGCCTCGACGAGCCGTCCGACGGAGGGACCGAGAACGAAGAGCGGGATGTCCTTGATTTCCTCCCCGTCATGACAGGGCGCGAGCGATGTCCGCAACGCAAAAGGCGGTCCAAAGGCCTTGCGATAGACCTTCAGACTCTTGGCCTGCGTGTTGATCCCCGCCTTGGCTTCAATCGGGAAGACGCCCCGCCCGCCCTGGATGACGAATTCGATCTCGGCATTCCCGGCATCATTGGACCAGTAGCAAGGACTATGCCCATAGGCCATCAGCTCCTGCAGGACGAACTGCTCGGTCATGGCCCCCTTGAAGTTCGTGAAGAGGGCATCTCCGTCCAAGACAGCCGATGGCGACAAGTCGCTCATCGCCCCAAGCAACCCGACATCATGGACATAGAGCTTGAACGCGGAAAAGTCGCAGTACGACCGCAGCGGCAGACGTGGCGTGCCGACACGGAAGACCTGCTTGGCCATTCCGGCATCATCCAGCCACTGCAGAACGGTCTCGTACTCTCTCGCCCGCGCACCTGCCTTCAGCGCAGTGTAGACGAACTTCTTGTTTTCCTTTGCAAGCTGCGACGGAATCGCGTGCCAGAGCAGTCGGATCTTCTGAATCTGAGACGGCTGGGCGTGTTTCACGAAGTCCACATCATAGGCTGCAAGAATGTTCTCCTGAACCTCGCGCACCGCGCGGAGATCATTCGTTTCGCGATAGACATCAACGGCCTCTGGCATGCCCCCGACAACGAAATAGCGACGAAGCAGGTCCGTCAGTTCCTCGGCATACGGCTGAACAGCCTCCGGTTCCCCCGTACAAAGGAGGTCGGCCAGTCGATTTCTGCCGATGCCACGGACAAATTCACAGAAACTCATCGGGTGTACGTCAAGGAATTTCACCTTGCCCACGGGGAAGGAACCACGCGACTCATTAGGCTCGTCAGCCGCCCCGCGCTCCTCCTTCGACCTGCCGACCGCCAGCCCAAGAAGCGATCCCGCCGCGATGATGGCGAGCCCGGGGACATCCTCGTTGAAGAACTTGAGGCTCGTCAACGCATGGGAGGATTCCTGGATCTCGTCAATGACCAGCAACGTCTTCCCCGGCGTGATGTCGACATCCAGCGCCACGCCGATACGTTCGAGAATCGCCTGGGGCGAAAGATCCGCTTGTTCCAGACTGTTCCGAAGAGTCTTCATCTTCATGAGATTCACGTACACCGTATCCTGCGGATAGGCCGTGCGCGCGAATTCGTTCATCAACCAGGTCTTCCCGACCTGACGTGCCCCCATCAAAATCAACGGCTTGCGCCTCGGGCTTGAATTCCACGACAAAATCTGATCTAGAATGTCTCTTTTCATCTGTTTTCCCAAAGTCAAAGCTATTCTAGACAACAGATTCACAAAAGTCAATGCACTTTTGTGATTTTATGCCAAAAAGTCGATGGACTTATTGGCGTCTATATGTTTCGGACGACGTTACCGTTTCGGCTTCCCGCACAATTCGCATTCGGGGCCGTGCGCGTTCAGGAAGCCTGCGGCCTGGAGAAAGGAGTAGATCGTCGTCGAGCCGACGAATTTCATGCCACGCCGGCGCATGTCGGCGGCGAGCGCGTCCGACACGGGCGAAGTCGTCCGCAGGGTATAGACCTCGACCGTCGGCTTCTTCCCCGCAAACGATTCGATGTAGTTCCCGAATGTGCCGAATTCCCTGCGGATCGCCTGGCAGACACGTGTGTTCGTGACGACGGACTTCAGCTTGGCCCGGTTGCGGATGATCCCATCCGTCGCCATCAACCGCTCAATGTCCGCGTCGCCGTAGGCGCAGATCCGCGCGACGTCGAAGTCGTCAAAGGCGGCCCTGATCGCCGCGCGCTTGTTGAGGACGCACTCCCAGGAGAGACCGGCCTGGAACGTCTCGAGGATGAACAGCTCGTAGAGCGCCTGATCGTTCCTGGGACGGCGTCCCCACTCCCTGTCATGGTAGTCCACATACAGGGGATTCTTCAGATTGACCCAGGTGCAGCGATGGACGATCTTCATACGCGAGGTTCAGATTCGACGAAGGTATTCGCCCAAGAATCGATCATAGACGACATACCCGCAATCCGTCTTGTAGATGAGTTCGTTTGCCAGGAGCTGCTTGAGGGCCCCGGCCACCGTGGAAGCGGAAGGGAGTCCCTGCTCCGAAAGGAATGCCGACGAAGTCGGTGCCTTGACGCAGCCGACACGCGCGATCGCCCGCAGCAACGCACGGGCCGATGCGCTCTGGCTGACATCCAGATCGTGAAAATTCAATCGGCGGCGGGCAACCAGATTTCCAACAGCCAGTTCCACCTGGGTTTCCGTACGCAGCGCGTCGCCCGAAGCCCAGAGTTCATTCAAGATTGTCTGCACATACCAGGTCACCCCGTCAAACCGCCGGTAGATCGCGTCAAAGACGGATGCGTCGAATCCTCGCCGCGCTTTCTTGAAGAACGTCGCCGCAAAGGCCCGATACGTCCCACAGGGAATCACGTCCAGCGGCAGAAAGCTCGTGCTTTGATAGAACGGACGCTTAGGCGACGAGAACATCTCGCCCAGCAGGTGCATCTGCGATCCGGCAAAGACAAAGTGGATGTTGCGCGGCAGAAACTGGATGCGACTACGCAGCTGCGCCTCGACCCCCTTCTCTGGATATTTCGCAACCTGCTGGAACTCGTCGAAGGCAATCACGATTTCGCGATCCGTCTTTCGCGCCAGATAGTCGAACACCTGGTCAAGAGTTGTCGAGGCGCTCGCATTCGCCAATTCAAAGGAGAAGCCCACTTCGCCGTCCGATCCCGTGCGCAAAGTCGGACGAACGCTTTTGAAGAAATTGACAAAGGTCGCCGCGGCCTTTTCCAACCGTGAGTCCAGTACGCCGACAACGGCATTGGCGAATGTCCGGACAAAATCCGCTGCATCCGTCGTCGCCAGCAGATCGACGTAGACGAAAGCCCACTCCCTCCGATTGCGGAAGGCATGGTGGATCAATCCGGATTTTCCGTATCGGCGAGGAGCCAGCAACGTCACATGCCGTCCGTTTTCCACGTCTGAAATGAGGGCCTTCGTCTCGGCTTCGCGGTCGCAGAAATGCGCCGCGTCGACATACCCCTGGGTGACAAATGGGTTTTCCGTTTTCATCGCCGCCTATTATACACCCCCAATCCTCAATTACGCAATATCCGTTACGTCTTTTTCGTAACGGACATCACGCATTGACCAACCACCTGATTCCAGGGCCCTCGTGTCCCTGACCGATCTTATCGGAAGAGCAGGACCGTGCCGCCATTGGCGACGTGGAGGACGACACCGTTCTCGTCCACGACGAGGCGGGCCGGGGCGAGCTTCTCGTCTCCCGTGCGCGACCAGGTGGTCTCGCCTTCGAATCCGCCGCACGACACAAGGCGGAAATCGCCGTCCGCGACCTTGCCGCGAAGCGCGGTTTCCACGGCCGTCGCCTCCGTCAGGCGAATCTTCGCCGGCGCCACGTCGATCGCATCGTCGACGACCGCCTCGGTCGGACACACCGTGAACGTCCACGGCGAGAAGCCGAATCCAATCGAGCCCTCGAAGGCGGCGGCGAACTTCGGCACCGCCAGACGCGCCGTCGCCGTCACCTCGCCCGAACCGATGATCGTGATGTTCGTCGCCGTGCCCGCCAGCGCCAGATCGTCGGCAATCTCAAGCACGCCCTTGCCGGCGACGTTCACCACCGGCGCCGGGAGATGGACCGCATAGTTCTCCACATGCCACTTCTTCGCCAAATAGGATTCCAACGCAATGCGCTGCTCCTCCGTCGGTTCAACCGTGTGGACGAGGATTTCGCCGTAGTTTTGTCCGCCCCCGTCCTGGCCGCCGCCCGTATAGGTCGCGCTGTAGCCGATGCCGTTGAGAGGGCTGTCCTGGAAACCTGACTTCGGCTGGATCGTCACGATGTCCCATCCGCCCGAGAACGTCGCCGTCGTCGGATCAACCTCCACGCCGTTCAACCACACGCGGCAGGTGTCGTTCGAGAGAATCGGATTGTCCTTCCCCTTCACGCGACCGAGATACCTCTTGGAATCCGCGAAAAGTCCTGCTCCGCCGCCATTCTGGGATCCGAAGACCAACGTCGCGCTGCGCCAGGTCCTTGGAATGGATGAATTGCTGTTCTTTCCTGCCTGCGTACCATTGTCGAACAGCAGACGACGCGTCGTGCTGTTCCCGCCCGTCAGATAGCTGAGACCCTGTGTCGAGGCAGGATTCGTGACCATGTACATGTAGACGGACGAATAGTACTCGTTCATCGGGTTGCTGGCATTCCCGACGTACTGACGCCCGTTGTACAGGTAGTACGGAATCCCGACGCGGGCCGTGGCAAAGGATTCGACAAAGGGGTACACATGGTTGACGCCATCCTCGCCCTTGGCGGAGATCGTCTTCAGTCCAACGGGCTCCTCCACCAACGGCGTTCCCGCCCGATTTCCAGTTGCGGTGGGCACGCCCTCCTTCACCTCGACCTGCGTCATTTTACCCATATCGGACGGATCGATCCAGAGGGCCAGGTTATTCGTCACGTCCCAGCCGGAACCCGGCGACAAGAGGGTGACATGTCCTTCCGCCAATTCAACCGTCGCCGACGTCTCGTTGGTCGTGCTGATCACGGTAGCGCCATCAGGCACCGTCACCGGACCTTCCGCGACGGGATAGGACGAAAGGTCGACCCGCCCGTCCGGCGTGGTGAAGTAGGTCGTGGCAGCCTCAGGACCCGCCTCCTTCCGCGCGAACACAGAGGGACCGCAGGCGACCGTCGTCGTCCCCGGCGCGGAAAGGCTTGAACCGTACTTCATCTCCTGGAGATCGAGCGCACCCGCCCCATCGACCAGCAGCGTCCCACCGTTCATCTTGCCGATGTTCAACGTCACATTTTCGCCAACCGTCAACCTGGGCAGCATCACGTCAGAGGTCGTCCCCTCCAGGCTGGCGATCGCATAGGTCGTGGACTCGTCTCTGCCGTCCACCACCACCACGCAGTTCGTACCGGAGATCTTCAGCTTCTGCGGCGGCGTTCCGTGAAGCTCGATTGTCCGACAGACATAGGAGCTCTTGCCCGACGTATAGCTCGGTGCGACCAAGAAGGTGCCTTCCAGCCCGCCCAGATCGGCGAACTGCGTCTTGAGCGTCGCGCTTCCGTCAAAGGGAGGCGTCGCCTTCACAGACCCAGGGCCCGAAATGGAGCCCGTGAACGACGCCGTGCGCAGACTCGTCTGCAGAAACGACCCGCTGTCGGCGAGACGGATGTCGTTCGGCACCTTGTGGACGTCATTCAGACCCCATAGCCCCCAGAAGAATCCAGTCGTCGACGTGCCGGGCGGCAGCGGAATGGTGTTCGTGGGGGCATAGGTGTAATAAGTCGCAAGCGAACAGGAATTGGAAACGCAGATCTCGATGTCGGAACGAATTGCGTTGAGTCCGACAAGGCGAAGGCTGTAGTTCGTCACATAGAGCGTCTCATCGACATAATGGGACGCGAGGCCCTCCGGCTGCATGAGCGAGATCGTCGGCTTGTCCTTGAAGGCGAACGGGCAGTTCGTGGGCACCTCCATCAGAAGATTGTTTCCAAAGAACGAAATGCTTCCGTCAACCGTCTCCCCTTCCGCGTTCTGGAACGAGACATCGGGTGCCGCGAAGTAGAGCTGTTCGGCTTTCGACCCGACATCCAGGCAGTCGACGCCCTTCACCACGACACGTCCACGATTCATCTCGCCGGACTTGGCGAGCAGCGAGGCCGCCATCGTGCCGCGCATCTGGAACGGGAGATTTCTTGCGGCGACTTCGGTCAAGTCGAGCGTGACCGTGCCATTCGTCGCGATGAAGCCCGTCCAGAGCACGGGCTGCGTCGCCCCCTCCGGGACCTTCACCTTGATGGTGCCGCTCTTCTCGACATAGACGAGACTGTACAGTTTGTTGCCATCCCCCGAATCCTTGGCGTTCGCATCCACGGTCGCGGTCAGCTCAACCATTCCACCATCCGCCACCGTGTGCCAGACCGACGGATAATCCGCCGCCTGTGCCCCCAGGAGGCCTGCGCCAATCACCGCAGCCATCAACATGTTTCTCATCGTACCGTCCTCTCTCTCGTCGTCCCGGCTTTCCCTAAAAGCTAAAAGCTAACACCTAACACCTAGAAACTTCGCCACGGCGCGTCCCACGCCCTCGCCCATGGCGACGGCGCTGCCCGTCACGCGGTAGCTTGCCATCGGGAAGAATCCCCCCGAGATGCAGCGTCCCGCCATGTAGAGGTTGTCCACGTCCTTCGCCCGACAGGCGCGGAGCGGAATCTGGAACGGCTGGCTCTTCAGTCCGTGGTTGCTGTAGGCGGCCTTCCGGTTCGCCTCGCGCGTCGTCGCATGCACGTCCACGCAGAAATTGGAGGTCGTCACGGCGTCGTCGAAGGTGGCACCCCTCTTGATGTCGTCGACCGTCAGCGTGTAGCGGCCGTGGATGCGCCGCGCCGCACGGTGTCCGATCTGCTCCGCCGTCGCGACGATGCGGAAGTCCGCCCAGGCGCCGCCGAGCTTCTCCAGGGCGCGGGCGGAGGTCAGAATCTCGCGCCGCGCCTCCACCGTCGACCGCGTGATGTCCTTCGCCTTGTCGAGGCCGAGTCCGTAGACATGGGTCATCATCACGACATAGAGACCGTCGTGCACCTCGAAGAGCGTGGGTAGGTGATAGGAGGGATCGAGTCCGGCGCGCTGGAGCTCGGCCAGGAACTTCTTCTTCGGGTTCGAGGTCAAGCGTCCCTTCGCATCGAAGGCGAGCGGATGGTTGACGACAAACGGGGCGAGCTGTTCGCGGTGCGGCGACACGGCGATGGCGCAGAGGCTGGCAGGCTGGTCGTTCGAGCCTTCGGGTCCGCCGAAGTCGAATCCGCAGCCCGCACGGAACGCGAGGTCGCCGTCGCCCGTGCAGTCGATGAACACCTTCGCCCGCCAGGCGCGCCGTCCGTCCTTGGATTCGGTCACAATCGTCTCGACGTTGCGTCCGGACGCATCGCGGTAGGCCGCCACAACGGAAGTGTGCAGCCAGTAGTCGACGCCCGCCTCGTCGCACATCTGCTCGCAGACGAGCTTGAGATACTCGGGCTCATAGACGTAGTTGGAGGCGCCGCGCTCGGGCGACAGGGGACGGCGCGAGCGCCAGGCGCCCAGATCCTTCAGCCGGCGCGTGATCTCGCGGTCGATCTCCGACTTGTCGAAATCGATCATGCAGCCGAGAAGTCCGCTCGTCCAGATGCCGCCCAGCGCACCGTGCATCTCGAAGAGGCGCACCTTCGCGCCCGCACGTGCGGCGGACACCGCGGCGGCGATTCCGGCCGGGCCGCCGCCCGCCACGATCACATCGCAGTCTGCAACCAGGGGAATCGGCGCCACCGGCTCCCGAAAGTCCGTCACATTCGTCTCGGCCCGCACGAGCGCCGGCGCGACCGCCGAGCCCATCATCAATGTCGCAAATTGTCTACGCGTCTGCATGATATCTCCCTTGTCAAAGACAGAACCGAACCTACGCATAACCTAGCAATAGTACGATACGCTGCCAAAAACGGACAGCCATTTTTCGACGATCAGTTCAGACTGGGCCGAAATCAGGTCTAGAAGATCCGCCAGATCCGCAGCCGGAATCTCGGATGCGTTGTTCGCCAGAAAAGTACCACCTGCCTCAGTAATCCATACCTTCGTCGCATTCGGGCGAGGTTCCCCCTCTACGACATGGACATGCACGGGCTCCGTCGGACGCCCCTCGTTCACCCAGAAGTAGATGCGATAGCCGCCGAACTTAAAGACCTGCGGCATTGCCAAACCCACCCTTCGCCGCATAGCGCATGACAAGATGCGCCATATTTGAAATCAACTTCTGATAATATGCGATTTCCGCAGGCGTGTAGCCCTGAACATCCTGCCAGGTGTAGCCCGGAATGAAACAGTCAGCAGAATGGAATCCATCCAGCTTGTCCGGTGTCTCAACATGAACCCGCACCCGCCCGTCCGGAAGCACTTCGGAATGGACGATTTCGGTATTGTCGTTCAATGTCATCAACGCGTAGCTCATATGCGAAAATTATAGCATAAAATTGGAATTCTGCATTTACAATCTGCACTGTTGCTCACATCGGGAACCACACAAAGTTGGCGTCGGAGCCCTATTTGTCTAAGTTGAGGGCTGTTTTCACAGCGGCGCCGAAGGCGTCCGCCATCGAGCGCATGCCGAGGTCGTTCGGATGGCAGCCGTCGACCGTGCCGTCGAAGTCGCCCGTGAACATCTTGTCCTTGGGAAGGTAGACGAGGTTCTTCCAGCCCTCGGCGATCAGCTTCTCGTAGAGCTTGCGGATATAGACGTCCTGGTCGTTCGGTCCCCTGCACCACACGTCGCAGCGCTCCGCCATGACAATCGGCACGTCCGGACGCTTCGCGCGCAGGTTGCGGATGAACGGCTCGTAGTTCTCGTCGACATTGCGGCCCGGGCGTCCACCGCCGACGCGGCCATGCGCCATCGACATGTTCCACAGGCAGTCCAGCACGTAGCAGCTCGCATCGATGCGGGCGAGGTGCTCGCTCATCTCGAACTCCATCACGCCCGAGCCGGAGAAGCCGAGTCCCACGACGGGGACTTCGAGATCGCGTCCAACGATATTCACAAAGCCGAGCCCCGGACGCGACGCGCAGCCGCCATGCGTGATCGAGGTGCCGTAGAAGACCACGGGCTTCTCGATGCCGCTCTTGTGGGCATAGGGCTCGATCTTCGCATTGGGGTCGATGCCGAGTTCAAAGGACTTGATGCCGTTGTAGAGCGGCAGATTGATGATGCAGGGTGTGCCCGGCACCCAGCCGAGATCGCACGACGCCCCCTCCGGCTTGGTGATGCGCCCCGTCTTCGCGTAGCACCAGCGGCCCAGCTGCGCATCCCAGCGATAGATGTCGATGCCCGACATGCCCGTCGACGGCATGTGGTCCATCGAAAGTCCGCGTCCATACGGAACCCACTTGATGTGGAGGCTCTTCGAATCGGTGACAAAGCGAAACAGCATGCCCGACGTGTGGTGCTTCATGCCGCGCACGCCGGCATTCACGTTCGTGGTCACGCCGGCCGGCAGACGGTCGTAGTAGTGCTCCACGTCGTTGAACGCGCGCCCTTCGATTGGCAGGTACTTTCCGTCGATCCACTTCACGCCGTTCGTCACGACGGCCGTCTCCACCGCCATGCGCGAATCCCACTTGGCGATCTCGCTCTGCTGTGCAAAAACGCCCGCCGCGAGCGCGAACATCCCCAACATCAATTTCATCTTCATCGCATCATCCTCTTCAATATTGAGATTTCGCACTATTAAACCAAATTGGCGGCGCGTCCGCAATCTTCATTTCCCCACGCGGAACTTCCGGTCGTAGAGGAGAGCGCCGTTGAGGACGACGAGCACCGATCCGACATTGTGGACGAGAGCGCCGGAGACGGGTCCAAGCACCCCCAGAATCGAGCAGACGATCGCGCACGCGTTGATGCACATGGAGAGCGTGATGTTGAACTTGATGAGCTTCACGCAGGCAACGGAGAGACGCTTCAAGTAGGCGATCTTCGTGAGGTCGTCGCCCACCAGGGCGATGTCCGCCGCCTCGACGGCGATGTCGGACCCCGCGCCGCCCATCGCGATGCCGACCGTGGCCGTCTTGAGCGCCACCGCGTCATTGACGCCATCGCCCACCATGCAGGTCGAGAGCCCCGCAGACTCGTAGTTCCGTAGAACCGTGGCCTTGTCCTGCGGCAGCAATTCGGCCTTGACATCCGCGACGCCCAGCGTCCGGGCGACGGAATTCGCCGTTGCGGCATGATCCCCCGTCAGCAGGCAGGTCTTCATTCCGACGGACGCCAATTCCGCGAGCGCCTGACGGGCTTCGGTCCGGACTGTATCCGCCAATGCCACAAATCCCCTGAGCGCGCCGTCCACTCCCACCAGCACGACGGCCTTCCCCTCGCCCCTCAGTCGGGCGGCCTCGTTCAATACCCCCTCCGAAAGCGCTACGCCATTCTCCTTCAGCCAGGTCTCCGTTCCGCAGACGATGCGCCGCCCCTCCACGAGTCCCTTCACCCCCCTCCCGGGCTTCATCACAAAGTCCGTAGCCGGCGGAATGGCCGGCACGGCCGCGCAGATCGCCTGTGCGAGCGGATGTTCGCTCGCCGCCTCGACCGCGGCGGCCAGGCGCAACACCTCGGCGTCGGTCGACATGGCAACGCTCAACTCGCCCGTGGTGAGGGTCCCCGTCTTGTCGAAGCACGCGACGGAGACTCGCCCCATTTTCTCGAGCGCCTCACCGGACTTGACGATGACGCCATATTTCGTCGCCTGTCCAATCGCCGCCATGATCGAGGTCGGCGTCGCAAGCGCCAGCGCACAGGGGCAGAACACCACGAGAATCGTCACCGCCCGGATCAGCGCCACGTGGACATCCCCCATGAGGCCCCACACGCCCAGGAACGTCAGCACGGCGATCCCCATCGAGCACGGCACGAGAATGGACGCCCATTTGTCGGCGATGCGCTGCATCGGAGCCTTCCGCTTCTCCGCCTCGCGGACAAGACGGATGAGCTTCTGCAGGCTCGAGTCCGCACCGGCCCTCGTAACCTTGATCGTGATCGCCCCGAAACGGTTGATCGTGCCGGAGTAGACATCATCTCCCACGGTCTTGTCGACCGGCAGGGACTCTCCTGTCATCACGCTCTGATCCACGGATGTGGTCCCCTCCGTCACGACGCCGTCGACCGGAATCGTCTCCCCGGGCTTGACCATCACCCCATCGTCCACCGCGAGGGCCTCCACCTGAACATCCCTGAACAGCTCCCCGCGGGCACGGCACTTCGGGCACGTCACGACCCGGTGCGCCGTGGCCGGAACCAGAGAGACGAGCTTCCGCAGCCCGGCCTTCGCGCGATTCACCGTGAAGGACTCCAGTTTCTCGCCCAGAGCCATGATGAAGGCCACCTCTCCCGCGGCGAAGATCTGCCCGATCGACACGCACGCCACCATCGCCGAAGAAATCAGCAGGGCAGCTGTAATGCGACGCTCCCGAAACAACGCCTCCAGCGCGCTCTTCAAGAGCGGAAGCCCGCACAGGACAAGTGACACATAGGCAGGATTGAGAACATCGACCCAATGCCGCCATCCCTCGTGGTCCGGCACCGCCGTCGCCGCCTCGTGACCACACCCCTGCCCTACCAGCACAAAGCTTGCAATCAGGCACACCAGCGCGACGACGAGAGCCGGCCAGGACTCAAACCCTTCGAGCACCCGCTCCAGAAAACCTCTGTGCGCTTCATGTTCGTCGCACGTACAGGACCCGCCACAGCAACCACATGCCATAACCCATCTCCTTTATACCTATACGGGTAGGGGTATATGTCCGAATGACAAAACCTCTTCCCCGACACTCACTCGTTGAAATCCACGACGCACAGACGCGTCAGTTCATCCGGGAAAAGCTCTCCAGAGCCTCGGCGAAGTTCTCGATGGTCTCATCGGCATCGCCCTTCTGGATTCCCTCGCGCACGCAGTGGCGCAGGTGTCCCTCAAGAATCATCAATCCGACCTTGTGCATCGCGCCATTGGCGGCGCTCAGCTGCATCAGAACGTCCTCACAGGGGGAGTCCTCCTCGATCATCTTCGCCACGCCGTTCAGCTGGCCGATGATCTTGTTGATCCGAACCTTGAGCACATTTTCCTGGAGCTTGCACGATCTCATTCTTTTTCCTCTGTGGCGCGGTATTATACCCCCTAGGGTATCAGAAGTCAAGCGGGGATCTGACATTCTCTTCCATGTCATAGAAACACGGACGGCAGGAGACCGTTCTCTGCCGGGAGACCCCGTGCGGGAGAAACAGCATCCTGCCGTTCTTCGACGGGCAGATCATCCACCCGCCGAACAATACGCGCGAAAGCTCTTACTTCGCGGTTTCAGGGCGCTTACCGCGCCGACCCTGACCCTGGCGGGGGCCCTGGCCCGGACGGGGACCACGACCGGCCATGTAGATCTGCTCGATCTTTTCGGCTGAGGTCTTCGCCTGCTCGTCCGTAAGACCGGCCTCCTTGAGCACCGCGATCACCTTGTTCTGGTTCTCGGCCATACGGGCCTTGCGGGCGGCCAGCATCTTCTCGTGAAATTCCTTGCGCTGCTCGGGCGTCATCTTCTGACGTTCGGCCTTCATCGCCTGACGGCCGGCCTCGGGCTTCGCGGCGACAGGGTTGTCCTGACCAAACGCGCAGAGCGAGCTCACCATCAACGCAACCAGCATGAGTTTCTTCATTTTCTTTGTCTCCTTTTGTCCTGACAGTCTAGAGTATGCACTCGCACACGAGAATCTACATTATTTTTCAAGCCGTTCAACCGAGAGGCCCGTGTCAAAGTACTGCCCACCTGCAGTCTGGACAACCTTGACGGCCAGCACATTGTCTCCTTCGCGGAGCGCAGCAGCAAAGAGATCACCCTGAATCGTGAAAGGTTCATAGGACTGATTGTAGCCCGTGCGGTGGAGGATCTCGACGCCATTGAGATAGATCGTCACATCCTCGTCGTGGAACATGTCGAATGTGGCCGCAAAGATCTTCTCGTCCTTCTGGCAGGTGAAGTGACGACGAACCCAGAGAGTCTTCGTCGTCCACGGCGTCATCACCTTCGCCTGGGCGTGGACAGAGATCGACTTATCGCCGAATCCTCCAGCAGAACGCATCCAGGTGGAATCGTCGAAGTCCGCATTCATCCAATTCGCCGACGGTTCCGTCGTCGTGTAGGCCCAGGCCTTCAAGTCCGGATCGTGCTTGGGGAAGACAGGCTTCGTGACGGACTTGTAGACTGCGCCCAATTTCGCCATCTCCAGCACCTTGCGGTGTGCGGCGGCGAGTTTCGCCGCGTCGTACTTCAAGACCTTTCGGTCGTAGGTGAGGTAGCCATTGATCTCGAGTTCCACATCAGAGGTCTGCGTGTAGACGGCACCGCCGAGCCCCTTGAAGGCCAGGGTCGCAAGGTTGTCCATGAGGCCCAGGTAGACCTTGGTGAGACCATCCTTGGTGGAGGTGTCACTCGTGCCGCCGTACCCCCAGGATTTGCCGTTGTCGACCCACATGTGGCCGGGGACCTTCTGCCCGAGACCGCCGTACTCGCCCAGGAAGCTCACGCGGCGCGGATTGACAGGATGCATGCTCGGCCCGCGGTAGTAGTGCATATCGATGGCATCCGCCGCCTCACACTGCGGGAACGGCTTATGCCCCGAACCGCCACGGATGACAGTCGACTTGCCATTGGCGTAGCGCCTGAAATCGCCGCCCTCGTAGTCGTCCCAGCCGGACGGACCGTCGACGAGGCGGGTCGGATCGTAGCGGCGGATCCAGTCAAGCGTGTTGTGGGTGAAGAATTCGCCGGGCTGGCAGCCCCAGTTCTCGTTGAACGGAACCCACATCACAATGGACGGGAAGTTGTAGAGGTAGTCAACCATCTCCTTGAACTCCCGGCGGTAGAAACCGTAGCGCAGGTTGCGGTCGCCGCCGCCGGCGGCCATGTCCTGCACGACGAGGAGTCCCATCGTGTCGCAGAGATGGTAGTAGCGGGCGGGCTCGTCCTTCATGTGCTTGCGCATCATGTTGCAGCCCATGTCCTTGAGCGTCTGGATGTCGAACGCCATCGCCTCCTCCGAGGGCGGCGTCAGGAAGCCATCCGGCCACCAGCCCTGGTCGAGCGGACCAAGGATGAAGTACGGTTCGTTGTTGAGGTAGAAACGCAGTACGCCGTTCGCGTCGGCCCGCTTCTCGAACTTGCGCATGCCGAAGTAGCCGCGCACCTCGTCGGAGCCGTACTTCGCGGTGAAGTTGTAGAGGTTTGGGGTCTCGGGGCTCCAGAGCCGGAAGCCATCGGGCATCTTGATGGTGACGCGGTCCTGACCCTTGAAGGTACCGACACCGTCGACGGTGACGACGACATCGTCCTTCGTTTTCGAGCCGGCCAGATCAAAGCGGATGTCAACGGTGCCCGTGTCGATATCGGTGACCACACGGTAGTTGTCGATGCGGCTCTCGGGAACGGTCTCGGTCCAGACGGTCTGCCAGATGCCGCTCATGCGGGTGTAGTTGCAGCCGGACGGTTTGAAGACCTGCTTGCCGCAGGCCCCGAGCGAACGGTTGGTGGGATCCCAGACACAGATGATCAGCTCGTTCGCACCGTCCTGCACGTAATCCGTGACATCAACGGAGAACGGAACGAGACCGCCTTCGTGGGGAATGTCGGTCACTTCGTTGTGTCCGATGAACACCTGACAACGGAAGTCGACCGCGCCGAAGTTGAGAATCAGGCGCGTGCCAGGCACTTTCTTCACGTCAAGGGTGCGACGGTACCAGAGGAGCTCGTTCGGATCGAGGAGGCGTCCGACGCCTGAGAGCGGCGTCTCAACCGCGAACGGTACGAGAATCTCGCCCTTCTGGACCACCTCCCCGCAGGTTTCATACTTGTCCCACGGACTCACGGACGTGTAGACGGCGTTGGACGTGATCGCATATTCCCAGAGTCCGTTCAGGTTCGTCCACTGAGAGCGCACCATCTGCGGACGCGGGTAAGACCGCCAGGCGTTCTCTGGCGTCACCTTCTCACCCCAGCTCGTCATCATCTTCGAACCCGACCCAGGGCACGGCACGGGCGCCCAGGCCGAAGCACCCGCCACCAGCACCATCGCCATCAGAGCAGCCATCGTCTTCATGTTCATATCCTCAGCGTCTCCTCTACCATCCAATTAATGGACCACGAGTATACCATAAAACCTCTCCCCACGACGGGTGCCTGGGAATGAACGGTGTCGTTCTCCATGGGGAATATGCTATACTACCGTGCATGAAGATTCTGCAGATTCTGCCGTCCCTCCAGATGGGCGGCGTCGAACGGGGCACGATTGAAATCGCCCGCGCCCTGAAGGAGGCCGGCATCCCGAACGCCGTCGCCTCGGCGGGCGGCCCCATGGTCGAGCTTCTCGAGAAGCTGGGCGTGCCACACTATACCCTTCCCCTGAAGAGCAAGAACCCCTTTACCCTCCGCGCCAACGCCGGACGTCTCGCGGACCTCGCGAAGAAGGAAGGGGTCACCCTCATGCACGTGCGCTCGCGCGCGCCGGCGTGGTCCACCTACTGGGCTTCGCAGAAGTGTGGCATTCCGTGGATTTCGACGTTCCACGGCGTCTACGGCACCAAGCCCGGTTTTCTCAAAATCCCCTACAATCGAATCATGCTGAAGGCGTTGCGGACCATCTGCGTCTCCGACTACGTGATGAAGCACGTCATCGAGACCTACGGTGCCGATCCGTCCAAACTGGTGCGAATCCACCGTGGCGCGGATACGGACGCCTTCCGTCCCGACGCCTGCCGCCCGGAGAAGGTCCAGGCGAAGAAGTGCGACTACTACAAGTTCCGTCCCGAAGACCCCGTCATCACCCTCCCCGGACGCCTCACCTTCTGGAAGGGACAGACCGTCTTCCTCGAGGCACTCACCCTCATGCGCCACAAGAAACTCGGCGTGCTCTTCATCGGGTCCGACCAGGGCCGCACGGACTATTCTGACTATCTGCGCGAGCTCGCCTCAAAGCTTCCCGACGAGACGCGGGTCGTCTTCCGCGACCACACCCGCGAGATCCAGAAGGCCTACGCCCTCAGCGACATCGTGGTGAACGCCTCTTCCGCTCAACCGGAGGCCTTCGGTCGTACCATTCCCGAGGCCCAGGCGATGGGACGCCTTGTGGTGGGAACTGCGCATGGCGGCGCCTGCGAGACGATTGAGGACGGCAAGACGGGCTGGCTCGTTCCGCCCGGCGACGCCCAGGCGCTCGCAGCGAAGTTGGACGAGATCCTCGATATGACCGAGGAGCAGAAGGACGCGGTGCGCGCTGCGGCCGTCGAATCCGTCCGGGCGAACTTCTCGACGGCGAAGATGTGCGCCGCCACGCTCGACCTCTACAGGTCGCTCCACTGACGGCGACGACGGAAACGGGTCAGGAACGAAGCCGTTCTGCGAGCAGCGTGGACGAGGTCCCCTGCGTGTAGTCGAAGTAGACCACCTCCACGCCCACGGCGCGGAGCTTTTCCTCGACTTCGTTGTACATGGCGCTGCCTTTCCAGTCATTCCCGTGGAAGAGCCGGTTGAAGTGGAGCTTCTCCCAGGCGGCGAACTTATCCATCGACGTCTGCGGCACCACCTCGTCCACATACCGAATCGCCTTCACGATCGCCACCCGCTCGTCGAAGGCGACAATTGGATCATGGTGCTTGTATGCACGCACGACATCGTCCGTGGAGACGCCGACGATCAGCTTGTCGCAGTTCTCTCTCGCGCGACGCAGCAGATTGAGATGCCCCACGTGGAACATGTCGAAGACACCTGTTGTATAGCCAATGACCATGTTGAAGTTCGAGGTTCCGGGTTCAAAGTTCAAGGTTCAAAGTTCCGAGTTCAAGATTCCGGGACCAGTGGTCAACCGTGTTTCTTCAGGAACTTCCGTAGCGCGAGCGCTTTCTCCATGTTGAAGGAGGACGCGGGATGATGTGGCTTGAGGCGCCCCGGCCAGGCGGCCCAGTCGCCGTAGTTGTAGGTGAGCACCGTCTCGGGATCGTTCGGAACCATCACGTCGACGCCCTCGAGCTTGGCCGGCTTGAGAGGGAAGATGTCATCATAGTCGTAGACGGCCTCCTTGACCCAATAGGGCGTCATGAATTCGAGACCGCGAAAGATCGCCGGCTTCGACTCGTGGGGGGCGGATCCCCTGCCCTCGAGCAGCACCCGCTCGCGGGAATCATCCAGCGCCGCCTTGTGGTCGGCATCCGTCGACTCGTCCGTGAAGGTGGTCGAGATGCGCTCCTGTTCGCCACGAACCTTCATGAAGAGCTCGTGCTTCTCCTTCAGCGTGGGCAGCGGACGAATATAGCGGTCGTAGGACATCACGGACGTCGTCACGTCCTTCGGCAGATCGCGGTGCGAGATCTTGATTTGGTTCCACTTGCGGGAGTAGCGCCGCCAGGCATAGTAGCCATCCTGGCACTTCTCGTTGAAGACCTCGCAGAAGCGATCGTACTCCTCGCGGATCATGCCCTGGTCGACATCGTCGTCCCAGGGGATGATGTGCCCGTCATGGCGCACGACGCCCAGCAGCGAACCACTGATCGTCCAGGGATGAAAGCCATTCTCCTTCGCGACGCGCAGAACCTCGCGCAGCAGCACCATGCCGGCCATCTGGACGTCGCGGGCCATGCCGCGCGGCGGCGGCATCTTCCCCACGTCCGCCATCGTCAGCAGTTCGCGTCGCAACAGCGCCGACTGCTCGGAGAGCTGGGCTTCGGGACGCTTCCGGATGCGAATGCCCAGGAGACGGGTCACATACTTCCCGTGCTCCATCCTGGTTTCGAGAAACCTCATTTCGCGGCCTCGTCCGAAGCCTCCGCCGAGCCTTCACGCAGCTTCTTCAGCGTCGCGCTCAGCAGCGTCGAGCTCGTACCCTTCGTGTAGGGGAAATAGACGACGCGCACGCCCACCTCGTCGAACTTCTTCTCCATCTCCTGCCAGCGTTCGCTCTTGAACCAGTCATCTCCGACGAAAAGCACGTCGAAATGCAGCTTCTCCCACATCTTGAACTTGTCGAGGTCATCCTGCGGAATCGCGGCGTCCACGTACTTGATGGACCGCACGATCTCCAGACGCTCCTGGAAGGGGATGACGGCACGCTTGTGCTTGTAGGCAACAAGCTCATCCACCGACACGCCCACGATGAGCTTGTCGCACAGTCCCTTCGCGTTCTTCAGCAGGTTCAGGTGCCCGATATGGAAGAGGTCGTAGACCCCGCTTGTATAACCGATGATGGTTTTGCTCATAATTCTAGTCTTTCAGACGAATATTGTATCAAATCGGGACATCAGGGCGTGAGCAGTTTTTGGAGGACGGCGGCAATCACGGCATCCGTGGCATGGGGATGGTTCACGCAGACTTCGCGGGCGGCGAATTCATCCCGAGCCGCTTCTTCATCGTCCTTCCCCTCCAGCACAACCGTCCGGATGAAGGAGACGATCTCCTCTCCCGAGAAGGCCTTGTGTGCATAGTCGAGCAGCTTGCGACTGAACGGCAGAAACTGCTCGTCGATAGTCTTCGGGCTCTCCAGAAGGTAGCACTGGGGCTTCCCCGTGTAGAAGTACTCGGCCAGGAACGATCCGCAGTCGTGGATCAATGCGTCGGAGTCCGCAAAGGTCGCGAAGTAGTCGCCGCCCTGCTGGAACTCGACGTTCGGGAAAGATGTCAGTTTCGCCCGATAGGCCGCCGTTTTCTCCTCGCCCCACCACTTCGATGTCGCCAGGCGCACGAAGAGAAGCGGATGGGGACGGAACACGAAATCAATCTCGGGAAACATCTCCGGAAGCTTCAGATAGAGATCGGCGTGGATGAGGAAGGTCGAGAGCGCGAGTCCGTCCGCCACCTTGTCGATGGTGTGGTGCGGCGAAAGTATGATCTTCTTGCGAGACGAAGTGCGGCGGGAGAGTCCCGCGAGGCGGTCCATCTTCGTATAGCCGACTGTCTGGATGCAGTCCGCGAGAAGCGGATTGCGGGCAAGGCTCATCTGCCGAGTCGACTCGTTCGAGACGAAGTAGCGCCAAGAAAAGACAATGTTCGGCAGAAACGGCGTCTTCTTCTCGTTCGAGCGGAAGAGCCCACCGTAACCGTAATAGAGGATTGAGACGAGAGATCGCATGGAGAGGTGCTCCGTGGTGTAATCCGGCAACGTCTGATCCTCGTAGAGAATCGTACTGAAAACGAGATCGGCATCCAGCTTCTCGGCCGTCCTCGTTTCCGGATCGTAGAGCGAACGCACGGCGTCGCCGTACTTCGCCGCGAGTCCTCTAACCGTCTTCGCGAGCGTCTCACGCAGGAAGTCCTCACCCCGTGTCACACGCGGCGCCACACAGATTGAGCAGGTGAAGCGCGGATCGTCCTTCATCTTCAGAAAGACGCTCTCGCCCGAGAACATCGAGGCGTCGCACACCAGGAAGGCCACGGACAGTTTCTCGCCCCGCGCCAACTTCGCACGGCAAACGTCAACATGACTGGCAAAACGGGCCTGGACAACGGGCAGAGTCCGCTTCAGGCGCGCATCACGGCCAGCATCCATCAGGCGCCGACGAATGCGCTTGCGGGCGCTTTTCACGGGGATGAGCGCCGTGCCAAGACGAATCAGTGTCTGCATGAAACTATTCATAGGTGGTGTCCTGAACGGTCACTTCTCCTTCGAGGCGAGAGGCGAAAGCTTCAACGACATGAAGTACTCGACGCCGTTGTCACTGGCGTCGGAGACGAGAATCGCCACTCGTGAGCCATCTGCAAGCCTGGGACCAAGCGTCAGCCCCTCGTACTGCACGTGCCGCGCCACCCCATCGTACAGCAGATGCTTGCGCACGGGCACATAGTCGACCGACGCCAACGAGGCATGGCCCGAAACCTCCGTCGCCCCGGTTCGATCGATACGGTAGATTCGCGAACGCCCGCGGGCAGGTCGAAGCTTGTCTGTCTCCCGTTCCAGGATCAGCAGGTCGCCATTCTCCATCAAGCAGAGAGACGAGACCCCGTTGCGCAGCTTCCGCTGTCTGCGCGGATCAAGGGAGATCGGCTGTTCGGGACGATAGACCCACTGATCCGCCATCTTCCACGGCGCGGACGCAGTGGCGCGCGTGAAATGAACAAGTCGAACAACCTCGCTCGCGCCAGGCGAGGCCGAGCTGTCCACGGGGAGCTCATTCTCATTGCATGCCCACATGTCCAGTCCGTAGGACGAGATCGACAGCGCCTCAAGTCCACGATTGGATCTGGCCGACCGCATGGTCGGAACCTCGACAACATCGGAGATTCTGCCCTTTTCGAGATCGAATGCCCGAATCGTGTTCCCCTCCTCCTCGCAGATCCACAGTTTCGGCAGCAGGGGATCAAAGGCGATTCCCTCGAAATTTCCGCCCAGAGCCGTCGCCCTGTGGACTTCGCGCACATCCGTGATTGATCCGGTTCCAGTATCAATCTCAATCTTCAACTCAATCAGAGCACCGCTCTTCTCCTCGATCGTCCAGAAGGTGTTGCCGCCCGCATAGGTCAGTCCACTCAAACCACGCCCCTTCGCGTTCTTGCCGAGGATGCCGACGCTCTTGTAGATACCCGTCTTCGTCAGCTTGTACTCCTCATCCGGCAACGCCCCCCCCATCGCCTTGACGGTGCGGCGGAAATCTGCAACGAACCTCGGCGTGAAGACTGCGGCTCCCGTGTGGTTGAGATGGTTACCATCGTGCCAGCAGTCGAGCGGCAGGTCAAGATCCAGATAATCCAGATAGGGGACCTCCAATCGAACAGCAGTCTCACGAACAGCCGCCGTGAACGCCACCTTCTTCGTTGGATCAAACGCCTTCCGCAGGGGGGGCGCAAGCGGCATGGTGGTGACGATCGGGTAAGCGCCCTTGGCGCGGACAAGTGCGATGGACTCCGCAAGGATGTCGAGCAGAGGTGCGTCCATCTCCAGCGGCTCTCGTCCATTCACGCGCGCCGCCTTTTCCTCCATGTCAGACTCGGCCTTGCCCTTGAGCTTCGGATTGAGGAAACCTGCGGCCTTGTCGGGATCGAAACCGCCCGCCATTGAACTACGCCACGGCTTGCCGCGGAGTATCGACTTGCGGAACTCATTGTATTTCCGCGTGAAAACCACGTCGCGGTAGAGTTCCCCCACGGAACCGAAGGGACGACGGTTCTCCCAGAGATGGTACACATGGAGGAGCAGATGAACACGGGCGGCGTTCAACTCCGAGATGGGACGGTCCGGCGAATAGCCGATCTTCAACGGCGAGACGTCCAGCAGCACGTATTTGATCCGCCCCTTGTTGGCGGACAGCAGATCCTCAAGGCGCAAAAGGTCCTGATCACACGTGGTCGCCGCCGTGCTGAAGTTGAAGAAACCGGGGAAGAGCGCCGGGTCGAGCGAATCCTTGGTCTGGGAATCCCCACAGACCACCACCGCGGTCCCGTCCGGAACATCGAGCGCAGACCGGTAGCTTCTGCAATCGCAGACGACGACGAATGCGGTCCAGGCGATCGCCAGCAGAATCGGGACCCAGAAGAACAGAAACAGGCGGAAGAGAAATTTCTTCATGGCAGGACCTCAGAACTGGAAGTAGATGAACGTCTGAGTGCCCGGCACGTAGAACACCACCGCCCACAGCAGCAGATAGTAGACGCCCCAACGGAGAACCGTCGGGCGCGGAAGCCGCACAAGTCCAAAGGCCTCCCGTCGGTTCCTCCACTCGAAGACCAGCGTCACGGCCCAGGCGATTCCCGCCACGATCGCCTCGCGGGGCAGACCGTGAAGCGCGCCGAAAGTCCGGGGATCAACCGCAAGGCCGAACCAATGGACGGCCTCGCCCATCGACTGCGCGCGGAAGAACGTCCAGCCCACCAACACCAGCGCAAAGGTCGCAAACATGCGCCCGAGCTCGCCGACACTCGGAAGCGCCCGGTCCTCGGCCACCGTCTGCAGATAGGTACGATTTCTCCCGCGCAGCAGCAGTGGGAGGAAGAGTGCGGCATGAAACGCGCCCCAGGCGAGGAAGGTCCAGTTGGCACCATGCCAAAACCCGCTCACGAGGAAGATCACGAATGTGTTGCGGACCTGCTTCAGGCGTCCGCAGCGACTTCCTCCGAGCGGAATGTAGAGATAGTCGCGGAACCAGGTGGTGAGCGACATGTGCCAGCGACGCCAGAACTCGGCGATGTCACGGGCGAAGTAGGGACAGTGGAAGTTCCGCATCAGGTTGATGCCGAAGAGCTTCGAGCAGCCGATGGCGATGTCGGAATAGCCGGAGAAGTCCCCGTAGATCTGCAGCGTGAAGAAGAAGATGCCCAGCAGAATCCCGAGCCCGTTCGCCTGGGACGGATCGTTCAGGAGATGGTTCGCCACGACGGCGCAGTTGTCCGCCAGCACGCACTTCTTGAAGAATCCCCAGAGCATCTGACGGCATCCGACCTTCGCCGCCTCGTAGTCAAAGGACCTTGGCGCCAGGAACTGCGGCAGGAGATTCGTCGCGCGCTCGATCGGTCCCGCCACCAGCTGCGGGAAGAAGGAGATGAACGCGAAGAAGGCAATGGGGTCACGCGTCGGACGAATCGCGCGCCGGTAGACGTCGATCGTGTAGGACAGCGCCTGGAACGTGTAGAAGCTGATGCCGACGGGAAGGATGATGCGCAGCGAGGACGGATGGACGTCCAGTCCGCACGACGCCAATAGCGTGCATGCCTGGGAAATGAAGAAGTCGTAGTACTTGAAATACCCGAGGATTCCCAGATTGACCACGAGCGAGAGCGCCACCAGCAGCTTGGACAGCCCTCGTTCCCGGCCCGGCGTTTGGAAATGCGGCAACTCCAACACGCCGACCACATAACTCCAGGCGCTCGTGAAGGCTATCAGCATCAGGAATCGCCAGTCCCACCAGCCGTAGAACACATAGCTTGCCACCACGATCAGAAGATTCTGCGGACGCACCCATCGCCGCAATGACCAATACAGGACAAAGACCACCGGCAAAAAGAGCAGGAAGACGAACGAATTGAACAGCATGCTGTATCACTCCCATTTACAGCGAACCGTACGCCAGCGCCGTTCGAGCTGTGCGTACTTGCGGTGCCTCCGCCCCCGGATCAGCATCTGCAGACGCAGCGAACAGCCGTAGAGCCAAAGTCGCAGACGATCCATGCCCTTCGGCGGAGACGAAAAGGCCATTCCCGGCGCAACGGATGCGAGTTCGGCGGCAACGGCCTTCACCGTCTCCGTCTGCGGGAACTGCGCGAGGATCTTGCCGAGCGCCTGGAAGTCGTTCCAGACGCCCAGTCCAAGTTCCCGATTGACCCCGAAGACCACATAGCGGAACTTCCAGTTCCGCTTCACCCACGGATCTTCGCGATAGAGATTCCGGTCGACGGCAAGCTGCCAGTCAATGGCCTTGAGATGGCCGTCCGCGCCCACGAGCAGATTGTCGGAGAACAGGTCCCGATGCAGAATCCCGGTCTGCTTCAGGGCTATGGCCAGCTCGCGGATGTCCTCCGCGAAGCAGTCGGCCTCGTCCCGGGTGAGGCCACGGGCCAGCAGCTCGGTCAACGCCGGCCCCGAGACTTTTTCGGTCACGACGAAGGCGGATCTGCCGTCGAACGCGAAATGCCAGGCGAGCGGCATCGGCACGACATTCGGCGCGATTCCATACACCGCCGCGTTCATCTTGTACTCGTTGCCGATCGACCAGACCGCCTTTGAGGATTCCTTGACGACGCAGGGCATTCCCTTCCAGGACCCCTCGAGGAACCGATCGTTGATGTACTTGTTCTCGAGGAAGACGTGCGCATCGCGGATCTCCGGCTTCGGTCCCGGCTGCGACAGACCACGGGCAAAGGGCTTCAACGTCGACTCGGCCGTCCAGCCTTCCGGAAGACATGGCGTAAACGGGCCTGCGGGGACGCCCCGTTCCCATTCCTCTGCCGTGTGCCCCGTGAGGATCGCGATGTCGCGGGCGAACTCCGCAGGGGAGAGCGTACCGTGCACACGGTGTCCGCTTCCCGTCCACTTGCGGTAACGCGTCTTCATGCCGAGCAGCGTGAGATTGCAGAGCGTGGGCTTGCGCCCGCTGTCGTCGGAGACTTCATAGCGTGGCGCGGAATCGCGCACGACGACAACGAGGAATGGCCCCGCCCCGCAGGTCGCGAGCTTGCGACGTTCATCCGGCAGCGCCGGACCGTAGAATCGCCGATAGGCGAGCGCGGGATCGCCGGAGAAGCTCAGCTCCCCCTTCCAGACAATCTCCGCATGCTTCGGAATATCCGCGAGGATCCTCCGCTCGGCTCGGCGCGCCTTCGGCCAGAGAATCAGCAGATGAAGCTCAGACAGGGGAGACGAACTCATACGCGGCATCCTCCTAGCTCACGCGGCCAGGCGCCGGCGGCGGAGAAATGCACGGTGATGCGGTCGACGCCGCAGGCGAGACAGGCGCTGATGCGGTGATGGCCCTGGCGGAGAGAATCCTTCCTTCCGCCGATACGGCAGATCTGGACGTTGATCGGCTTCTTCTCATCGTACCCGCGCGTCCGCAGACTCGTCGCAAGGCGCTGCATGCTCGCCGCACGGTCCTTGCCTTCGCGCAACTGCGGATTGTCCAACGTGCGAATCGCGCGTTCGACCTTGAGCCCACGGATGGCCTGGGCTGAGACATGGTAGATGCCCGTACCCTCAAATCGATACTTGTTGCGCAGCACGCGGAACAATGTCGCGAGAAGATTCCACTTGGCGACAGAGGGCCTGAAGACGATTCGCGTGGGAACCGCGGCATGTGGGTCCTGCGCGGCCAGGACCTCACGGCCGCGGAGAAGCGCATCGGGGCCATCGGGCCGTATAAAGAGGATCACCGCGTCCTGTGGCAGCGCGGCATCCGGAATGGGGGCTTCTGCGTAGTCAGGCAGAGCCACGAGGTCGGCAGCCTCGAGCGGATAGACGTTCGACGACCAGCCGAGATGAGGAAGCCGACTCACCGCTGGACCTCCAATGCCCACTCGTAGTCTTCCGAGAACTCTTCGCCCATCGTTGCCTCGACCATGTACCTGAGCGTGCGCTGCGCATTGAAGAGCGCGTGATACTTCGCCCGTCCCGCGGCTGCGACGGCCCGCCGCGCATCGTCATGCACATTGAAGAAGGCGATCTTCTCCGCGAGTTCGTCAGGGGTGTGGAAATAGACCGTCTCCTTCTCCGAGAAGAAGTCCTGCATCTGGTTTCCGTCATACTGGAAGGTCAAGACGCCATTGCCCATCAGGTGGGTGATGCGGTCGGAGGCGTACCACTTCCAGTTCTCGAAGCGGTTGATGGAGAGCCCCATCTTCGATGCGGCAATTGCCTCCTCGTAGGCGCGTCCGACGACGAGTGGTTTCCCCATGCCGAAGAAGCCAAGACGCACGGATGGATCAAGTTTTGGCACCAGGGCGTCCAGCAGATCCTTGCGGGCATCGGCCAATGCGGGCCGTCCCGCGAAGAAGAGGTCGTAGGCGAAATCCGTCTTCAGCGAATTGTCCTCGACCTCGTAGGAGGGGTCGCTTGGATTCGGATAGAACCCCACGACGTTCCGGGCGGTCTTCCACTCCTTCAGCTTCTCGCCCGCGGTCGTCACGAAGATGGCGTCGCACGAGTCCTTCCGTCGCGCGATCTGGGCACAACAGTGCGCCGTCTCGACGGGATCGCAGTTGATGTGGACGATCTTCACGCCCGGCACGACCTTGTGGACGCGGTCCAGCGTCTCATTCGTCACGTAGTCGCAGTGGCTCAGGAAGACGAGGTCGGGCTTCCAGTTCCACGCCGTCTTCACGAGCCGCGCGTTCATCATCTTCGCACCGATGTTCCGCATGAATCCCAAGGGAGCCAGGAAGCGGGTGATGTCGCGCTCGGAGAACGAAAGGACCTGCCAGTTGCTACGGATGGCACCCGCCATCAGGCGCATGTCGATGCCCGTGCGGCCATTGCCCCAGTGGCGCGTGAGGAAATTCCCCACAAAGAGAATGCGAGGAGAGGCCTTCATTGTTTCGCCTCGTGTTCCTGCAGCTGTTCGAGTTCGGCGGGCTTCGGCGTCTTGCGGAAGTAGTTGTAGTTGAGCACCCAGCACGAGGGGTGCCGGCGGATCACACGCTCGAGGTCCGAGAGACAGCGCTGCGTCACGCCCCAGACGTCACGGGCCTCGGTTGCCGAATAGGTCGAGATCGCCTCGCAGCGGTAGCGGCCGTCCTTCAGCGGACGCGACCAGGCGACGATCAGCGGCACCTTCCCCTTCGCCGCGAAGAAAGCGGGCGCCGCGGAAACGGGAATGGGTCTCCCGAAGAACCGCACCCAGATGCCGCCATCCTCCGCCTTCACGACCTGATCGACAAGCAAACCAAGCGACTTCCCCTCCTTGAGTCCCTTCATCAGAGGCCGGAATGCGCCATCGGCTGGGACGATCTCCTGCCCGATGGAGCGCCGAGCTTTCATCAATAGTTTCGTCATCCCCGATGTACCGATGTCCTTCGCGACGGACATCATCAGGTGCCCCTCGAGAAACGCGAGCTGCGACATGATCTCCCAGCAGCCGATATGACCCGACACCGTCACCGCCGGTTTGTTCGCCTGGAGGAAGTCTTTCCCCTTCTGTCCCATCTCACCCACCGACTCCACGCGTGCGCGCGCGTTACGGCAGGTCCAGAACGCATGGCCGATCGTCCGCGCCATATTGCGGTAGCTTCGCCTGAGAATGATCTGCTCCCGACGCGTCGGCGGCGTGTCATGCTCGGCCTTGTGGCATCGCTCGGGCGGATAGACGCCCTCGATCACGCGCAGATTGAAGAGCGCCGCGGCTCGTCCTCTCCGATCGAAGAAGAACATCACCGCGCTGATGAAGTCGCACAAACGGAACAATGCGCCATGGGGTAGATTCGTGAACACCAAAATACCCAGAAGAATGCCCAGCCATTCGAAAGGGCGTCTCAAACCCCGCATCACGGGCTTCCTCTGTCTATGCTTCTTCTTCATTCGAGTAGATTATACCATATTTGCGTGTTCAAGCAGGATCTTCGCGAGCGAGGCGATCTTCCGCTCGGGAGAATTCCCCTCGACGTGACCGACGAAGGCGATGTCGCGCGATCCCGTCCTGTAGAAGACGGCCCGTCCGTTGCGCACATCCAACCGATTGACGCCGGCCTGGGCACAGAGCACGCGGAACTCGGCGAGCTTGACCAGTCGGGCCGCGGCCTTGGGGAGTTTGCCGTAGCGGTCGGCGAGTTCGGTGCGGAGCTTCTTGACGGAGGGGAGAGTCGACGTCGCGGCGAGGCGGCGATGGAAATCCATGCGCTGGGCCTCGTCCTCGACATAGCTGTACGGCAGACAGGCGCCGTCCGTTTCGACGTCGGCGGATCCGGGCGAGAAATCGAGAAAGTCGAGATTGAGGGAGACGTCCACGAGGTCGGGGATCTTGTCGCCCTTCAACCGGGAGATTGTTCGCTGCAGCAACTGACAGTAGAGCTGGAAGCCCACGGCGGCGATGTGTCCGCTCTGGGCGCTGCCGAGCAGGTTGCCCGCGCCGCGGATCTCGAGGTCGCGCATGGCGATGTTGAAACCCGCGCCGAGACCGGCATGCTTCTTGAGGGCGTCAAGCCGTTCACGGGCCTCGGAGTCGATAGACCCCTCCTCGGGCAGGAGGAAGTAGGCGTAGCCCTGACGCGACGAACGCCCGACACGTCCACGCAGCTGGTAGAGTTCGGCAATGCCGAAGTGGTCAGCCCGATCGACAAGGATCGTGTTCGCGCGGGGGATGTCGAGCCCGCTCTCAACAATTGTCGTGCAGAGCAGCACGTTCGTCTCTCCACGGGCAAAGCGCTGCATCTTCGCGGCAAGCATGGAAGACGGCATCTGCCCATGCGCGACCTCGAGCTTCGCCTCGGGAACAAGTGCGCGGATACGGGCGGCCGTCTTTTCAATCGTCAGTACGCGGTTATGCAGAAAGTAGACCTGACCACCTCGGGCAAGTTCCTTCTCAATTGCGCCCTTGATAGTCTGGTCTGTGTCACGCACAATCTTCGTCTCGGTCGCTACACGCTCTCGTGGCGGCGTGCGGAGCAACGAGAGATCGCGGGCGCCGGTCATGGAGAGGTAGAGCGTACGGGGAATCGGCGTCGCACTCATCGTCAGCACGTCCGCCGTCGCACGGAGGCGCTTGAGGTGCTCCTTGTGTTTCACGCCGAAACGCTGCTCCTCGTCGATGATGATGAGGCCGAGATCGTGGAAGTTGACCTTTGAGGAGAGAATCGCGTGCGTGCCGATGACGATGTCCGTCGCGCCGGAAAGGAGACGCGCACGAGTGCCCTTCTTCGCCTCGTCGCCCTGGAAGCGACTCATCGCCTCGATGCGGATGGGCGTGCCGTCGAAACGGGCGAGGAAATTCTCGTAGTGCTGCTCCGCCAACACGGTCGTCGGCGCGAGCAGAGCCGTCTGCTTGCCGTTCATGGCGGCAATGAACGCGGCACGCATGGCGACCTCCGTCTTGCCGTAGCCGGCATCGCCGCAGATGAGCCGGTCCATGGGCTTGGCCACGGACATGTCGTGCTTCACATCCGCAATCGCCTGCGCCTGATCCTTCGTCGTCTCATAGGGGAAGGCCGCCTCGAACGCCGCGACGCCGTCCGTCTCAATGTCGTAGGCGAAACCGGGGACAACCGCGCGACGAGCCTGAGTTTCCAGAAGAGAGGCTGCGAGATCCTGCACCGCGCGCTGGACATCCGCCTTCTCCTTGACCCACCTTTTCCCATCCAGACGATGCAGCTTGACGGCCGCACCCTTGACACCGACGTAGCGAGAGAGAAGATGGGCATGGGCTGTCGGCACATGGAGCAATGCTCCGTCCGCATACTCGATCGTGAAGACCTCGCTGCGCTGCCCCGCGATCTCGACTTCCGTAGACCCCTGGAAGATTCCGATGCCGTAGTCCACATGCACAACATACTCGCCCGGCTCGAGGTCGAGGTTCTCCGTGAACCGTTCGCCGACCCCAACCCCCTGGAACTTTGAACTTGAAACCTTCCGTCGGTGCGCGAAAACCCGATCGCTCTTCGCGACGACGACGAGCCCAGGGACTTCGAATCCACCGCCAAACCCGGCATCTTCGACAACCAGCGAGCCCTTCTTCTCCGCCGCGACGAGATACGCCTGCAGCCGCGCTCGCGCCGCATCCAGCAGTTCGGGATTGCGAGCTGCCTCGATTCCGAGTTCCGCGAAGCCTGGGAGCGGCGACGACTGGAACACGCCCGTCGGCACGCCACGTGGCGCGGGATCGCCGGTGTAGAGGATGGTTGAGAAGGGTGAGGGGGTTGAGAGAAGTTGAGAAGGTTGAGGTATCAGGGTCGAGTAGTCGTTGTGCTCGAGGAAGAGAACCGTCGCGCCATCTGGCAGCACGCGCAGCAAAGGCGGTACACAGCCACCCTCCTCAACCCTCTCACCCTTCTCAACCCTCTCACCCTTCAGTTCCACCGGTACGAATTCGGCGTTCCCCAACTTGCCCGTACTCGTCTGGAGCGCGGGATCGAAGGTACGGAGAGATTCGAGGTCATCGCCGAAGAACTCCGCACGAACGGGAGACTCCTCGTCCGGCGACCAGGCGTCGAGCACACCGCCGCGCACGGAGAACTGCCCAGGCTCCATCACCTCGGACACACGCTCATAGCCAGCAGCAAGCAGCTTTGCCTGAAGTGCGGCGAAGTCCAGCGTCGCATCCACCGCCGAAAGATCCAGTCGGACCGTCGCCGCCGCCACGGCCGCCGCCTGCGGCACATCCGTTGCCAGCGACGCCGCGGGCGCGACAACCACCAGAGGATACGGACGCTGGCGATAGGCACCCAGCACGGCCGCGACCTTGAGCCGGGCCGCCAGGCTCGAACGATCGTCCTCCAGCGGCGGCGGAAACTCCAACGCCCGCACGGGACACTCGTTCTCCAGAACGCGAAGGTCCGCCAACAGCGCATCCGCTTCCGGCAATCCCGGCGTCACCACGAGGACGAAGCCTCGTTCTGACAGCACTGCCGCGGCGAAGGCCGCCGAAGATCCAGTAAAGGAGGATAAAGCAAGCAACGGCGACGGGTTGCCCGTCACCGTGCCGAAGGCCCTCTTGAAGGCCTCGTATCTTGCGCTTGCTTTCGTCAGAGGATCATCCTCAGCGGCAGAGCGTGTAGAGCACGCCCGCGACAACCGCGGAACCAATCACGCCCGAGACGTTCGGGCCCATCGCCTGCATCAGCAGGAAGTTGGTCGGATCGTTGCCGAGCGAAACCTTGTTGGAGACGCGCGCCGCCATCGGGACAGCCGAAACGCCGGCAGAGCCGATCAGCGGATTCACCTTCTCCTTCGAGAAGAGGTTCATGATCTTCGCCATGACAACGCCTGCCGCCGTGCCCACGCAGAACGCGCAAAGGCCAAGGGCGAGAATGCCGAGGGTCGTGCCGGAGAGGAACTTCTCGCACGCGAGCTTCGAACCCACGGAGAGACCAAGCATGATCGTGACGATGTTGATCAGGGCATTGGACATCGTATCCGCGATACGGGCGACGTTCGGGCCGACTTCCTTGGCGAGGTTGCCGAGCATCAGCGCGCCGATCAGCGGCACGGCGGACGGCAGGAGAACCGCGCAGAGCAGGAGCACGATCAGCGGGAAGCAGATCTTCTCGATCTTCTTCACCTCACGCAGCGGCGGCATCTTGATGAGACGCTCGTTCTTCGTGGTGAGCATGTTCATGATCGGCGGCTGGATGATCGGCACGAGGGCCATGTACGAGTACGCGGCCACGGCAATGGCACCGAGCAGGTCCGGGGCGAGACGGGAGGTGAGCCAGATGGCCGTCGGGCCATCCGCACCGCCGATGATGCCGATCGAGGCCGCAGCCTTCACGGGGTCGACGCCACCGAAGAAGTCCGCGCCGAACGCGGCCGCCAGACCCAGCGCGCCGAAGAGCGCGAAGAAGATACCAAACTGCGCGGCACCGCCAAGGAGAGCCATCTTCGGGTTGGCGATCAGCGGACCGAAGTCCGTCATCGCGCCGACGCCCATGAAGATCATGATCGGGAACACGCCCGTGTCAATGCCGAAGTGGAAGAAGTAGTAGAGGAAGCCACCGGGCTCCGTGATGCCACCCTGCATGACGGGGAGCCCGCTGGCAAGGAAGGTGATCACGCCATCGTGCAGCATCTCGGGGGCCGTCACGCCACCGAGCGGGCAGTTGGCGAGCAGACCGCCAAAGCCGATCGGGAGCAGGAGCAGCGGCTCGAAGCCCTTGACGATCGCGAGGTACATCATGATCAGGCAGAGCGGAATCATGATGAGTTGGCCAACGCCGTAGGGCATGCCCAGGAGCGTCTTGACTTCATGTCCCTTCACGAACGCGCCGTTCCCGTCGAAGTAGCCGCCGATCCAGTCACCCAGCTTCACCGGATGTTTCTCCGTGGAAAGCGTCTTGACCTGGACCTCGTCGACCACCCAGAAACCATTGCGGTTCGCATAGGCGGAGCGCCCACCCACGAGCGGCTTCGAGAAGTCCGGCTTCGCCGGACGATCCGCCTCCTCGAAGTTGCCCGTGATGTAGGCAGGGGCTTCCTTCTTCATGAAGCCGGAGATGCCCGTGTCCTTCGTCAGATCCTGCACCTTGCCGAGCGTCTGCTTCCATGCAGGCACATCGGAGCAGGCCCCATTCGCACAGCAGTCGCCGGCGGCGAAGGACGCCAGAGCGCCCACCGCCATCAACGCCGCCATCAGAAACTTCTTCATCTTCTCTTACTCCTTTCTAGAACAACTAGACATTCTAGAATCTCTAGAACATCTAGCATTCTAGGGATTTTCCAATCAACCGATGGTCGCAAGCACGTCGCCCGTCGCGACCTTGTCCGTCGCGTTGACGTTCAGCGTCACCGTACCGTCGCACGGAGCCGTGACCGGGGTTTCCATCTTCATGACGTCCATCACGAGGATTTCGTCACCCTTCGCGACCTTCGAGCCCGAAGAGGCCGTAACGCGGAGAATCGTGCCCGGAACCGGTGCCTTGACTTCCTGACCACCCGCGGGAGCGGCGGCGGCCGGAGCGGCCTTCACGAGACCGTCGGCAACCGTGAACGCGACTTCCTTGCCATTGACGACGGCCTTGCCGTCGGCCTTGATCTCAACACCGTAGGCCTTGCCGCCGATGGTGATCGTCTTCGCTCCGCCCTTGCCCGCGGCGGCCGGCTTCGCCTCTTCGGCGAAACGGCAGCCCATCGGAGCCTTGGACGGATCCTTGAGGAAGAGAATTCCCTTCTCCTGGCAGGCCGCGGCGATGAAGATGTTCTCGTCGGTGATCGGCAGACCCGCATCCGCGAGCTTCTTCTTGGCGACTTCGCCGCCCTTCTTGGGATCGGCGTCGTTGAGTTCGAGCACCGTCTTCGTCGTCACGGTCGAGTACGGCTTCGTGAGCTCATTGGAGGCCATGAACTCGGCAGCCTTCTTGACGATCTCCGGGTCGGGGGCGACCGGCGTCTTGCCGAAGTAGCCGAGGACCATCTTGGCGTAGCCCGGAGCGAACTTCTTGAACTTGCCGAACATGACATTCTGGATGGCCTGCTGGGCATAGAACTGCGAAACCGGCGTCACGGACGTGCCGAAGCCACCAAGACGGACGCAATCGTACATCTCGGCGATCATGTCGTCGTACTTGTCCATCATGCCGTTGTCGCGGAGCATCTGCGTGTTCGCCGTGAGCGCGCCGCCCGGCATCGGGCTCCACACGATCTGCGGGTTCACGTTCATCGCCTCCGGCGGGAGGAAGTACTTCTTCATCGCGTTCTTGAAGCCGTCCTCGGCCTTCTTGATCTTGTTGATGTCGAAGTCGAACTCGAAGTCGGGATCACCGTCGAGGCAGTGCCACATCGTGATGATGTCGGGCTGGCAGGTGCCGCCGCTCATCGGGGCCATCGAGAGGTCGATGCCGTCCGCGCCGCCCTTGAGCGCCGCGAGGTAGCACGCCACGCCGTTGCCGGCCGTCTCATGCGAGTGGAACTGGATGTGCACGCCGTCGCCGAGGAGCTGGCGGGCGAGCTTCATCGTGTTGTACACGGTCGCCGGCGTGGAGGTGCCCGACGCGTCCTTGAACGCCACGCGGTCAAAGGGGATGCCCGCATCCATGATCATCTTCAGACGATCGCGGTAGAACTCCGGCGTGTGCGTGCCCTGGTTGTCGATGCCAGGCGGCAGGCCCATCATCGTGACGACGACCTCGTGCTTGAGGCCCGCATCGTGGATGCACTGGCCGGACCACTTGAGGTTGTTGACGTCATTGAGCGCGTCGAAGTTGCGGATCGAGCTCATGCCGTGCTTCTTGAACATCTGCGCATGGAGCTTGATCATGTCGGAGCTCTGGCTCTCGAGACCGACGACGTTCACGCCGCGGGAAAGCGTCTGCAGGTCGGCCTCGGGGGCCGCCTTGCGGAACGCGTCCATCACGTCGAAGGCGTCTTCCTGGCAATAGAAATAACAGCTCTGGAAGCGCGCGCCGCCGCCCGCCTCAAACCACCGCACGCCGGCATCATAGCACTCCTCCACGCAGGGGAGGAAGTCCTTGGAGAGGACGCGGGCGCCGACCACCGACTGGAAGCCGTCGCGGAACGCGGTGAGCATGTACTTGACTGTTTTCTTGGCCATTCTATTACTCCTGGTGAATTTAAAGTCGAAAGATGAGAAAGAGGTCAGCCGAGCGCCACGGCAATGGCGAGGGCAATGTTGGCGTCGTCGTCAGCGGCAGTGGCCTTCTTCGGCGTCTTCTTCGGCGCGTCCTGCGGGAGAATGTTGTCGAAGCGCGCAACGACGCTCGAACACTTGGTGACGACGATCAAGATCGCCAGAAACAAAAACACAATGCCCATGCCCGCGGCCATCAGCACAAGGCCCTGTTGAATAATCGCCATCTCTTTTTCTCCTTAGAAAAAATTTGGCGAATAGTATAGCGGAATTCAGCGGGGAACTCAATTGCGAAAACGAGTTACGCTAGGGTCGCCGGCACCATCAGCGCGGAGGCTCTGGGCCAGGGAGCCCGCTGGAGCAGGCGGATGTGGGACGACAACGTCAGGCGCCGCAGATCGTTCTCGGGATTGGACACCGCCGGCAGCTCCCCCTGCCGACGGCGAACCGCCGACATCCACAGCTGGCGAAGTAGGTCCTGCAGGATGCGCTCAGGAGGGATTTCCGACATATTCGTCCGCTCGTTTCCCAGTAGGATGTCGTCAAGCCACACACACTGCCCTGGTTCCAGTTCCCCCCGCAGCCTCGCGAATGCATCGTCGCCCTCGCCGGACTTCGATGCACGCCAGGCGGCGACGAACTTCCGCGTGCAGACATTGGCCAGGATTTCATCCAGGACAAAACGCTCCACCAGCGGAGCGACTGTGGGTTCCTCCCCGCGCTGCAGCAGCAACTCGCAAAGGGTCGTCTCCTGCGGGGACGGCAGTTCAACTGCGGGGGCGATTGGCACCGGAGGTTCCACGGACTCGAACCCCGGCGGCGGTTCAACATCGATGAAGAAATCCTCCGGCGGCACATCGTTGTCATATCCAACACGCGACGTAGTCGCGGGCACAGGAGACTTAAGATGGGGGACGGTTGCGGGAACGGCAGGCGGTTTCGGCGTGGTCACAGCAGGGGCTGCAGCCTGTGTTCTGCCCCCCCCCGTGGACTTCCGTGCACCCGAAGACTTGAGCTTGGAGAAATCCTCCTCCAGCGCGGAAATGGGGAGATTCAGCATCTTCGCTGCCTCCGCAAGCAGCGAAGCACGCAAAATGGCCGAGGGACACTTGGCAATCGTCTCCAGTGCCTCACGGCTCACGTGGGCAATCGCGTCGATCGAACCGGGATTCCTTTCCTTTGCCAGCAATGTGCGGACCTGAAACTGCGTAATGGACTCCGAGTTCTCCAGGGCCGTACGAAATGCCTCCGGGCCCTGATCGCGCAGAAGGGAATCCGGATCCTCACCCGCCGGCAATGTCGCCACGCGCACCGGGACCTCCGCCGCCAGGAATTCGCCGCCCGTCTTGATGGCGGCCTTCTGCCCCGCGCCGTCCGCGTCGAACACCAGCACCACGGAGTCCGCGCATTTCTTGACCATCCGCACGTGCTCTTCGGTAAAGGCCGTTCCCTGTGACGCCACAGTGTTCGTGAACCCACAGGAATGACAACGGATGAGATCGATCTGCCCTTCGCAGACGATGGCCTGACGGCCAGGCGTCTTGACGATGTTCGGCGCCGCCTTGTCGAGACCGAAGAGAACATTCGACTTCTTGAAAATCAACGTTTCCGGCGAGTTCACGTATTTCGCCGTCTTCTTGTCGTTCGTCAGGATTCGCCCCGAAAACGCCACAGGTCGCCCCTGACGGTCGCAGATCGTGAACATGAGTCGCCCGCCAAAACGGTTGTAGGGTCGCCCATTCGCGTATTTGCTCTTGAGAAGAACACCCGCCGCGTCCATCTCATCTGCGCTGAATCCATACTTCGCCGCCCACTTCTGCATCGCCTCCGGAGACTGTGGCGCATAGCCCACGCAGAATTTTTCGAGCGACTCCTCTGGCAGGTTGCGTGTCGCGAGATAACGTCGGGCAGCTTCCGCCTCGGGTGCAACCTTCAGACAACGGCGAAAGAACGCCGCAAGTTCCGCATGAAGGGACAGAAGACGCGCACGATGCGTGGCATCCGGATCTTCCTTCTCCTCGACCGTCACACCGCATTGTTGCGCAAGTTTCCGCGCGGCCTCCCCGAAACTCAGCCCCTCCTGCTTCATCACGAACGAGAAGACATTCCCCTTCTCGCCGCAGCCAAAACAATGATAATACCCCTGGTTGGGATGAATGACGAAGCTAGGGGTCTTCTCATGGTGGAACGGACAGCACGCCTTGTAGTCCGCCCCCGCACGACGCAACTGGATACCATACGACCCGATCAAATCGGCAAGATCCGTCCGCGCTTTGATTTCATCCAGTATCGATTGTGGAATGTTCATGGCAATAGTCGAAAAATAGAATGTGATGTGAGTAGACCCAAGTCAAGAATCAGACGCAGGCAGTCGAAGAAACCGCCTGCGTCCACGAACCGCACGAAGGCGATTACTTCTGCGCGTCGGCAGCGGCCTTCTCGGCGGCCTTCTTCGCATCCGTGGCGGCCTTCTTCGCGGAGTCGGCGGCGTCGGAAGCGGTCTTCTTCGCGGAGTCGAGCATGCCGGAGAGACCAGCGCTGGCCTTCTCGGCCGGGGTCTCTTCCTTCTGGCAACCCGTCACGAACAGGAGACCGCACAGAGCGACGGCAATCGTCATCATCTTCATTTTTGTTTCCTTTCTTTCTGTTAAACAAGGGATGCGAGTTTTTCCGCCATCCCCACATAAGTCGCAGGCGTCATCGCGAGAAGACGCGCCTTGTCCGTCTCGGGAAGTTCCAGCCCAGAGACGAATTCCTTCATGATTTCGGCCGTCACGCGACGCCCACGCGTCAACTCCTTCAGTCTCTCATACGGATTGGCCATGCCAATCTTACGCATAACCGTCTGAATCGGCTCCGCAAGGACCTCCCAGTTGTGGTCAAGATCATCCGCCAGGCGCTCCTCGTTGAGCTGCAGCTTGCCGAGTCCCTTGAGCGTGGACCTCACGGCGACGAGCGCATAGCCGAATCCCACGCCCATGTTGCGGAGCACCGTTGAATCGGTGAGGTCACGCTGCATGCGGCTGATCGGCAGCTTGCGCGCAAGGAACCCGAGCATCGCATTCGCAAGCCCCATATTGCCCTCGGAATTCTCGAAGTCGATCGGATTGACCTTGTGCGGCATCGTCGAGGATCCAATCTCGCCCTTGATGGTCTTCTGCTTGAAGTAGCCCATCGAGACGTAGGTCCAGACGTCGCGGTCGAAGTCGATGAGAATCGTGTTCCAGCGCTGGATCGCATCGAAGAGCTCGGCCATGCCGTCGTGCGGCTCGATCTGGATCGTGAGACGGTTCTGGCGAAGGCCGAAGCCCTCGATCACGCCACG